>CAYVDV010000033.1:0-19972 GCA_964450465.1 uncultured Saprospiraceae bacterium
CGCCAGCCGGAGGCGTCGCTCACAAGGGCCGCCACTGCGAAAAACAGGAAAAATTCCATGCTGACGAGCGAAAAGTAATCATCCGGGGTGCTGATCACCCGGAGCTCCGGTTTGGTGAGCCGCTGGTAGAGTTTGATCAGGCCGACGATTACCGAAGGCGCGATCAGGACGGCAAAAAGCATGCGCACGAGCCCGGTCATTATCCCGGGCAGAAAAGGCATGGTAAAGGTATTGACGATGGCTACCAGAGCGCCAATGTGGTACACCCCGAACTCCAACCACCGCCAGATGTGCTTGCGGGTGCTTTCCATCGACCAAGGCATGAAAATAACTCCGTAGGAATGCAATACCCCGCCGGATACGCTTCCTTTGGGCTCGGCGGTTTCCCAAGGCATGGGCAAGTGCGCCAGTTGCCAGATTTTGATCGAATAAATCACGCCCATCCAGATCAGGGCGATGGCCTGAAGTTCGTATTCGATGAAATGAAGGATGTTGCTGGAAATCATATACAGCAGCTTTACGGTGAGCAATCCGTAAAACTCACAAAATCTGCCGCAAAGCGCAGTGATCTCTGTCAGTTGGAGTCATGATATAAAACGGGGCTTTCCCCATTGCTTTGATGGGGATTTGGACAAGCAAGGCTTTATTTGTTCTGCACATTTGAAATATCGGCAATTATATTATGCTTTGCACAGAGGTCAGGCATTTCCTGTGTTTCTGCAATGCCGCCTATATTGGAGCCGGTAAAAGTTTTTTGTCCCATCAATGAAATAAAGGACATCGCCGAAAATCATATACAACAGATTTGCGCTGAGCAATTAATGACACCCAGCTGTGAATTTCAGAAGGCCTTCCAGAAAACGTAACGGGAGTGATCAGCGTGAAGCAGGCACTTAACCCTGTCATGAATTAAATAATGGGATTGTATTCCTTGTATGACTCCATAATAAACTCTATTTATCTTAGTATCAGAATATTCGGGGATATACTTGCATAGTATTTTTAATCAAACTAATCCTGTTTCTTGATTTTACTATTCAAAAATTGCTTAGCCAACCACTTTCGCAGAGGCTCATCATATATTTTTAACGATAAATAGGACAATACTAAAGTAAATATTAATAGAGCCATGCCTGTCCAAAGGCCCCGTTCCATTGGGACGTTGTTGCCAGAAACCCATGCATAATAAATGTAAATAAATGGGAAGTGGATGATATAGATCGGGTATGAAATATCTCCTAAAAAAGTGCAAATTTTGTCTCCAAGTCGAGTATGTATTTCACCCCCTGCACCTAAATATATGATAAACGGGAATATCAATATTATTGATAGCGAATCATATAATCCGTTTGCCCAAAGGTGTTCATATGCTCCTATCCTGGGAAATGCAAGCGTTACAACCAGCAATAAACTGCACCAAAGAAAGGCATTTTTTATGTTTTTAAGATTAATGGTTCTGTGCAGCAGAAGCCCTGCCAAAAACGGATAAGAAAGCCGTGTAAAACCTATTTTTAATTGTTCAGCCTCCACTGACCAACCTCCAATGACATCACCATTAGGACTGGTTACCGCCAAATGTATTAAGGCAAAGGCAGCTATGAACACCAGGATTGAAAGCGCTATATTAGGTAACTTACGCAATATCAGTGCATAGAAAACATTTGCGGTATATTCCAAAAATAATGACCATGCAGGGCCATTGAGCGGATGCATTTCATTCCACCCCCTAATGTCCATGGAAGGAGGAATTGGAAGCAGGGTATAACCAATGAGCATTACCAAAAGGAGTTGTCCTATAGAGGTATCCGCTATTTTGGGGAAATAAGCCGACTCGGCCAAATAAAAACTTATCGCGCCAATAGTCATACCCAGGATAATCATTGGATGCAGTCTTATTATCCGGCGTTTAAAAAAATCTTTCAAAGACATCTTATCCCAACGATCGTCATAAGCATGCGCAACCACAAAACCGGATAACACGAAGAAAAAGTCCACTGCCAGGTAGCCGTGATTGATGATCTGTTTCGTATGGTCTGCACCCGAATACACCTCTAAAATGTGAAACAAAACTACCATTATCGCAGCTACGCCACGTAAGCCGTCAAGTATTTTATAATGTTTTTTTGAATCAACAAATGCCGAACTTGATTTGGTCATTGCTTGCTTTTTAAATAGTGGTAACTGTTAGTACGCCGGGCAGTTTAAACTCATGGCTACTGCATGAACTATCACAAGACACGGTGATGTTCGAGGCCAAACGCGTCCTCCTAACCAACAAGCTTCTTTTTGTTCAGGACCGGCAGCAACAGCAACGCCAAGAGACCTGCTACGATATTGTAAAAGATCTGGATCGTAAAGAAGGCAATATTCGCATACGAGAAGGCATCGCTGCCCTCGATGGCGTAAAGGGCCAGCCCGGCAATCGCCAGGGCGTGGAAGGAACCCATGCCGCCCGGCGCCGGTATGACGAAACCAAGGGTGCCGAATACGAACACCATAAGGGCCGCGCCCGCACCCAGATGGCTGGTTGGGGGAAACGCTTTCAGATTGAACCAGCACTGCAGGTAAAACATCAGCCAGATTCCCAGGGAGTAGGCCAGGAAAAGTCCGGCATGCCGCAGGCGGAATACACTGCGCAGTCCGTCCCAAAACCCTTCGACCAGGCCGGCGATTTTTTGAAAAAGCGCCAGTTGGGTGATTTTTTTCCAAAAGATCAGCGTTGCGACCGCCCCGAGTGCCAATACAGCCAATGCGGCCAGCACGAACGGGTTCTGCCACAAACTGCCGCCGCCGGAAGCCGCCGGGCGCCGGCTTTGAATAAAATGCCACAGCGTATCGGCCTCAAACAGGAACGCCAGCCCGACAACCAGTCCCAAACACACAAAGTCCATCAGCCGGTCCACCACCAGGGTGCCCATCACGCGCTCCATGGGAATGCGTTCATACCGCGACAGGGAGCCGGCGCGCACCACCTCGCCCATACGGGGGAAACCAAGGTTGGCAAAATAGCCCAGCAAAATGGTCAGAAAACTGTTGAGAAATCCCGCCCGGTAACCCATAGGCTCCAGCAGCATCTGCCAACGCCAGGCCCGGAGCATATTGCTCAGGGTAAACGCTGCAACCACCAGAAGGATCCAGCCCACATGCACCGTGGAAAAATCATGCAACAGCTTATCCAGCAGGCTGCACTGCCCGGGAGGCACGCCATCGATCCGGCATTGCTCCTGAAAAGCGATATTCTGGTTGCGAAAAACCAGCCCGAGAATGGTAACCCCAATGCCGAGGAACAGCAAAAACTGGAATGCTTTTTTGAGTTTAGGCGACATGATACGGAATATGCGAATGGGTAAAAAAACACCTTTGCGCGGTAAAAACCGGCGCAAAGGTGCGTAAAAATCTGCAGCAACCTACAACGGTGGACAGCGCTATGTGACGCCTTAACAACGTCAATGCCCGGGAGTATGAAAAATCCTCAGGTTTTTTCATGGGGCGGTGCAATAACCCTCAGCAGCCCCTAATGGAAGCACACGTTCTACTGTTTTACCAACACGCCGCTAAAAACACGATCCGGCTGCAGGAGACGAACGGTATATACTCCAGCTTGCAGATGACTTAAATCCACTATATTGTTCTCTACCAAGGCAGTTTTGGTTTGGAATACTTGCCGGCCGTGCATATCAAATACCTGAAAAATAGCCGCGCCCTGCCCGATCATTAATCCGTTAAAATGAACATACCCCTCCGATAAAGGATTCGGCCATACCGACAAGGGTAGTCCATTGATAACCGTATTTGTGCTTACCGACAAACAAGAATCCTGCTGCTCGTATGCGCCAAGGTCAACTGCCCCGTAACGGATACGAGGCATTGCATCCAGATCGTAATTCTGGTCCAAATCAAAAACAACGGCATTATTGCCCTTGTTTACTGCCGGAGAACAGGGTTTTAGCCTGAAATTTCCTGCCAGAGAGTCCTGAAATTCGGGAAATCTGCCCCAGAGAAGGCCACTCTGAAAAGCCTCGGTAGCCCCCGGCACACTAGTACTGTCTGCAAGACTCAGAAGCGAGTGATTCACGTTGTATCCATACATGTTACTCACAAGGGGTTGGTTGTTGTAAAACATCTTCCGCAAGCTGGAAGCAGGCTCCCAAACAATACAATTGTCTATGTAAAAATCATTGTAATATCCCGAAGGCTGATTGAACAAGATATCCCATGTCTTTACAAAAATATACTCGTTGTTTTCAAAAAAGGTACAGTTGGATACTTTGGTGGTAACAAAATTTTTAGACGCAGAAGTGGAAGCCACTCCTCCTCCATTATTAAAAAACAAGCAATTTGATACTTCCGTCAAAACTGTATTGTTAAGCCCCCCACCATGGTTAAGAACCATACCAACCTGATTTGGTCCTGATATAGACCGGTTATTGAAAAATGTACAACGATTAACTTTCAGGATTGAGTTATTGGATTCTGACAGGGCCAAATAAACAGTTATGTTTCTAGCTAAGTTACCTTCAAATACACAATCCTCAATTTCTGTATAAAGATTTCCGAAATAAGTCACGAGGAAATAAAATGCAGAACCATTCGAACTTCTGGCTACATTCTCCTCAAACCTGCAATTACTGATGCGACAGTTTAGCCTCAGGGGTATTCCCTGGCCCAGATGATACCCATCAAATAAGAAAGCCCCTCCCTCCAGGGCGAGGTTGCGCCGAAAAGTACAGGAATCCAGGGTTATCCATGACGTAGAGGAATCCAGCGGGTTGCCATAAAATGCAATCGCTCCACCGGCATCGCCCCAGGATGTGTCGCGTTCGAACAGGCAGCGGCGAATCACCGTTTTCGAATCTGCCGGCGAATTGAAATAAATACCTCCCCCCTGTCCGGTGTACGCTTTATTGTCGAGAAACCTGCAATCTTCGATCAAAAAAGGATCCGCTACCGTAGGGCTGTTTTTATATAGCGCTCCGCCATAACTGGTGGCGAGGTTGCTGCGAAATGTACAATTGCGCAGAACCGGGTTGACCGGATACTCCCCCACCGAGGGACTGCCAAAATCATTCCAGGTCGCGCAAAGCGCCCCTCCGTCATAGGCCTGATTGTATTCAAAAATACAGTTTTGAATCAGCGGCCGGGAATCAGCCAGCCCGGGTACTCCCACAAGTAACATCCCGGCGCCATAACGGTCCAGCGGTATAGGGGCGAAGTCATTGTACGAATACCCGTCGCGAATAACAAATCCGTCAAAAACGGTATTGTTGTCAAGGCCCTCGCCACGCACCACATGATAGGAATTATCGGTCCGAACTCCATGCATTCCAATATCTCCGCTCAAAACAGTTTGATACTTGACAATATCCCGTTCTGCCAACCCGGTTTCGGTTCCCGAAAAACCGCCGTAAATACCGACGCCACTGGGCAATACGAAAGATACGGTCCGCTCGTTGGTAAGCGTCGGCGTGTAAATACCTGCCGCTACCCAAATGGTATCGCCTGAGACGGCTGCCGCAAGAGCCTTGTGGAGATCAGTGAAGGCATCGGTCCAACTTTGTCCCGTTTGGGCGCTCCCCGTAGCCGCTGCATTAACATAATACCGGTTTTGTGCCGTCGCCGGAAAAAATATTGAGATCCAAAGGAACACAATGAACGAAATACGCATAACGTAGCAGAATAAAGGGATTATCAAATTTGGGTCGTAGGGGTGTTAGCGCTTGCATATTTTACCGCGTATCGTGGCAGCGCCGGCCCGAAGGCTGTACCAAAAAAAGCCGGCAGGATAGGAAGCCAGGTCTGAAATCTGCAATTCACTCACCCCAGCTGGAAGTCTTTGCTGAACACTGTAAATCAACGAACCTGTCCCACTAAATACATCAAGAGTAATCTCTTCTTCCGCAGGAAGTTCTATCCTAAATTCCACATCCGATACAAATGGAACCGGATATGCCTGTACCCGGGTATTTCCATTCAGGTCAGGCTTTGCTCCAGACAATACGGGGGATTGAAACCCCTGGGGCATGTTCAGAATGCGCAAGGTCAGGTTGACATTCGGAACGGTGTCTCCGTACTGGTCGTAAAATAAAAAGGGAAGCACCTCATTATTGAGGCGAAGCGCTTCGTCCAGTTCTACAGGAGTTGTGGTACCGGTAACCTGAAATTCAAACAGTACCTTATCATTGATAATGACAGGTTCCCCCTGCGGCGAGAACCAAATGGCCCTCAAGGTTCCATTCGAATAAAAAGTATCCAGCGGATTTAGATAGAAATTATCCTCGTCAAACAATGTTGCATCCGTTCCCGGCGCCAACCCGCCTAAAGTCAGGGAATCGGCCGCGTACCGAATTCCAAATTGCCAGGCAACAACCTCGGCAGGGGCAGAGCCAACAACCTGAATCCGTTTGACACTCGTTGGGTAAATGGTTGCGGGGGCTTCAGCATCCAAAAGAAAATCGTGATCCTCACCACGAAACGGATCGCCTTCAGTAATCGCATTGCAATTAACATCGCCAAGTTTGACACCTGTAAACGACCAGGCTGCTTCGCTATTGGAAAACTCCGACGTCGTTACCAAATTTACGAAATCCATCCAACTGTCTTGGTTGGGCACGACAAGTCCGGAAGCCGTACTTTTATATTTCCGTATAAAACCCTGAAAGGGATCCGTAAATTCTGCCGTAAAGGGATTTGCATCGAACTGCAGCCAAAACCCCGAAGATTCGGTGCATATTTTGGGTACATAACGCCAGCTAATGTCGCCGGGAAGTTCGGCGGTAATGCCAAGTATCAACTTTTTGATTTCAATAATGTCAAGGGTGGTGATCGTAGCGCTATTGTTGACATCGGCGGCGATATATTGAAACGGGTTTTCGAAGAGTTCGACGCCCAGAATATGTTTGTTTATACGGACTAGATCGAAAGTACTCACCCCGTTGAGCGGATCATTCCCGAAATTCCGGTCGGGCAGCACTTTTCGAATGGTTCCAGTTATTGGGCATGGGATCGTGAGGTAATTCCCGGAAATGTCCGTCTTATTGTCTTGAGGGTCGCAATAAGGCTGCGCATCCCCCCGTACCTGAACCGGGACTCCAACTAATGGTTCAATAGGATCCAAGAGTACATAACCACTACAATTTCTTTTGATATGGCCATACTTAATTCCGATACATTCTTCCGGAGGTTGCTTTAAGAAAGCATAATCTGGGTGGGAATCATAAAGGGTACGCATTCGTTGGCGCTGCTGGTCAGTAAAGCGGTATCTACAGGGGTCTTTGTAATAACTCATGAGCAAAGTCGGGTCGGGATTGTACGGAACTCCTAATGGATCATTGGGCTGGGGACATTTAACCAGTTCGCATTGACCATTGAAGCCACAGTACCTTGGGTCAGCCTCTGTGTCGCAAAAACCGTCGCCTGTCTGTTCACAAGTATAGGATATGCCATTGATCACTACAGGCGTATTAATATCATGCACATATTGCGTGGGAGGGTCCATAAAAGTATGCGGAAGGCCAAAGTAATGGCCTGCTTCATGAGCCCATGTTTTGGCTACGAACTCCGCAAGGAAGACTGCAGGTTTGGCATATCTTAGTGGCTCGTGCGTATACCCGGTACCCGCCGCCAGTCCATTTTCATAGACAGCGCCTTTATGCCCCAATAAAAAAACGCGGACACATTTATCCGACCAAGGCTCGTTTAAAGATTCGATGTCGTTCCACAAATTCGTTAAATCCGGAGAGGTATTACCAATATCCAATTGGGCATAATCATCGTTGTCGATATTTGTAACGCCACAGATATGGAACTCAAAAAGTCCACCAAAAAATGTATTTATTTCTCCTATCAATAATTCAGGATCAGACTCCTGATGGTCAGATGTACCGTCTGCATATCGCAAATGATAAAACCAAACGCCAATTTTCCATAAGCCGCTGGCGGCTAAAGAGTTGCTTGCTATGGTTCCGGTTGCAGAAGTGTCAATTTCGGCGAGAAAATCAGCCATTTGGGTCAGAGGGATATCCGGGGTTCCGCATTCAATTTGTTGGGCCATTGAAACCTGTGCCCCAAATAAAAATATTACCAGAATGAAGCGATGAAGCGATGAAGCGATGAAGCGATGAAGCGATTACACATAAATTAAAACTTTTTAGATTTTCAATAACCAAATATAGCCGAGAATTCTAATTCTAAAGCAGATATTGGTCAGCGAATCTCAACTTGTTTTTATTCAAATGTTTAATATCTAATAAATCAGGCACTTAGACTTGAAATTAAAATATTAAAATAATATATAAATACAGGTTACTCAGCAATTCTCGCCTTGCCTTAAGCCACTGCTTTTCCAGGCGCTTGTCATCATGAAAACAACTTTTCAACGTAAAATTTGGCTTGGATAGTTGTTTTCAACATGCACCGTGGAAAAATCATGCAACAGCTTATCCAGCAGGCTGCACTGCCCGGGAGGCACGCCATCGATCCGGCATTGCTCCTGAAAAGCGATATTCTGGTTGCGAAAAACCAGCCCGAGAATGGTAACCCCAATGCCGAGGAACAGCAAAAACTGGAATGCTTTTTTGAGTTTAGGCGACATGATACGGAATATGCGAATGGGTAAAAAAACACCTTTGCGCGGTAAAAACCGGCGCAAAGGTGCGTAAAATTTGGCATGACGTGAAAAAAGCCTGATCCGACAATCTGCCATCAAAGCGTCCCCCGGCGCGCCTGTTCCGCCTCGATACTCTCGAACAGCGCCTGGAAGTTGCCCTTGCCAAACGATTTGGCGCCGCAGCGCTGAATGATCTCGAAGAACATCGTCGGCCGGTCTTCCACCGGTTTGGTGAAGATCTGCAGCAGATAACCCTCGTCATCGCGATCGACCAGGATGCCCAGGCTTTTCAGCGTTGCCAGGTCCTCCTTGATCGTACCCACGCGATCGCTTACCGTGTCGTAGTAATCGCCCGGAACATAGAGAAATTCCACCCCGCGCTTGCGCAGTTCACGGACGGTAAAAATGATATCGTCGGTTGCCACGGCGATATGCTGGGTTCCGGAGCCTTCGTAGAATTCGTAGAACTCTTCTACCTGCGATTTCTTCTTGCCCTTGGCCGGTTCGTTGATCGGGAATTTGATCCGCATGTTGCCGTTGGCCATCACCTTCGACATGAGCGCCGTGTATTCGGTGGAAATATCCTTGTCGTCGAACGTGATCAGGTTTTTAAAGCCGAGCACTTCTTCGTAAAATTTGGCCCATTTGTTCATTTCGCCCCAACCCACACTGCCCACGCAGTGGTCCACATACTCCAGTCCGATCGGTGTGGGGTTGTATTCCGATTCCCATTTTTCATACCCGGGCAGAAAGATGCCGTTGTAGTTTTTGCGCTCGATGAACAGGTGTACGACGTCGCCGTAGGTATGGATGCCGGAGCGCACCACCTCGCCAAATTCATCCCGCTCGACCGTAGGCTCCAGATAAACCCGGGCGCCGCGTTTGGTCGTTTCGTGGAAGGCTTGTTTCGCATCTTCCACCCAAAAAGCGATCACCTTGACTCCGTCGCCGTGCAGGCGGTGGTGTGCCGCCACATCGGAATTGGAGTGATAGGGCGAACTCAGTACCAGGCGGATCTTGCCTTGCTGCAGCACATAGGATGCCTTTTCCTTGTTCCCGGTTTCCAGACCGGCATACGCCAGCGACTGAAACCCGAAGGCCGTTTTATAGAAATGCGCCGCCTGTTTGGCGTTCCCGACATAGAGTTCGATGAAGTCCGTTCCCTGCAGCGGCAGAAAATCATCGGTTTGCGGTGCTGTTGGGGCCGGTTGTATAAGCGTTGCCATTTTTATTGAGTGATTGAGTGATTGAGTGATTGAGTGATTAGTGATTAGTGATTGTGATTAGTGGGTGAGTGGTTAGTGGGTGATCCCGTTGGCATACCATACGCGGTAATAATCCTCCACTTCGAATTTAAGCGCGTCTTCGGTCACCATGAGCGGATTGAAGGGGTCGATCATGACGGCCAGTTCCTGGGTTTCCTTTTGTCCGATACTGCGTTCGATGGCGCCCGGGTGCGGGCCGTGTGGAATACCTGCCGGATGCAGGGTCAGCTGGCCGGGCCGCACGTCGTTGCGGCTCATGAAGTTCCCCTCCACATAGTAGAGGATCTCGTCAGAGTCCACATTACTGTGGTGGTAAGGCGCCGGAATGGCGTCGGGGTGATAGTCGTAGAGGCGGGGTACAAAGGAGCAGACTACAAAATTGCGCCCTTCGAACGTCTGATGGATGGGGGGCGGCATGTGGATGCGGCCGGTAATCGGTTCAAAATCCTTGATATTGAACGCATACGGATAATGGTAGCCGTCCCAGCCCGCCACATCAAAGGGGTGGAAAGGATAAAGGAAGGGGAAAATAGTGTTGCGTTTTTTGATGCGCACTTCAAAATCGCCGCGCTCATCAAAGGTCTCCAGCGTTTCCGGACGCTTGATGTCGCGTTCGCAGAAAGGCGAGTGCTCGAGCATCTGGCCGAATTCATTGCGGTAGCGGCGCGGGGTGAGCACCGGGCCGTGCGACTCGATAAAGAGCAGGCGGTTTTCCTGGGTTTCCCAATCCAGTTTGTAGATCGTGCCGCGCGGCACCACGAGGTAATCGCCCGGCTCGAAGGGCACGGTACCGAACATGGTTTGCAGTTCGCCGCGGCCGTGGTGAATAAACAGGATTTCGTCGGCATCGGCATTTTTGAAAAAATAATCCGGTGTCGCAGTCGGAGCGGCAAGGCCGATCGACATGTCGCCATTCAAAAACAGCACCCGGCGGCTGTCGATATAATCATCGACCGGGGGCACATCGAAGCCCTCGAATTTGAGCGGGTTGATGTTGTTCTCAATGGCAATTTTGGGTTGCACCGGATACGGCGACTCGATGGCCCGGATCTGCGTCGGTGCGTGCAGGTGATATACCAGCGCCGACATGCCGCTGAAGCCCTGGGTGCCTACCAGCTCTTCCTGGTACAGGCCGCCGTCGGGTTTGCGAAAAACGACGTGGCGTTTGCGGGGAATTTTCCCCAATCGATGATAAAATGGCATAATCGCGTTAACTTTAGTTCAAAAAAAAGCCATGACTGCTGCTTCAAAAATTGCGCTGCTCAACAGTCTGTTCCTGGCGGTTTTGGTTATCGGGGCGATGAGCGGAAACGTGCAGTTTCCACTGTTTTTTTCCTATCCGGCACTCAAAATGATCCATCTCTCCGGGCTCATCCTGTTTTTTGGCAACATGGTCGCCGGCCCGGTATGGTTACTGGTAGCCTGGTATTCCGGCGATATGCAGCTGATCCGCTACGGATTTCGCCTGCTCCGGCTCACCGACCTTTGGCTCACCATTCCGGGTGTCGATATCATGGTGCTCAGTGGTCTGAGCCTGTCTGCCCTGTACGGCGGCGTACATATTCAACCCTGGTTATCCCGGTCAATGTGGGCCATGCTGAGCCTTTGGGTGCTCGCCCTGCCGGTAATCCGGTATCAGGAAAAAATTTACCGGCAGCTGGAAAATCCGGATACCGGCGTTGCAGATCTGACAAAGAACGTAAACTGGTGGGGTGTTTGGGGGACGGTGGTTATGCTGCCTGCAATGCTGCTCTTTTACTACATGGTGTATAAACCGGTCTGACCCGATTACCACGTGGCTTCCGGATAAGCCCGCACCAGATACTGCATTTCGGACAGCATGTGTCCGAGGTGCTCGGAGTGAATGCCTTTGCGACTACCGGTTTGCATGTAAACACCGGCTGGTGACTGGAGGCCGGACTCCTGGAGGATTTGTTGCACCTCGCGCTGCCACAAGTTCCGGATCGTATGCAAATCGGCGGAGATCCCGTCTTCCAGCAATTGCAGGTCCACATCGTCCATTTCACACAATTCGCCGGTGTAGGGCCAAAGGGCATCCAGCGCATGTTGCATGCGGCGCTTGCTCTCCTCCGTGGCAGGGCCCAGGCGTTTCATCCAGCCGGATGCATGCGCCAGGTGGTAGCGGGTTTCCTTAAGCGCTTTGACGGCTATTTCCGCCAAACGCTCGTCCTTACTGGTACACAGGTCTTCAAGCAGAAACCGGTCGAATACCGAAAACAGGAACTGCCGCACAATGACGAAGGCAAAGTCGGTATTGGGTTGTTCGCACAGGAGGTGGTTGTAAAACTGCCGTTCCGGACGCCGGTAAACCAGATCGTCGGCGCTTTGACCTTTACCCTCGAGTTCGGCGGCGTATTGAAAAAATAATTGAGCCCGGCCGGTCAGGTCGAGTGCGATATTGGTCAGCGCCAGATCCTCTTCGAGAAAAGGCCCCCTGCTGCAGAGTTGCGCCAGCCGGTGCCCGAGAATCAGCGCATCGTCGCCCAGGCGCAGGCAATAGTGGAACAAAGCGTCTTTTTTGGTCATGGTTTAGATATTTTTCGCCCCTTCCGGGACTTCGTAAAACGTGGGGTGCCGATAGATCTTATCGTTGGCCGGCTCGAAGAACATGTCGAGGTCCGCCAGATCGGCAGCTACGATATCGACGGCGCGCACCACCCACAAACCAGCAGCTTCCCCCCGGCGGGTGTACACATCGCGGGCATTCTGAAGCGCCATCTGTTTGTCTGAAGCGTGTACCGAACCGGCGTGCTTGTACGCCTGACCGGGCTTACTTTGGACAAATACTTCCCATAAATCGAGTTGGGTATCCATTGTAAAGTTTTGAGTTTTGAGTTTTGAGTTTTGAGTTGCGCGTTTTTGAGGGAGGGTTCTTTTCGATAGGAAGCAGAGCAAAGCCTTATTATCGATCAGCGCCGGGTATAGACCGCGCATTCCCGATGAAGGCGCATCAACTCAGCCTCTGTCATGCATAACCTTTGCCGCTTCGCGCACCCAGCGGCCCTCTTCATGCACACGGCGGTGGTGTTCGAGGCGCTGGCGGTTGCAGGGGCCGCCGCCATTGATGACGCGGTTAAACTCATCCCAGTTGAGCGGGCCGATCTCGTAATGGCCGGTTTCTTCATTAAAGCGCAGCTCGGGATCGGGGATTTTCAGGCCGATGACCTCGGCCTGCTGCACAGTTTTGTCGATAAATTTCTGGCGCAGGGCATCGTTGCTTTCGCGCTTGATCTTCCACTGAAAGGCCTTTTTGCTGTGCAGGGATTCGGCATCGGGAGGGCCAAACATCATCAGCGCCGGCGCCCACCATCGGTCGAGGGCGTCCTGTGCCATTTCGTGTTGCTCCGGTGTGCCGGCCGCCATTTTGGCCATGATCTCATAGCCCTGGCGCTGGTGAAAACTCTCCTCCTTGCAGATCCGCACCATGGCCCGGGCGTATGGGCCATAGGAAGTGCGCTGCAACATGACCTGATTAACGATCGCCGCCCCGTCGACCAGCCAGCCGATGGCGCCGATATCGGCCCAGGTCAGTGCCGGATAGTTAAAAATATTGGAATAGCGGGCCTTCCCGCTCTGGAGCTGCGCGATCATTTCTTCGCGGCTGATGCCAAGGGTTTCGGCAGCCGAATACAGGTACAAACCATGGCCCCCTTCATCCTGGATTTTTGCCAGCAGGATCATTTTGGACCGCAGCGAGGGCGCCCGGGTGATCCAGTTGCCTTCCGGCTGCATACCGATGATTTCAGAATGGGCGTGTTGGCTGATCTGCCGGATGAGGTGTTGCCGGTACTCGTCCGGCATGGGATCGCGGGGTTCGATGGATTCATTCCGGTTGATTTTTTCCGTAAAATAATCAACCGGGGCTGTGGTGGTAGTTGGCATAGGACTGGCTGTATTTGACCCGCAAAGCTACGTCGCTTCGTCATCGCCGGGGCTGACACTTATCAAAGGGGTGGGTGATTTTAATCAACGGATCAGATGCACCGGGCTCCCGAACTTTGCCGGCTAAACCAAATTTATTCTTTACATGGCTCAGGTTATAGAAAACGTCCCACTCGATGCGCTGGAAACGGAAAGGCCGCTTCCGGTTAGCTGTAAAGTAACCGTCCGGCTGGATGGGGAGGAATTCCAATTCGACCTGGCGCCGGAGGGCAAATCCATCGTGGATGCCGCGAATGACGCCGGCGCCGATGCACCCTGGTCCTGCCACGCCGGCGTATGCGCCACCTGCCGGGCGAAGGTGCTGGAAGGAAAGGTGCGCATGGAAAATCACCACGCCCTCACGCCCGAAGAGATCGAGGAAGGCTGGATCCTTTCCTGTCAAAGCCACCCGGTGACACCCGAGGTCGTCATCGATTACGACGTATAAATTTTCGCTACATTGGTTCGAAATGTGCGGTAAAGTGCCGCAGGAACGGAGGCTCGTAGGTAATACGGTAGCCCTTGGTTTGTTCCCGGCGTTTCAGCACCGCTTCAAACACTTCGATCACGTAGTCCATGTGGCTTTGGGTATAGACCCGGCGCGGCAGAGCCAGCCGCACCAGTTCCTGCGGAGCGGGAATGAACTGGCCTTTTTTATCGTATTTCCCAAACATCACGGAACCAACTTCCACCGAGCGCACGCCGCCGGCGCGATAGAGTTCGCAAACCAGCGCCTGCCCCGGAAACTCCTGCGGCGGAATATGCGGATACAGCCCCCGGGCATCCACATACACGGCATGCCCGCCAATGGGGAAAATGACCGGCACCCCGAGCGCGCGGATCTTCTCACCCAGATAAGCGGTGCTCCGGATGCGGTATTGCAGGTAATCGGCCTCAAAGACCTCCTCCAGGCCAACAGCGATAGCCTCCATGTCGCGTCCCGATAACCCGCCGTATGTCGCAAAGCCTTCGGTGATGATCAGCAGGTTGGTGCAGGCTTCCGATAATTTGTGATCGCGCAAGGCCAGAAAGCCGCCCATGTTGACCAGGCCGTCTTTTTTAATGCTCATGATCGCCGCATCGGCCAGCGCGAACATCTCCTGGGCGATCTCGCGGTACGACAGGTGAGCGTACTCCGGCTCCCGGTGCCGGATAAACCAGGCGTTTTCGGCAATACGGCAGCAATCGAGCACGAACGGAATATGGTGCTGCCGGCAAATAGACGCCACTTCCCGGGCATTGGCCATACTGACGGGCTGCCCGCCCCCGCTGTTGTTGGTTACCGTAAGAATAACGGCGGCAACATTGGACGAACCCACTTCGCGGATCCGGCGCCGGAGCGCCTCCGTATCCATATTACCTTTAAAAGGCATATCCGAATCGTAGTCTTTGGCCTCGGCGCACGGCATGTCAATAGCCGTACTACCCGAAAACTCAATATTCGCCCTGGTGGTATCGAAGTGCGTGTTACTGAAAAAGAACTTACCCTTGCCCCCAAGGTAACCGTAAAGGATGCGCTCGGCTGCACGCCCCTGGTGCGTAGGCAAGACGTGCGGCATCCCGGTAAGATCGTTGATCTCTTCAAAAAACCGCTCCCAGCTTTTGGCGCCGGCATACGATTCGTCGCCAAGCATCATCGCCGCCCATTGCCTGCTGCTCATGGCGGACGTTCCGGAATCGGTTAACAGGTCGATCAATACTTTGTCGGAAGGCAATAAGAAGGGGTTATAATGCGCTTCATGCAGAAAGTGCGCGCGCTCGTCGGCGGTGGTCATCCGGATCGGTTCCACCGATTTGATCCGGAATGGCTCGATAATCGTGTTAAATGACATGCCGCAAAAGTCCGGCAAGGAAAAAACCGGGCAGATGGAAAAATTCAGGCAAAAAAGTGATTTATATCATTGCGCCCCATGGGGCAAGGTCATTAAATTTATGGTTCCTGTTATCAGTTCAGCATTTTTCCAAAACCGATTACAAATGAATACAATACGAACCGACGTCAATGTGCTGTTACGCAGCGGGGCGCCCATACTGTACGGGCGAACCTTTCCCTTTGGTGAATTTTCCTGCACCCCGCTATTGTCCGAATCTTCCGGCCCGGACGATATGCCCTTGGGCTTTTTACTGAGCAAGGGAAACGCCATTACCATCATCAGCCCTGAGCCCGACGGCTCCAATACGGAAATGTGGGACTGCCTGATATCGGAAACTTCCCATTGGCACGCCTGTCAAATGGACGTGGAGGAATTGCCGGCCGAATGCTGGTATGGGTAGCGGGTTATCAGGCTGGCGTTCCGGGGCGCCCCAACGGAAGACCCACCCCGGAACAGCACCCGAAAGCTTCTAACCCAGAAACCGGAAACCCTTTCCATATTTTCACCTAAATTTGCGCCGCTTCCGGTACCGCGTAGGTATCCGGTTACGTTTTCTTAGGCATGGCGCGTATTCTGAACACCCTTTTGCTTTTGTTTGGCATTGCATTGTTGTGGCAATGCGGTGAACCGGATGGTCCGGCCAGGGAAGGCGACAAGCTACTGGCCAAGGTGTACAACAAAAGCCTCTATCTGTCTGATCTGGAGGGCATTATACCGGAAGGCTCCCCCGCGAGTGACAGTGCGCTCATAACCACCGCCTATGTGCAACGCTGGATCCGCGACCAGCTGTTGATGTATGAAGCAGAGCGCAATATTCCCAAAGACCTGAATATCGACAAACTGGTGCGCGACTACCGCGCCAGCCTTGTCCGCTTTAATTTTGAAGAGCAGATCATCGCCGAAAAGCTGGACAGCACCGTATCGGAGGCCGAAATGAAAGCGTTTTACGAAAATAACAAGGACCAGTTTCAACTGGAAAACACCATTCTCAAATGCCAGTTATTGAAACTCCCACCCAACGCCCCGCAAAACGAACTCAACAAACTCTGGTATAGCCGCAGTTCCTCCGATCAAAACAAACTCCGCAATTATGCCAAACAATGGGCCGCGTTGGCCCTGCTCGATCCGGAAAAATGGTATAAATTGGAAGAGGTGGCCGCGCTTTTGCCCAAAGGAACGTTAACATCCGACAACGTCGGCTCCCGCCGTGAAGGTACCCTCAGCGACGGCGACTTCCGATATTACTACCGCGTACTGGAAACCGTACACGGAAAAGAAACCGCTCCGTTCGAATATGTGAAAGAACAAGCGTCCAAAGTAATTCTGCACAAACGAAAACAAGAATTGCTCGAACGCTGGAAAGAAGACCTATACCAAACCGAACTCCGCCGGGAAAATATCAAAATCGTACAATAGCCGGTGGACGGCGGGATTTTCGGAGAAAACTAAAAAACGTGAATTTTGGAACTGTCGCTGTTTAAAACAAACCATAAAAACCAGACCAACCGCATACCATGAACCACAACTCCGGCCTCGGTGGCCGGCCGAACGACCTCGAAACGGTCGCATGTTTGTAGCCTTTAAAATAGAAGAATTTGAATATGAATTATTGGCAGAGCATTTTCAGCCAGGTGTACCATAAACAAACCGCCGCACAACACCCCCGACGCCGGGTAACCCTGTTTACCATGGGCTTTGCAAGCGCGGTCCTCCTGTTTTTGCCGGCGCTCCTGTGTGCACAAACGGAGAAAGCAGTCATTGATAAAATCGTGGCAACCGTCGGCGGAGAGATCATCCTCCTGAGTGAAGTGCAGGAACAACTGTCCTACGCAAAGCAACAACAACCCGATTTGCCGGAAGATTACAGCTGCGCCATTATCCAAAACCTGATTGTGCAAAAACTGCTGGTCAACCAAGCCAAGCTCGATTCTGTAGATGTAAAAGACGAAGAGGTGGAAAATCAGCTCGAAGCCCGCATCGAACGCCTGCGCGTGTACTTTAATCAGGATGACAAAGCCATTGAAGACTATTACGGGCAGGGCGTAAACCAGATTAAAGAACAGATGCGCGGCGATATGCGCAGCCAGCTCCTGGCAGAGCGCATGCAGGGCAAGATTACCGAAAAAGCCACGATCACCCCTTCCGAAGTACAGACCTTCTTCAATAATATCCCCAAAGATTCGCTGCCTTACTTCAACTCCGAGGTGGAAGTACGCGAAATCATGTACAAACCCCCGGTGAACGCCGTGGAAAAGGCCAAGGCCCGGGTCCGGATCGAGGAGCTGCGCCAACGCATTACAGAGGGCGGAGAGAGTTTTGCCGATCTGGCAAAAAAATACAGTGAAGACCCCGGCAGCGGCGCCAACGGCGGCGACCTGGGCTGGCAGAAACGCGGCACTTTTGTGCCCGAATTCGAAGCAGCCGTATATAAACTCGAACCCGACCAGATCAGCCCGATCATCGAAACAGAATTTGGGTTTCATATCATCCAGCTCCTCGAACGAAGGGGCAACCTGGTGCATAGCCGTCACATCCTTATCAAACCCGAAATCACAGACGAAGATCTCGAAAAAGCCAAAGTCAAACTGGACTCCATTCGCCAGATGATCCTGGACAAAAAGATCAGTTTCAGCGCCGCTGTAAAACAATACGGCGATAAAAACACCCCCAGCTTCAACAACGACGGCCGTGTGGCCAACCCGCGCACCGGAAATACCTTTTTTGAAGTGGCCGACCTGGAAACCAATATCTTTTTTGCTATCGACGGACTTAGCCCCGGCGATATCACCGAACCGGTATCCTTCCGGGCACCCGATGGCTCGCGCTATTTCCGCCTGGTACAACTCCAAAGCCGGACCAAGCCACATAAAGCCGACCTGAAACAGGATTATAATAAAATCCAGACCGCCGCCCTGGAGCAAAAGAAGGGCGATTATCTGGAACGCTGGGTGCTGGAAAAATTGCGCGCCACCTACTTGTCTGTCGGCGATCTGTACAAGGATTGCCCCAGCCTTCAGCCCATGCTTTCCCTGCATCAACCGGAACGCCCTTAAAACCATCCACCCGTCCCATTCAAGCACACGATAATAGATGACCATGAAGTTGCCCATCGCAGGCCTGTTGTTGCTGACCCTGTCCGCCTTTACACTCAAAGCCCAAACCCCGGCTGATACCCTGCTGCCCATCATGCCGTACGAGCAGCCCAAAGATTATGAAATCGGCGGCGTACGCGTTACCGGTGCACAATACTCCGATCCGCAGGCCCTGATCGCCATCGCGGGCTTCCGGATCGGCGATAAAATGCGCATTCCCGGCGCCGGTATTACCAAGGCCGTACAGGCGCTTTGGAACCTGCGCCTGTTCACCGATGTGCAGATCGTCAAGGAACGCACGCAGGGAGAGGTCATTTTCCTGGAAATTGTCGTAAAAGAACTTCCACGATACACCAGGCACTCCTACACCGGCGTGAAAAAGAATAAACACGACGACCTAAACGGCGTAGTCAATAAATTTATCCAGAAAGGCGCGATCCTGACCGAAAACATCAAATCTTCCCTCAAATACGGCATGGAGGATTATTATATCAAAAAAGGCTTTCTGAATGCCTCGGTCAAAGTGGTAGCCGCAAACGACGAACGCGCCGTCAACGGTGTCAAACTGGAATTCGTCATCGACCCTGGCAAACGGGTTAAAATCCAGGACATCCGTTTCGTCGGCAATGAAAACGTAAAAGCCAAAATACTGCGCAAGAAGATGAAAAACACTTCGCGCAAACGGAAGATCTTTAAGAAATCAAAACTGGTGCGCGACGAATATGAGGAAGACAAAAACGCTATCGAAGCCTACTACAATACGGTCGGTTTCCGCGATGCCCGCATCGTCAGCGACAGCGTCTGGCGCAATGCCAAAGGACGGGTCATGCTGCAATTGAACATACAGGAAGGGCAGCGTTACTACTTCCGCCACATTACCTGGAAAGGCAACACCATCTACGAAACCAAATTCCTCGATCAGGTTCTCGGCATCAGCAAGGGAGATGTGTACAACCAGGAGTTGCTCAGCACCCGCCTGCAATTCAGTCAGGACGGCCGGGACATTTCCTCGCTCTACCTGGACAACGGCTATCTCTTTTTCCGCGTTGACCCCGTGGAAACGAGTATCGACAACGACTCGATCGACCTCGAACTCCGGATCTATGAAGGCCCGCAGGCCACCATCGACCGCGTGGTCATCAAAGGCAACGACCGCACGCACGAACACGTCATCCGCCGCGAATTATATACCCG
>CAYVDV010000034.1:0-19954 GCA_964450465.1 uncultured Saprospiraceae bacterium
TCCCTTATGGATCCGAGGTGCTTTACCTTTATCCTTTGCGCACTGAACCCCTGAATACGTTTTTCCGGTGGTGTACCACAGTGGGGGAAGTACCCGCAGTCGTATTGCTTGGCTTGACCTCCATGTTGTGGCGATTCCTCTATTCGTTTCTCATTGCGCTGGCCGGGCTTATCATCTATCCCTCGTCCTATATTTTAATGGACCGCATCGGTACCGACCGGCCAATTACTTATTTTGAAAAACAAGGCATCCGCGAGGCGGTCATTACGGTCCCTGGCGTACCCCTGAATGGGGGGCAAACCAGTTTTCCCTCCGGGCACACTATGGCCGCCTTTGGGATATTCGGCCTGATCGCGATGCTGTCCAGCCGCCGCCTGCCCTGGCTGGGCCTGGCTTGCGCCTGGACGGCTATTCTAGTCGCCATTTCGCGTATATTTCTGGTGCAGCACTTTTTGGTTGACGTGCTGGGCGGCATTGTTTTCGGTTATGCCGTAGCCCTGTTGGTCTGGGGGCTCAACCAACGTTTTTTTCAACATTGGAAGGGACTGGACCGGGGGCTTTTATAGGCCCGTCTTTTCCCGGCAATAGGCCAGGATTCCTGCCTGATCATCCGGGTGAAAGGCCTTCCATTCCCCATGTTTCCGGAACCAGGTTGCCTGGCGTTTGGCATAGTTCCGGCTGTGCTGCTTGATCTTGTCGATCACCTCTTCCCGGCTGATTTTTCCATCAAAAAATGCAAACCATTCTTCATAACCGACGGTGCGAAGGGCGGGATAGTCGCGATAGGGTAACAGGGCACGAGCCTCTGCTTCCAGGCCAGCGGCGATCATTTCATCCACCCGGGCGTTAATCCGGGCATATAATTCCGCTCTGGGTCGCTCCAACAGCACCAATGCAGACTGAAAAGGCCGGGCAGGTTTTTCTCGTTGCAGAAATGCAGAGAAAGGCTGCCCGCTCTCCCGGCATACCTCCAAGGCCCGGCGCAGCCGGGCCGGGTTGTGCCGGTCAACCCGGCTGAAATAATCCGGATCGAGAAGGGCGACCTGTTCCTGCAACCAGGACAATCCACCAGATTTTTCACCGGCTGCCACCCAAGTCCTGGTTTCTGTTGTAATAACCGGGAAGCTATCCAGGCCGGCATAGACCGCCTGGAGAAAAAGCCCGGACCCGCCAACCAGTATGGCAATATCATTCTTTTGGAAGATATCTTCCAGCACGCTGAGCGCATCGCGTTCGAAGTCGCCAACACTATACGAATCGGTAATGTGCAGGGAATCAATAAAATAGTGTTGAACGGCAGACCGTTCCTCCGCCGTCGGCTTGGCAGTCCCAATGCTCATTTCCCGGTAAAATTGCCGGCTGTCTGCCGACAGGATCACGGTACCGAAGGCTCTGGCAAGTTGGATGGCTGCAGCAGTTTTTCCGGTAGCCGTGGCTCCGCCTATGACGACAAGGAATTTCGCCGTGTCTGTTTTTTCACCACTTGATACCGCTGATCTGCTTTTCATGGAAAGATGTGCTGTTGCCGCGGTAAATATAGGGCTATGGGAAAGTTTAGCAGCGAAATCGCAGGCGGGAATGCGCAGAAATCAAAGTACATTCGCCGCATGAAATTAAGCTTACGCCATCAAAGTGTCGGAAAGGCTTATCCGTATGCAGCTGCATCGGCCGAGTTGATGGCGCTCGTGTTCTTTCGCAGAATTTATCTGCACAACCGCAAACAGGTTCCCACCGACAAGCCTGTGTTGCTGGCAGCCAATCACCCCACTGCCTTTGCCGATCCCTGCCTGTTGAGCAGCTTTATTGATCCGCCCATGTACCATATGACCCGGGGCGACCTGTTCCGGAACCCTTTTTTCCGGAAACTGATGGAAAGCATCAATATGTTCCCGGTTTTCCGCATGCGGGATGGGTACACGGAGCGGAACAGAAACGATGATGTCTTTGAATTTTGCGAAAACAAACTGATCCAGAACCGGATCGTTTGCATTTTTGTGGAGGGTGAACACCACCTGGAAAAACACGTGCGGCCTATTCAGAAGGGGATCGTACGGATCGCCTTTGGCACCTATCAAAACCACCCCCTGCCGGATCTGCAGATCATTCCGGTCGGATGTAATTACCGGTACGGAGACCAGCCACGGGATACCGTAATGATCAATGTCGGTCCGCCGATTTACGTTCGGGACTATTGGGATTTATATCTGGAAAACCCCAATCGCGCTGTTACCCAATTGACCGCTGCCATTAAAACAGAACTCAAAAAGGTTTGCCTGCATATCGATAACCCTGGCGATGCCCCATTGCTGGAGCACCTACTGACCTTGTACCGGAGCGAGCATCCGGAGTCACTTCTGCCGATCCTCGTACTGAATAACAAGCAGTTTATAGCCGAAAAAGCAGTGTGCGACCAGATAAACGCCCAACATCCGGATGCCAAAAGCATCCTGGCGGCACAAACAGCGACCTACTTCTCTGCGCTGGAAAGCGCCCGGCTTTCCGATGAAGGGCTGGTACAGCCCGCTTGGGGGGCATGGCACCGGCTGCTGTATTTCGCACTTGGATTTCTCCCTTTTCTGGCGGGCTTGCTGACCAGCTATCCCGTTATCTGGCTGGGGAAGTCTATCGCAGACGCCAAAGTGAAAAAGCGGGAGTTTTATACCAGCGTTCGTATGGTTACCTCAAATGTATTTGGGACGGTCTATTATCTCCTTTGGATCCTGATCGCACTGATCTTCTGGGCCCCGTGGCCGGTCGCGCTGGCGCTCGCCTTGCCCCTGTTGGGTTGGTTTGCCATGTTCTACCGGGAAAACTGGGCGCGCTGGCTGGCTTCCCGCCGGGCCTTGCAACACCCGGACAGGGAACGCCTGCTCCAACTTCGCCGTCAAATACCGTTAATAACCGGCTTGTCTTAAACGCCGTCCACATCCTCCAGCAGGACAAACCCCTGGTCAAAGGGATCGAGGTTGTCCAGGAGGGCCTCAAAAAAGCGTTCCCCATATTTCAGGACATAGGGGATGAAATTATCCGACCTTTCCTGAAGCCCGCCGCCCGGAAAGAGTTTTTCTTTCAGGTTGCGCAACTGGTTCAGGGATACTTCATGCTTTTGTTTCTCGGCGCGCACCAGCCGGCTTTCCCATTGTTGCAGGTGGCTGCTGGTCTTGACCTCGTCGGCCCGAACGGCTTTTTCCAGGGTAGGGTCGATGGCCTGCGCTTTCCGGGCGAGGAGTTCGTAGATATTGTGCAGTGCTTCCAGTTCCGATGCCAGGCTGACTTCCGCCTCGGCCTGCGCTTCGATGTAGGCCCGGACCAGCGCATCGGTATCTTCAAAATAGCGCTGTGGTGAAAAACCAAATTTGAGCGATCGCTTGATCGAATCCTTGTCGAACCAGAGCACCGAGTTTCGGCGCACCAGAATGGGGTAGGAAATGCCGTAGTGTTCGAAAAGGGATTTCCGTTCCAGCCAGTAGGCCAGTTCGCCACCGCCGCCAACGTAGGCCAGGTTGGGCAGTATCAGTTCCTGAAACAAGGGACGCAAAACCACGTTCGGGCTGAATCGCTCCGGGTGTTGTTCCAATTCAGCCAGCATAGCCTCCCGGGTGAACTGAAGGTCGGAGTTCAACACGACGTACCGGTCGCCCTCCTGCACAATGCGTTCGCGGCGCCCCGGCGTCATGTAAAAAAGGTTGATTTCCCGCGGCGAAGCCTGGCTTTTGAAACCCAGTTTGTTCAATTGTTCAATGGTTTCATTGACCAGGGAGCTGGCCGTTTGGGCAGTCAGCTCGTCGCGCATGACCGGAATGAACAGTCTTTTGAGCGCAGCATCATTCATATTGAACACTACGAGGCCATACCTGCCGAAACACTCGTGCAACAGCGCCTGCGTGGCTTCCGCAAATGTGCCTTCCCGGGTATAGCTGCGTACAATTTTATCCCATAACGCCTCCGCCTGTTCGCTTTCCCCCAGCACCGATTTGAGTTCCGCCAAAACCGGTTGAAGCGATGCCGCCGGCATCTGGCCAACCGGTCCGCTCAGGCCGGGCTCCCAGCGAATCTCCCGGTTAAACAGCCGGATATGGTTCAATTCCTCCAGATCGTGGTCTTCGCTCCCGAGCACAAAAACCGGAACGATCTGTTTCCCGGTGGCGTCTGTTATTGCCTTAGCCAGATTGATCGTGGTAATGGCTTTGTAAATAAAATACAAGGGGCCGAGTAAAAGGCTGGGCTGATGCGCGGTCGTTACCGTAAATGTATCTGTATCGCGCAGGGCGCTAATTTGCCGTTGCACAGGGCCGGCGTCCGGTAACGCCGCGTATTGAGTTTCCAACACATGCGCCAGTGTTTCCCGGTCAACAGGGATGGCAGCGCGCTCCTGTATCATTCTTTTAAAGTTTTCCAGACCGGGCGCATAGCGGTAATATGGCCTCAGCGCCGGATCAAACGTAGCATAGGCGACGTCTGTTTTGGCCAATTGGGCAACGGATGGAAAGGGTATCAGTGTTTTATACATGGAATGAATGGCTGCTTTTTCCCGGAAATTGGTTCGATTGTTTATAAAAAGACAAGTTTAACAAGAAAGCCGCAAGATGGTTGGTCAGACGCGAAGTAAGCGGAGTTTTTTTAATTCGTGAAGAAAATCAGGGGCACTGCATTTTCTCCGTTTCTTTTTCCCGACCTTTGCGGCCGCAAAAAATACGGGTCAAATTCTATGTCTGAAAAGATCATTTTTTCCATGTCCGGCGTCTCTAAAACCTTTCCGCCGAACAAGCAGGTGCTCAAAAACATCTGGCTCTCCTTTTTCTATGGCGCCAAGATCGGGGTATTGGGCCTGAACGGGTCTGGTAAATCGACCCTGCTCAAGATCATTGCCGGCCTGGACCAGAACTACGAAGGCAAGATCGAGTTTGAAAAACAATACAAGATTGGTTACCTGGCGCAGGAGCCCGCGCTGGATGAAGCAAAAACAGTCCGCCAGATCGTGGAGGAAGCCGTGCAACACATCGTCGATCTGCTTCAGGAAAACGAAACGATCGGCATGCAGCTCGGCGAGGTGACGGACGATGATGAAATGATGAAGCTGATCGAACGGCAGGGCGAAGTGCTCGAACAAATCGAGCATCTGGGCGGCTGGGAACTCGATCACCGCATCGGCTTGTTTACGGATGCTTTGCGTTGCCCACCGGATGAAACCCCGATCAAGGTCTGCTCCGGAGGCGAACGCCGACGTGTTGCCCTGGCCCGGCTGCTGCTCAGCCAACCCGACATTCTGCTGCTTGACGAACCGACCAACCACCTGGATGCCGAATCGGTAGCCTGGCTGGAACAATACCTGCAAAACTTCCCCGGTACGGTCATTGCCGTCACCCACGACCGCTATTTCCTGGACAATGTAGCCGGCTGGATCCTCGAACTGGACCGCGGAGAAGGCATACCCTGGAAAGGGAATTACTCTTCCTGGCTGGAACAAAAAGCCAAACGCCTCGAACAGGAAGAACGCTCGGAAGAAAAACGCCGCAAGACCCTGCAGCGCGAACTGGAATGGGTTCGGATGGCGCCCAAGGCCCGCCAAAGCAAGGGCAAGGCCCGTTTGAACGCCTATGAAAAAATGGCCGGAGAAGAATCCCGGGAGAAAGAGGCCAAACTCGAACTCTGGATACCGAACGGCCCCCGCCTTGGCGATCAGGTGATCCAAATGCGGAACCTGAGCAAGTCGTTTGGCGACCGGGTCCTGTTTGAAAACCTGAACATTGAAATCCCTAAAAACGCCATCGTGGGCATCATTGGCCCCAATGGGGTAGGGAAGTCAACGCTCTTTAAAATCCTGGTTGGACGCGAAAAGCCCAATACCGGAGAGGTTATCCTCGGGGATACGGTGAAGATCAGTTATGTCGATCAGAGCCATGAAGCATTAGTCCCCGAGAAGACCATTTATGAGATCATTTCGGAAGGTAATGATATCCTGACCGTCGGAAACACCTCGGTGAATTCCCGCGCCTATATTTCCAGGTTTAATTTTACCGGTGCTGACCAACAGAAAAAACTCGGCGTCTGTTCCGGAGGCGAACGCAACCGCGTGCATCTCGCGATGACGCTCAAGGACGGCGGCAATGTATTGTTGCTTGACGAACCTACCAACGACATCGACGTCAATACCCTGCGTGCTCTGGAAGACGCGCTGGACGATTTTGCCGGCTGCGTGTTGGTGATCAGCCACGATCGCTGGTTCATCGACCGCCTGGCCACCCATATTCTGTCTTTTGAAGACGATGCTGAAGTTGTCTTCTTCGAAGGCAATTTCACAGAATATGAGGAAGCCAAAAAAGCACGGCTTGGGGACATCACTCCGCACCGGCCACGGGTAAAGCACATTTTACAATAAGCAAACCGATTGAGCGCTTATTGACAGAATCCGGAAATACCGGTCTTAGGATAAAAATGCCGCAAAGACTACGATCCCCAGCAGGTAGATGCCGATGAACAGGATGGTAATAATGGCCGTCCAGCGATAGAGGTTTCGAAAGTAAAACCAGGCCTGCTCAAAGTGCCGTTGGTCAGTTTGCTGAACAGCACGCTTGAGGTTGGCGGCAAACCGGTATTGCATTACCAGCAGAACTAACTGTACCAAAGCGGAAACTACCACGAGTGCAGCAAACCCCACACCCATGGTGGCAAAGGGGAATGCCGTTTCTTGTTCTGCAAAAATTCCGCTGGACATTAATTGGGCAAAAATGGAAGGCAGCGAAATTGCAACTAACAGGACAATGCCGGTCCCGATAAAGCCGGCGATGGCTAAAAAGTTGGCCCAGCGGGCTGTCGAAAACCACTCCTGGCGCATGATACGGGTTGTTTCCAGTTGCGGGGCTTGTTCCGGGGAAGATTCTTGATTGGCGAATTCCATATCCAGATTTTAATTGCGGTTATAAAATTTACAGGCTACGGCCGACAAAGACAAGGGTGAACAGCAGTGTTATGGCGTATAGTGCAAGCACAATAATGGTAAGGACACCAACGAACTGGTAAAACCGCCGCAGGTTGGTGAAGCTTTCCTCTGCCGCCGCCGTATCGTCCGTTTGCAAGGCGCTGCGAAGTTTTTGTGCAAACTGAAAAATATACCAGACAGGGAAGAAAACCAGTGCCCCGACCAGAAAAACAGAAAAAACTCCGCCAAGCAGGGCAGGGGATTTTGCTCCAGCCCACAATATGGAGATGACTATAAATGCCAGGTAAAGGAAGCCAAGCAAAGCAAAAAAAAGCGCCCAGCGGGATGTTTCCTGCCAATACTGGCGAATAGCAGGGGTGACCTGAAGTCCTTGCGCCGGGCCACTGCCAGCGCCGAGATCAGCGTCTAAGGGTTGATTTTGGTTATCCATGTTGTTGTGACAGGTTTTGTTGAATAATATTTTTGGCACGGTTTTCGCCAATGAAAGGAATCATTGCTTTACTCACCTGAATCTTTAATCTGTTTTAATTTAATCCAAAAACCAATTCGCAAGGCCTTCACTTTATGCTGAAGGCTGTCGAAGAGGCTACTCTTTGATACCCTATGCGGGCAGGCTTTGAAAGGCTGCCCGCATTTGCATTTTATGTACCTAGTTTGGCATGTCGCGCAATTTATCCGGCTTGGATACCGTGATAAATCCTTCGCGTATATCGATCAGCCCCTCCGTTTTGAAGTCAGTGAGCGTCCGTATTACCGTTTCCTTCGCCGTACCGGCCAGGGCGGCCAGGTCTTCCCGCAGGAGATTGATCTCCCGGAATCCTTGGTCGAACAGGTGAACGATAGCCGTGGCAACGCGTTTGCGAACGGAATTGTAGGCCAGGTCGATCAATTGTTGCTCATGCTCTGCAACGTGTCCTGCAAGCAACTTGATAAATCGGGCATTTACATCTCTGTGACCGTACACCAGCGTAAAAAAGTCATCTTTCGGAATGAGGCGGATCGTGGCTTCATCCAGCGCGCTCGCACTTTCCGGGTACCGGTCGTCCCGCAGGAGCGCCAAATAGCCGAGGAACTCACCCGGGCTGGCAACCCGGAGGATCAGTTCGCGTCCGTCGTCATTTGTCTTGTAGATCTTGACGTTTCCCTTTTCGATATAAAAGAGCCAGCGCGGCACTTCCCCTTCCTGGAAAATAGGGTCTTTTTTCCGGTAATGCCGAATTTCCCGGTTTTCAGAAAGCCGCTGGATAGCCTCCAGCGCTTTGGCCTCATTGATGAAATGCTCGAGGCCGCCGCCGTTTTGTTTGCCGGAAACCTGACGCAACCGCTCGTTCTTTTTTAACCGGGTCTCTATGGTTTGCAGCAGAATGGTGTCATCAAAAGGCTTTACGATATAATCGTCGGCGCCCAGTGACATGCCTTTACGAAAGTCGTCCTTTTCCGCTTTTGCCGTAAGAAAGATAAACGGAATATCGGCAGTACTGGCTTGTTTGCTCAAAATGTGCAATACTCCAAAGCCATCCAGTTCAGGCATCATGACATCGCATAACACCAGATCAGGATGTTCTGCAAGGGCTTTTTCAATGCCAACTTTTCCATTTTCCGCCGTAACGGTCTGGTATCCGCTGAGCGATAAAATCTCCGAAAGGTTCTCGCGAACCTCCGTGTTGTCTTCAATTATCAGAATTTTCTTCATAACGGTTTTTTTGCACGGCCAAAATTACGATTTCAAACCATGAAATCTAAACTGACGCAAATCATTTTACTTCCTGCGTCCGGTCATCCAAGGCGCCTGCCTCATTCTGCCATTTTTGCAGTGTACTAAAGTATGTAATAAGCTTCAAAGTTCCATTCTTTCCTTAACACTCAAGTGTACATGATATGAACACCTACGCGCCGATTTCAAAAATCATGGTAACCGATCTGGTGACCATCAATCCGGAAGACAGCCTTCTGGATGTAAAAAAAATCTTTGAAACCCACAAATTCCACCACCTGCCTGTGGTGCGATTCCGGAAAATTGTCGGGATTATTAGCAAAACAGACTTTGAGCATTTTACCGGAGGCCTGAATCACGCCGGAGAAAATGCCATCGCTGAACTGCTGGAAAAAACAAAGGCCGAAAACATCATGACCAAGGGGGTGGGTAAACTGGAGCCGGATGACCGGATCAATGTGGCTCTGGAGATTTTCAGCAAAAACTGGTTTCACGCACTGCCGGTTGTCCAAAACGACGAACTCGTCGGCATTGTGACTACCCAGGACGTGATCAAAGCAATTTTGAATGAAAAGCCAAAAGAACCGCATATGGTATACGAAAACCTCGACTAGTAAATCTTTCCAGGGAACCTTATTGCATTTACCTCCCTCAGTCAAGCCATATTAAAATCATGACGACGATTCAAATTTTTGGAATTGGCGATGCCAAGATGCACATGCTGCGAAACAACCTGTCTCTGGCGCTAGCCCAATTCCCTGTTCAGGGCAAGATCGAAGAAATTTCAGAATACAATCGAATATATGCAAGCGGGGTTACCGAGCCTCCGGCCCTGATGCTGGACGGAGAAATCGTCTGTGAAGGGGAAGTGCCCTCTGTGGAGGAGATCAAAAAGATGCTGCGCAACAGAAATCTGTTGCGCAGCAAATTATATCGCCTTCGCCGGATCATGGTCCCGGTTGATCTGAGCCCCGCTTCTGCAAATGCCCTGATGTTCGCCTGCCGCATGGCGCACCTGTTCGATGCCAATATGGAAGTGGTGTATGTCATGGACAGTATTTTTGAAGGGGCCACGCCTTCGTCCTCGGGGTTTCTGTCCAGCTATCGCAAGACGATGCAGGATGAGGTAGATGCGTTTGTTCGAAAGACGACCAAAGAAGGCAATATCCGCTGTCCCGCCGACAACGCACCCGCGGGCAACGGTACGGAACAGGCGGCCGGAGCCCCCTGGTTGCGCACCAATATTGCCTTTGGCTTCCCGGAGGAAGTTTTGGATGAGCTGTCGGAGAAGGCCGATTTACTCATTATGGGAACGACCGGCCGCGGTAACCTGACGCGCAAGTTATTTGGTTCGGTCAGCATAGCCGTTTCGAAAAAGGCCAAATGCCCGGTCTTGCTGATTCCGGCACAGGCGCAATATACCGGCTTTCATAATATACTGTATGCCAGTAATTTCGACTCCCTGGATCCCCTGACGGTAAAACAAACCGTGGCATTTGCCCGGCGTTTTAACGGGCAACTGCATTTTGTACATGTAGGCGAAGCAGGCGAGAAGGGGGTGGACCTTGAAAAGAAACTGTTTGAAATCAACTATGTCTATGCAGACCCGGAAATGCCCTTCCTGTTTAGCAAGATAGTAGGCGCCAATATCGTGGAAAGCCTGCACGACTATGCCTTCGAGCACCGGATAGATCTGTTCGTTTTCGTGACCCACCAGCGCGCTTTCTGGGACGACTTGCTGCACCACAGCATCTCGAAGGACATGCTGTTGCATACCAACACGCCGGTATTGGTTATTCACGCCGATACCGACGCGGGACACTGATCGCGCAACCTTTTGAGCAAATTGGCGTTTTGTCCTTCCAATGAACGAAATGTCAAAACAGCAGCATGCTGCGCCTGCAGAAGGCCAGCTTTTGGAAGGTGTCGATTATTACCTTGAAAACGGCTATTTCGTTTTTACGGAATACTATCTTGCCAAACGCGGCAAATGCTGCGGAAGCGGTTGCCGCCACTGCCCCTATCGCAAACGCAACAAAAACAACCACAAGAAAGGTTAACGCATCCACTTTTCCATGCGGACAATTGGTTTCGGATAACAGCCTGCATGATAGGCCTGTTTCTCGCTGGCGCTAAGCAGATCCGGGCGGTGGATTTTATCCATTGGCACCTCTTTCAATTCCGGGCACCAAAGCCGGACATAATCGCCTTTGGGATCATAGGTCCGGGCCTGGGTCAGTATATTAAAGTACCGGTCTTCCCGCGGATCGCTGCCCACGCCGGCAACGTAATTCCAGTTTCCCCAATTGCTGCAAGGGTCATAGTCCAGCAAAAGCGATTCAAAGTACTCAGCGCCCATTTGCCAGTTTACCTTAAGATCCTTGGTCAGAAAAGAGGCTGCGTTTTGCCGTCCCCTGTTGCTCATCCACCCGGTTGCATTCAACTCCCGCATATTCGCGTCGATAAAAGGCACGCCGGTGCGCCCTTCCGCCCAGAGTGTAAATTGTTGCTGGTTGTTTTTCAGATGCCGCATGTTCTTTTTTTGGGGGCCTCCCTTCAGGAAGATCCGGTTTTCATACTTTTTACCCATGAGCCGGAAATAGTCCCGCCACAACAACTCGAAAAACAACCAGTAAGTACTTTCATTATTAACCCGTTCGCGTTCGTAGCGCTTGATTTCGTGGTAAACCAGTTTGGGCGACAAACAGCCCGCTGCCAGCCAGGGAGAGAATTTGGAGGAATAGTCACTGCCGATGAGTCCGTTCCGCATCTCCTTGTACGTTGCAATACCGTCGGTTTCCCATAAATAATAATGCAGACGCCGCAAGGCCTCTGTTTCGCCGCCCTTGAACGGCAAGGCTATCCGCGGATCCAGCTCGAATTCCGCATGCCCGAAATCCTGTAATTCAGGTATGGATCCGGGCTCCAGATCAGCCGGGATGTCGGGCAGGACAGTAGGGGAGGGGATGGGCTGGCGAACCGGGGTAATGTGCTCATTATCCTTGCGAAATTGCGTGAAGATGTCCGGCGTATGCTGCACCGACACAGGCAGGTCCTGCGTGTGGTAGAGCATTTTACCCCGGGTGTACAACAATTCCACGCCAACACTCCAAAGTTTTTGTTCCAGGGCGTCCTGCACCAGCACTTCTTCCTGTGTTCGCTCCCGGTTGCACAACACCCACGAGGCCTTGATTTGTTGAGCAATCTCGGATATACAGTTTTCCGGCTTGCCGGTCCGGATGATCAGGTCGGAACCGATTGCCCGCAGATTACGGCGCAGATCGGCTACGGACTCCAACAGGAAACGGGCGCGAAACCGGCCTGTTTTCGGAAATCCAAACCGGGTTTGGCCGGCAAAAACGCGTTCGTCAAAGACAAATACAGGTATGATTTCTTCGGCCATGCGAAGGGCATTGGCAATAGCTTCATTATCGTGTAATCGCAAATCCTGACGAAACCAAATGATGGCGCGACGCTTCATAGAGTGAGGGTATTCGCTTCCGCTTGAGAAATAAAATCAGCACTTAAACTTTGAAAAAGACTATTTGTTTGGAGGATGTTCTGAATTTTGCCGTCAGGCATACACCAATACGTACTTTGGCGCAAAGTACCATATTCCAAACCAATTTCGAAAGCAAGCACTATGGCAAGAATGCCCCGCAACATCTTTAGCCGTCCCCTCGAACAGGAGCTCGGATTTGGCAAAACCATTACTACTACCGGGCGTCTCATGAACCCGGACGGCAGTTTTAATGTCGAACGCCAGTATCTGAGCTGGTGGGACAACGTGTATTTCTACCTCGTTACCATGCGCTGGAAGTATTTCTTCGGGTTGGTATTGCTCAGTTATTTCCTGCTTAATCTGGGTTTTACCTGGCTGTACGTAGCGATCGGCATCGGACATTTGCAGGGGATTGAACGAGCCGGCTTTTGGGAGGACTTTGCCAATGTTTATTTTTTCAGCACACAGACCCTGACAACTGTTGGCTACGGCCATATCAGCCCCATCGGATACGCAACTAATGTGGTGGCTTCCCTGGAATCGTTTACCGGACTACTGACGTTTGCCCTTATCTCCGGGTTGCTGTATGGCCGTTTCTCCCGGCCCTCGGCCAAGATCGTTTTTAGCGAACACCTGCTCGTCGCCCCTTACCGGGGAGGCCAGGGGCTTATGTTTCGCATGGGGAACGCCCGTAAAAGCGAACTGATTGAAACCGATGTACGCTTGATCCTATCCATGAATCAGACCGATGAAAATGGCGCCTCGGTCCGTAAATTCTGGGACCTCACGCTTGAATTTGCAAAAGTCTCCTTCTTCTCCCTGTCCTGGACTGTTGTACACGGCCTCACGGAAGAAAGTCCGCTTTTCGGCTTCAACACCGAAGACCTGCTGGAAGCGAACGCAGAGTTTTTGGTACTGGTAAAAGGGACGGACGAAACAAACGAACAACTGGTGCATGCCCGCCGCTCGTATGTAGCGGATGAGATAATTTGGAACGCCCGTTTCAAGCCGGTGATTGCGCGCAATGGCAGTGGCCTGCCTCGTGTACTGGTACGCCAAATAGGCGATTATGAGCTCATTGCGGAAGATTGAGGGCCTTTTGAATGTCTTCAGGCGTATCAATCCCGATAGTTTCCAGATCGGTCAGGCCGACTGCAATCCGGAAACCGTGTTCCAGCCAGCGCAACTGTTCCAGCGATTCGGCGCGCTCCAGCGCCGTGGGTTTTAGGCGTGCAACGCGCAACAGCGTATTGCGCCGATAGGCATACAAGCCGATATGCTTGTAAAAAACCTGGTGCTGCAGCCAGTCATCCGGCGCCTGGCCCCGGACATACGGGATAGCATGCCTGCTGAAGTAGATGGCACTTTGTTGCAAAGACAGGACCACTTTGACTACATTGGGGTTGTGCAGGGACTCCGGTTCTTCGATGCGCTTGGCAAGCGTTGCAATAGCGAAGCGGGTGTTTTGCAAAAGAATTCCCGCAAGAAGATCAATTTGACGGGGCTGAATAAAAGGTTCGTCTCCCTGAATATTCAGGATTATCTTTGCCTGGGGATACTTGAGAGCCACTTCGGCACATCGATCCGTCCCGCTGGGATGCGCGGGGCTGGTCATGACGGCTTCCCCGCCAAAAGACCGGACATGCTCCCAAATCCGCTCATCATCGGTTGCCACCACCACCTGTTGAACAAGGGAGGCTTGCGCCGCCTGTTCATACACCCTTCGGATCATACTTTTCCCCTGGATTTCCACCAGCGGCTTACCCGGGAAACGCGTGGAAGCATAGCGGGCGGGAATAACACCTAAAACCATACAAATGTCTTTATTATGTCCGTTTAAACTTCAGAAACGTATTTTTGCAGCAATATTATGAGAAACATGAGACGCATACTCACCGCTGTGCTGGCGACCCTGGCATGCGCCTATGCCATTGAGACCTACGCCCAGGCCGCTTCCAACGACAATCTCCTCACCCCCTCTGACAGTATTCTGCTTACCGTCCAGGGGGAACAAAAAACAATTCATCATCTCGTTAAACCCAAACAAACCCTTTTCGCCCTGGCGCGGTTTTACGGGTTGAGCCTCGAAGAACTGTACGAATTGCACCCCGAGTACCGGACGGACCCCGTGCTGAAAATCGGTACCCTGGTCAGTATCCCTATCCCAAACCGGGCGATCCGGCGCTACAAAGGTAAATCTTTCAAGGCGGCCAAATTTGCCCCGATTTATTATGTGGTTCAACCCGGCGACAACCTGTTTCAGATCTGCAAACGCTACTTTAACATGTCGGTGGATTCGATCAAACAGCGGAATATGCTCAACTCTGAGCAGATCCATCCCGGTCAGTTGCTGCACATGGGCTGGATGAGCCTGGAGGGAATCCGGGCAGAATGGCGCAGTTCGCAGGCGCCGGTGAGCGGCGGCGTACACAAGCAGCGCTACGAAGAAGATAAAAAAGTCCGGAAGGAAGTTGTTTCCCAGGGTGTCTGTTATTGGCAAAACGACAGCAACGAAAAGGGCGATCTTTATGCCTTGCACCGGGAGGCTGCAATCGGAACCATCATGGCTGTCACCAACCCAATGAGCCGAAAAACAGTCTATGCCAAGGTCATCGGGCGCATTCCTGCCGGGTATGAGAGCAATATCGAAGTAGTGCTGTCCACCGCTGCCGCACGCCAGATCGGAGCACGTGACCCCAGGTTTTTTGTAAAAGTTCGCTTTCTGCGCTAAGTGCATTGCCCAATCCTTTCCGATACTCAATGGACATGCTATTTTTGCGCGCCGCAAAACTGCGGTCGCCAAACATTGATCTAAACATGAAAAAAACGCTCTTTTTCTGCAGCGCCCTGGCCCTGCTCCTGATGGCCTGCAAGCAAGATCCCAAAAACGCCGGTGGTCAATCCGGAACCGGAAACAGCCAATATGCCAACCCGACCATCCTGGCCGGCCATTGGGTAAACATAGATTTCTGCAGCCGGTCTAACCAGTACGGTTCCGTGCTGGATGCTATGACCAATGCCCACCTTCCTTATGCCTATGCGTTCTCTTTTGATCCAAACAAACCGGATAGCGTTACCTGTTTTAATGGGATGGAGGAATGGGCCTTGCCGGTCAAATTTAAGGACGACACACTTGAACTCGTGGGCGCCACTGCAAACAAATCTGTTTTCCTGGTTTATCACTCCGGGAGCACCAAGGAAATCAGCATGTATGACGGCACCAAAGGCCCCGTCAGACTGGACCGCTTTATCAAGTCGAATGCAAACGCCCGCGATGGTTATACGGCATTCGCAGCCGCATTGAACCACAACCTTTTCAGCGGCAGCTTTTCCAGGGCAAGCAAAGGCCTGGGCAAAGAAAATATTGTGTTTAGCCCCGGCGGGTTTATTCTCAACTGGGACCAGTACAATCGCTATCAGGTTTGCACGAATGGCGATTGTTTTGTCATGGGCAATGATATGGATGTAATCACGCTTTCCAATTCCAAGAAAGAAAACTCCACCATGATGTATGGTTTTAAATACAGCGCGGCCAACGACACGCTCACGTTGTACAACCTGATCAATACAAATCCGGACGAAAAAGGGGCGTATAAATTGGGTAAACCCGCGTTTACTTTGCTCCGTAAACCCGCAGAATAAACGAATTATGGCCAGTGCATTGAAAAACCTGTCGCAATACGACGACAGTACAGTCCCCGCCGCCGATGACATGTCCTTCGGGATCGTTGTCGCAGAATGGAATGCCCACATCACACACGCCTTGTACGAGGGGTGCTATGATACCCTGATCCGGCATGGGGCCAAACCGGAAAATATTCACACGGTCCAGGTGCCGGGCGCCTTTGAATTGCCAACCGGCGCCCGCCTGCTTAACGGCCGCAAAAGTCTGGACGCCCTGATCTGCCTGGGCTGCGTGATCAGGGGCGAGACCAACCACAATGAATACATCAATAATGCGGTGGCTAACGGACTGGTCCAACTGAGCCTGGCAAGCGGCCGGCCCTGCATTTTTGGCGTGTTGACCCCCAACGACGAAGAGCAGGCCCTGGATCGCGCCGGCGGCAAACACGGCAATAAGGGCGTAGAGGCGGCCATCACCGCTATTCGCATGGCTGAATTAAAAAGAGGGACTTCGGAGGGGAAAAAGAAAATCGGATTTTAGCGACTGGAAATGAAACTAACGACTATCCTTACCGGCTATTTAAAACTCGATGGCGGGGCGATGTTTGGCGTCGTTCCCAAACGGATGTGGGAAAAGATGAATCCACCGGATGCAAATAATATGTGCACCTGGGCCATGCGTACGCTTTTGGTGGAAACCGGGAACCGTAAAATTCTCATCGACACGGGTATCGGAAACAAACAGGACGCTAAATTTCGCTCGCATTTCGAGCCACATGGGGCGGAAACCCTCTTTGGCTCGCTGGCAGAAGCCGGAATACTGCGGGAAGACATCACCGATGTATTCCTTACCCACCTGCATTTCGATCATTGTGGCGGTGCGCTTTGGCTTGATGAAAAAACCGGAACGGTGGAGCCCGCTTTTCCCAACGCCGTGTATTGGACCAATGAACCCCATTACCAGTGGGCACTGGCGCCGAACGCGCGGGAAAAAGCATCTTTTCTGGCTGAAAACTTCCAACCCCTGATGGAAGCCGGCCGCCTGCAGTTTGTCGAAGTCCGGGATAACCTGGAGTTTTTGCCCGGCTTTCGGATCCGGTTCTTTTACGGCCATACCGAAGCCTTGATGGTGCCTGTGCTGGACACGGGCTACGGTACGCTACTTTTTTGCGCCGATACGATGCCCTCACAATGGCATATCGGCATGCCGTATGTAATGGCCTACGATATCAGGCCTTTGCAAACACTCGAGGAAAAATCTGCGATGCTGTCGGAAGCGGCACGGGAAAAACAACTGCTATTTTTCGAACACGACCCGATCGCGGAAGTCGGCATGGTCAGTACAGACGCGAAAGGGCGGATCGTACTTGAAACAACAGGGAAACTGGCTGATTTTGCACCGGGTGCGTAGTTTCCGCACGCACAGGCTCTCCTTTGTTAGGGTATCCGCGTGAAAAAAAGCACTTGCTCTTTTTTGTCATTACTCATTTGGAGTTTGAGCGAATCGGCCGAGAGGTAAAGCACTTTTACAACATGCTCCTTAGGGGGTGTCGCCGTATCATCCGTCAAAAAAAGATAATTTGCCGATACCCTGTAATTGCCGCTTTCACGGTAATACCCCTGGCTGCGAAATTCGTACCCGCCCTCTGGCGTTAAATGAAGGGCCACGGAATCCAGCGCAGTGTGAACCGTGTGCCCATTCTCATAAAATGCGACCGCTTGCCATTGCCCCGCTAATGTGTGTTGATCCAGTGCACAGGCGGCAAACAACAACAAAACAAAAGCGATCGCAGCACATATAAAATAAAAACTCTGTCTCATAAGGGGCAAAAATCGGAAAGGCTGTTAATTTATTCAGAAATACCTTTGTCATGCGCAACATCCAACTCGTATTTTTCCTTGCCGGATTCAGTTTCCTGGCCTCCTGTGTTTCGTCAAAAGTTTACCGCGCAGAGCTTTCCATGCGGGAACAGTGCGAAGCCCGGGAAAAAGTTCTGGTAGAGGAAGTACTTGGCCGGAGAAAAGAAACCGGCGATTTGATCAAACAGGTTGCCGACCTGAACCGGACCTTGGGCAATCAGGACGCTGAAATTAAAGAGTTGAAAATCGAGCTGACCTCCCGAACCCAGCAAATGGGCGCTTCTTCCACCAAACTCCTGTCGGAAAAAGCAGCACTTGAACAAGAAATCGCCGCAAAAGCCGCCCTGCTCGGGCAGTGTGAAGCCGTCACGCAAAGCGTCGCCGCAGCTCAAAGCGGGCGAAACACGATTTTGCAGGAACTCAAAAACGCTCTCGCCAAGGGCTATCCCGCTGACTCGGGCGGAACGCTGGAAATAAAGGACGAACTTGTCCTGCTGACGCTGCGGGACGACGCTCTGTTTGATAAAAACGGCACCGATATCAGTGCGTCCGGGAGAACCCTGCTCCAACCTCTGGCAGCGTTGTTAACCAACCGGCCCGAACTGGATGTAGAAATACGCGCCTATACGGATAATCAGCTTCCCAAGGGCGCCAAAAATATGGGCGACACCTGGGACTGGAGTCTCGTCCGGGCCACTAACATGGTGCGTTTGCTGATCCGGGATTTCAACGTAAATGCCAATCAGCTCACACCCATCGGCAAAGGCGAGTTTTATCCGCTTACCTCAAATTCCACAGAGGAGGGGCGGCAACGAAACCGCCGCACGGTTTTGGCCATTATGCCTTCCTTGCCCAAGGTCCCCCGGGTGGAATAGTCCGCGCTTCACCGGATGCTGTCACCTTGCAGCCTACCGGGCGGCATCACCTGTTGCCCATTGCAGTTTAGCCTCCGTCTTCCGGTATTCGGCGGCTAGTTTGAGATATTTGACCTGTGCGTCCAGCCAGCGTTGCTCCCGGGTGTTGATAAGGAACACGGAACTTTCACCAAACCGGAACTTTTCATTTTCCGCATCCAGCAATATGCGGTAATTGGCGGCTATCTCCCGGTAAAGGTCGATTTGTTCTGCCAGGTTGTTCAGTTCATTGGCATATTGCCGCACCTTGTTCTCCACAGTAATCCGCTTTTGCTGCAGATCAAAGTCTGTCTGGGCGATCTTCACCTGTGTCAGTTGCCAGTCACCACGGGCTTTCCGGTTCAAAATGGGATAACTGAACCGGACGCCCCATTTGATATCCTGGGCCAGCATACCGACGCCATCCGACCCGGCTGTAGGGAAAAACTGCCAGCCGTTGCCCAAGATCTGGTAGTTGAGATCCAGCACCGGTTTGCGCTTTTCCTGTTTCAGTCGCCGCTCCAACTCCAACTCGCGCAATTTAAACGAATACAGCTGCAATGCAGGATGGCTGTTCCGGGCTTGCGACACCAGACGCTCGCTTCCGTCAACATCAAGGGGTTTAAAATCGCCGGCAAGCAGCGATTCCGCCTGCCTTAAAAGCGCTGTATCTCCAGGGACGCCGTCTTCCGTCCATAAAAAATTTCCGGTTTCGAGCGCGGTATTGCGTAAATCGATCCGGGCAAAATTGATATCCAGGTTCCGGTTTTGCACCTGAATAAAGGCCTCCAGGGTATCGATCGCCGGCTTGTCGCCTTGCCGAAAACTTTCCTGCAAACCGGCGTATCGAATCTGGGCCTGGCGCAGCACTTCTTCGTAAATGCGTATTTGATTTGCAGCCAGTACCCAGTTCCAATAGGCAAGGGCCGCTTCCAGCAGCAGGTCATTCAGTGCATAGGCCCGCTCGGCTTCATTTTTTTGAATGCCGATCCTGCTTGCGCCCAGGTCAGCCCTCCGCTCATCGAAAAGCAGGCCCTGCCCAAGACTCCAGGTAAAGCCAAATGCAGCCTGACCGTTTTTGGGGATTTTGGATTCCGGGTTCAGAAAATCGCCGGAAGCCAGATTGTAATTGCCTTTGATTTCCAATCCAAACCGGGTAGGCCATTTGATTCCCGCTTCCGTATATTGAAAATAGTTCTTGTCGTTAAAGGTTTTATTGCTGAAATCGCCGTAGGCCTTTGGGTCGAACCCGCCGCGGGCGCGCAACAGCGCCGAGCGTGCCTGATCCCGGTAAAGCTCGGCCTGGCGGGCAAGAGGGTGAAACTGCAAGACCCGGCTCCGGAACGAGGTCCAATCCGTTGTGGCGATATCCTGTGCAGGCAAATAGCCCGTGTAGCAGGCCAAAAGCATTAAAAACAGTC
>CAYVDV010000035.1:0-19689 GCA_964450465.1 uncultured Saprospiraceae bacterium
AGAATGGACGGGCGAACTGTTTGGCGCACAAACCCTGAACCGGCAGAGTGGAAGTGTGACCCTGCTGCGCTAAGAACAATTGATTTCCGGATTTTATAGCGTACATTTATCCTATAACAAAACAATCCCGACCATGCGAAATCAAACAGTGAAATGTCGGTCTACCGTTATTATTTTGCGAAACGGGTCCTTTTGCGCAACCACCGGAAGACGCATGACCCAGCTTTTACTTCCTCTGGTTTGCCTCTTCGGCACCATTCCGGCTTTTTCTCAAAATTATGTCGATCTGCTGAAGATCGAGTATGCCGTCAGCAAGAATAATAATTTCGAATCCGGCCAGGGTGCTTCCGATGTGCGGGAATGGGTGATCGACGCTACTGTACCCATAGTACTGTCGGAAAAACGGGCCCTCTTAACTGGATTGACGTTTGAAAACGTGCAGGTGCGGCCTTATGCGGGGCAAAACGAAGTGTCGGTTTATACGCTCAATCCCAAACTGGGGCTGAGCCAGACCTATTCCGATACCTGGTCGGCCACGTACATGGCCCTGCCGAAACTCTCTTCCGACCTGAAAAAGATCGGCGGCAAGGATGTTCAGTTCGGGGCGCTCGCCCTGTTCAAGTACACCCGGAGCAGAAGCCTGCAATACAAATTCGGCGCGTTCTACAATACCGACCTGTTCGGCCCCTTCCTCGTACCGCTGGCCGGTCTGTATTACCAGCATGCAAACTGGGAAGTCAACCTGCTGATCCCGACTTCGGCAGATATCAATTACCTGCTGCTCAACAGATTGAAAATGGGTGTTCGCTTCCACGGTTTCATCAAAAGTTTTCACCTGAACGACCCGTATCAGAGCATGGCCCAGTACCTGTCCAAGGCAAACAACGAAGCCGGCCTTTACCTGGGCTCAGCCTGGGGACGCATACACTATACCGTATTCTTTGGCCACTCCATCGGCCGGAAATACCGGACTTATGCAGAAAACGACCGGCTGGACCTGGCCATTTCCGCCATTAAACTGGGCGACGACCGCACCCAACTGAACACGGATTTTAACGATGGCTGGTTGTTGAAAGCATCCGTGCTGTACCGGTTTGAACGGTAGTCCGGAGGGTGTTTAAGGTAAAACAGGGAGCTGTTCTTATAGCATTCACCCGGGATACAACTTGCGCAGCTGCGCCCGAAGCGCTACCGGATAGAGCACCACTTCTTCCCGCAAGAGTCGCTCCACCGGTTGCCACACAGCGCGAAAGGCATAAGTATTGTCCAGTATCTGTATTTCGGGTACGCTGGTGATGCGCTCGTCGAGCACGGCAGCGCGGAACAGAAACACGATCTCGTGTTTGGTTTCGCCGCCGTATTCAAAGATGTTCTCCAAAACGGTGATCAGCTCCGGTTCGGAAATTTCCGTGTCGAGCTCTTCCCGCATTTCGCGGCGCGCAGCATCGACAGCGCGTTCGCCCAGTTCAATACCGCCTCCGGGCGGACGGAAAAAGTGATAGCGATCGTGTTCATGCCAGAATTCCTGCAGTAAAAGCCGGTTCTGGTGTTCGAGTAAACAAAAGGCAACAGCGCGCATAGTAAAGTTTTGAGTTTTGAGTTTCGAGTTTTGAGTTGGTTCACCGCCAGTGAGATGAGAACTGTCGAACACCCGGGTAGAAAAATTAGTTCGGCAAATCCACTCGAAACTCGAAACTCAAAACTCGAAACTCAAAACTTTAAGAGTTTGTAATTCTTGTACTCGCCCGGGCGCCAGCCGGTTTTGTGTTCGATCAGGTTGGACAGTCGGTCTTTCCATGACCATCGGGATTGCTCCGGGGCGCCGCGGAACTGCCAGTTTACCGCCTCAATGCGGGGAAGCATCACGGCGGGATGGGTGCCGGTGTAGCGCTCCAGCGGCTCGGCGCCGTCGTAGGTATAGGTTTCGGCATCGCCGACCATTTTTTGTACTTCGGGGTCGGAGAGCCAGAGTTTGTTAAAATTCAGCTGTTTGCGTTGTTGGTCGGCCGGATGTTTTACCCAGCCGTAGTGGTGAATATGGGCATCCAGCAAACGAACGCAAAGTTTGGCCCCACCCGACCCGTCCTCCCGGAACGGGCCTTTCCGGAATCCCTGGGCATCGCGGTAGGAGCGGATGTTTTTATCGTTGCGGATAATCCGCACCTCGCGGCGGTACCAGCGGCGGCCGGCGCCGACATAGTCGTAGGAGCCGTAAAAATGCCGGTACTGAAAGAGCAGGCCTTCGGTGGCGGGGTCGTCAAGCCAGCGTTCCATACCGGCGCGAATGGCCGGCAGCTCTGCCTCATGGACGCATTCGTCCCCCTGGATGTAAAAACACCAGTCGTACTCCGGCGGGATTGCATCGAAGGCCTTGTTGGTCTCTTCAGCCAGCACGCGACCACCCTCGCGCAGTTGATCGTCCCACTCGGTTTCCAGGATATGGATCCGGGGATCGCCGATGCCGCGCACCAGATCCAGGGTATCGTCTTCCGACCGGCCTACGGCTACCACAAAATAATCGACCAGCGGAAGCACCGATCGAATGGCTTCCACCACGGGGTAGTCGTAGCGCAATGCGTTTCGGATAAATGTAAAACCGGCTGTTTTCAACGCGCGTGTTTTGTATGCTTACTTCAAATATTTGACGATCACCGGCTCCAGTTCGGCCTCCAATTCTTCGCTGTAGCCGGTCTGGACATACAGCACTTCTTTTGTCCTCGCATCCGCCACAAGAAGCAAGGGATAGCCCAGAATACCGACGGCCTTCGGCAGTTTTTTCTCCGGATCAAACAAGGTGTTGTAGGTCACTTTCCGCATGCCCAGCCATTCCCGGAGCGAGGCCGAGTTTTCGTCAAATGGGTTAACGCCAAATACCTTCAAGCCCTTTGCCGCATATTGCTGGTGCAGGGCTTCGATTTTGGGCATGGCGAGCTGGCAGGGGAAACAGCCCTTGTACCAAAAGTCGAGCAATAAAAGGCCCTCCGACTGCTCACTCAGGGAAACGGGCTTGCCTTCCAGATCGTTAAGCGTAAAATCGGGCAGGTGTTCGCCTTTTTTGATCAGCTCGCGCTCGCGTTTCGGAGCCTGGTTGGGGTCATATTGCTCAAAAGTGTAGGTGCCCGCTAGTTTTTCAGGGTCGAAGTAATCGGAGAATTTTGCTCCGTCGGGCAGCGGGGCAATAGCCGAGAACAGTTGTTGCTCGTATTGCCAGCCGTCGAACAGCCAAACTTCGCCGGTAAAGCGGGCCAGGTAAAAACCGGGGAGTCCGATATCCCAATGGTAAGCGGATATGATCTTGTTGTTCGGCACATTACCCAGGGCCTCTTCGATACTGGTATCGCGCATCGTAAGCCGTAGGGCAGGCTGGTCTCCCACATATACGGTGCTTATCGCTACCGTGTCGAAACTTTCCAGCCGGAAATTGGGCTGGTCAATCCGCAGAAGCGGTTTGTAAATAAGGTTGCTTTTCATCACATTCCCTCCGAGCATCCGCTTGAGTCCACCCGCCTCTTTTACCGGTGTGACCTGCATTTTATCGCCGCCAAAGGTTTGATAAAAAGTGACGCCATCAAAGGCAAGTACGGGTTTTTCCTCCATCAGAACGACAAATTGCGCCATGGAGTCGGGGTTCGATTCCCGGAAAAAATAACAGGTTCCGCGATGGGCGATGGTATCCTCGCCGTCGGCAAACTTAAATTTTGCGTCGATCGTGAACATGCCCCTGGGTACTTCGCGCAAACGTTTGTTGAGGGCTTCGATAACGGCTGTACCATCCGTGTACTGGCTGAAAAGCGTTGTGGCAGGCACGCAAACGCTGAAGGCAAGCAGGAAAAACAGGTTTCGAGACATGGTAAACAGGTTTTAGTTACAGGTTAAGGGCAGGAATTTCTGCCGAATGCAAACTTATTAAGATATTTAGCCGCAGAATCAAATTCTCGCCGAAATCATGCCTGCACCGGATTTTTCCCAGATAAAGCTCGACCTGGATTTGCGCCCTGATCCGGGCGCAACCGACCCGCAAGCTACCGTACACCGCAATCCGTACCCCGGTTTCGTAGCGGGCATTCCGCCCTTCCTGGGCGGCCCCTACGCCAGCATGTACGTCACCAGGCCCTGGACCATCCGGCAATACGCCGGGTTTTCCACCGCCGAAGAAAGCAATGCCTTTTACCGGCGCAATCTCGCAGCCGGGCAAAAAGGCCTGTCCGTAGCCTTCGACCTGGCCACCCACCGCGGCTACGACAGCGACCACCCCCGCGTAGTGGGCGACGTTGGTAAAGCCGGTGTGGCGATCGACACGGTGGAGGACATGAAAACCCTCTTTGACCAGATCCCGCTCGACGAGATGTCGGTATCCATGACCATGAACGGCGCCGTAATCCCGGTGATGGCTTTTTTCATCGTGGCGGCAGAAGAACAAGGGGTACGGCCGGAACAACTCAGCGGCACCATCCAGAATGATATCCTCAAGGAGTTCATGGTGCGCAACACCTATATCTACCCGCCTACAGCGTCTATGCGCATCATCGGCGACATATTCGCCTATTGCGCCCGGAACATGCCGAAGTTCAACTCCATTTCGATTTCCGGGTACCACATGCACGAAGCCGGCGCACCGGCCGAGCTCGAACTGGCCTACACCCTGGCCGACGGGCTGGAATACATCCGCACGGGCCTGGCCGCCGGGCTGGATATCGACGATTTTGCCCCGCGCCTGTCGTTTTTCTGGGGCATAGGAATGAACCATTTCCGCGAGATCGCCAAGATGCGCGCAGGCCGCCTGCTCTGGTCCAAACTGGTCCGGCAGTTCAACCCCAAAAGCGCCAAAAGCCTGGCCTTGCGCACCCACTGCCAAACCAGCGGCTGGTCGCTCACCGAACAAGACCCCTTCAACAACGTGGCCCGCACCTGCATCGAAGCCATGGCGGCCGTGCTGGGCGGCACCCAAAGCCTGCATACCAACTCCTTCGACGAAGCGATCGCCTTGCCCACCGACTTTTCGGCTAAAATTGCCCGCGATACGCAGTTGTTCATTCAAAAAGAAAGCGATGTGTGCCGGGCCGTGGACCCCTGGGCTGGCTCGCATTTTGTGGAAAGCCTGACGCAGGAACTGGTGGAAAAAGCCTGGTCGCTCATTCAGGAGGTGGAAGCCCTCGGGGGTATGGCCAAAGCGATTGAAGAAGGCTTGCCCAAACTGCGCATCGAAGAAGCGGCAGCCCGAAAGCAGGCGCGCATCGACTCCGGACAGGAAAATATCGTAGGCGTAAATATTTACCAGGTAAGCGATACGGTCGCCTTCGACATTCTGGAGGTTGACAACACCGCCGTCCGGGACGCCCAGATCCGGCGGATCAACGAGGTAAAGGCTAAACGGGACGAACAAAAAGTGCAGGCGGCCCTGAAAGCGCTGGAAGAAGCGGCAAACCCCGCACAGCCGCCCGGACCGGATGATGCTTCCAATCTCCTGGCCCTTGCCGTGGAAGCCGCCCGCTGCCGTGCCACCCTGGGCGAAATCTCTATGGCCCTGGAAAAAACCTTTGGGCGCTATTCCGCCACCACCCGCACGGTTGCGGGCGTTTATGCCGGAACTATGGAAAAGAACCTTGACTTTGAAAAAGCCCGCGCAATGGCCGATGCGTTCGCCGAACAGGAAGGCCGGCGCCCCCGTATCATGGTAGCCAAACTCGGACAGGACGGCCACGACCGGGGCGCCAAGGTAATTGCCACCGCCTTTGCCGACCTGGGTTTCGACGTGGATATCGGCCCCTTGTTCCAGACCCCCGAAGAGGCCGCGCGCCAGGCTGCCGAAAACGATGTGCATATCCTGGGCATTTCGTCCCTGGCTGCCGGACATAAAACACTGGCCCCGCAGGCCATAGCGGAACTCAAAAAACTGGGCCGGGAAGATATCCTCGTCGTCGTAGGCGGCGTCATTCCACCACAGGACTACGATGCGCTGAAGCAGGCAGGCGTGGCGGCCGTGTTCGGGCCGGGTACCGTGGTGGCGAAGGCGGCGCAGGATCTGCTGGCCTTGCTGATGGCATGAGCAGCTCCGATTTACCGGGGCACTTCGATTTTCCTGACGATATCGTCCAGGATTTCCCGGGTATGGAAGCCTTCCATTTCGCGTTCGGGGGTGAGGATCACCCGGTGGTTGAGGGCCGGAAAAGACACCGTGCGGATATCGTCGGGGGTCACGAAGTTGCGTCCGTTGATGGCAGCCACCGCCTTGGCGGTTTTCATCAGCGCAAGCGAAGCGCGGGGGCTGGCGCCGAGGAACAGGTCGCCGTTGTTGCGGGTGTTATGGACGATCGCGGCAATGTAGTCCAGCAATTCCTCCCGGATGAACACCTGCTCAATACGCTGCTGGCAGTCGGCAATATCGGAGGGCGACAGCACCGGCTCCACCGTATTGCGCAGGGCGCCGGTAAAATCGTTGCGAAAACGCCGGAGGATCATTTTCTCCTCGTCCAGACTGGGATAATCCAGGATAACTTTGAATAAAAAACGGTCGAGTTGGGCCTCCGGGAGTTTGTAGGTGCCCTCCTGCTCGATCGGATTCTGCGTGGCGATCACGAAAAACGGGCTTTCCATGGGATAGGTCTTCCCGTCAACGGTAACCTGATATTCTTCCATCACTTCAAACAGGGCCGCCTGCGTTTTGGCCGGCGCCCGGTTGATCTCATCGATCAGGATGATATTGGAAAAGATCGGTCCGGACTTGAAGCCGAACTCCGAAGTTTTCATGTTAAACACCGATGTCCCCACCACGTCGGCCGGCATCAGGTCCGGGGTAAACTGAATACGGCTGAAGCCGGAATTGATCGTTTTGGCTAACAATTTGGCACTCAGGGTTTTGGCTATACCCGGCACACCTTCCAGCAAAACATGGCCGCCGGTAAACAAGGCTACCAGCAGCTGATCGAGCATATTTTCCTGGCCTACGATGACCTGGCGGATCTGTGCCTTTACCCGTTCGGCGCGTTCCTGCACCGGGCCAACGTCCACGCCTTCGGGTTGGGGGTCAAAACCCGGTTGCACGGGCTCTTCCTGCGGCAGGTCCTGCGGCTCCAGAGGGCCGTTTTCGTTTTCTGTCATAATTCGATCGTTTGTTTTTACCCGGTTATGCCACTCTTCACTTGGCTTTTTTAAAGAAAGCTTCTATGGCCAGATGCAGTTGGACCATCATGTCCTCGGTTGGTTCGTACTGCACTGTGGCGGCATATTGGGTAAAGATATCCTGTATTTGCGGTAAAGGTACTTCAGAAACCTGGGCCAGGCGTTCGGCGAAGCCGCTTTCCAGCCGGGGTTTCAGGGTATCGGGGTCCAGTTGGGCGACCATGCCGTAACGCTCCCGGAGCTGCGCCAGAAAAAGCCGCATATTTTGTACGCAGAGGTTCTGGTAGTTTTTTTCCCGGAAGTGCAGATTGGCCACGATATTAATGAACTCATACGAAGAGTTTTCATTGGACGGCAGCACAGGGATGATCCGTTGCCGGCGCTTGGCACGGAATACCACATAGGCGCCGGCAAGCCCCAACAGCAGGTACCAGGCCCAGGCCAGCGCAGGTTGCTGCAGGATATAGGTCAGGGGGTGCTCGGTGGGCAGCTCGCGGGAAAAGCCGCCGCGCTGGTTCCGGCGACGGGCCACCGTTTCAGGCACCCTGTTGTAGGCATCCCAGTATATCTCGCCTTCCGGAAGATAGGACAACACCTGTTCGGCATAGCCCCGAGGCCCGGAACGCAACAACTGATAATTGGAAAAAGCGATCGGCGTGGTATGCAACAGAAAGCGCCCCTTGCCGTAAGGGAACGCGGCAAAATTGATCAGCGAATCGTTAATATATCCCAGCGGGCGCTGCGGCAGGGAATCGCAAAAGAATTCCGAATCAATATAGTTCCAGCGGTACGAATTCACCTGGTTTTGCCGGGCATAATGCAGGGAAGCCGGCTTTGCGGCCGGGAGCGTCACCAGCGAAACCCGGACAATGGAGTCTTCATGGATCTCGTAGTCATTCCATTCCGCTTCGGCACATTCCCGGTAATAGAGGTGAAACATCAGGTCAAAGGGGATCGTCTTGCTCGCCAGCAGGGCTGTATTGCCCGCCTCCACAAAAGCCAGCAAGCGGGCCGTGCTCAGCGAGTCGAGAAACAGCGCCTCGCCGACAAAGACATAGGAGCTGGTTTTCGCACTGTCCAATGGTAATTCAGCGGACAGATTTTCCCTGATGTCCACCAGCTGATGTCCGGGGAAGTAGCTGCGCAACAGCCGGTGCAGGATCTGGGTCCCGTAGGGTTGATCGCTTTGTTCGCTGTAGGCGCTGCGCACCCAGGAATCCCGCCAGTCATACCGCTCCCGACCCAAGTTACGCCAGTACAATATCCCGATTAGGGCCAGCACGGCCACTGCGATCAGGATAACGACGGTGCGGTTTTTCGCCATGGTTGGGTACGGGAATGCCGGGCCTTATTTAATCACCCGGATTTTCATTTTTACGTCCTTTTTGGGACGGTCACCGGAGGCGGTTTCCACGGCAGCGATCTTGTCGATCACATCCAGCCCTTCAATGACGTGTCCGAACACAGTGTACTCCCGGTCGAGGTGCGGTGTGCCGCCCATTTCGAGATAGGCCTTGCGCTGTTCCGGAGTGTAATGGAATTTGCGCATGGCTTCGATCTGGTTCAGCGTGGCTTCGGTTACCGGAGCACCCTGGACGATATAAAACTGGGATCCGCTCGATTTTTTCTCGGGGTTGTTGGTGCGGGCAGCGGCGATAGCGCCTTTAACGTGCACGAGAGAGTCGACAAATTCGGCGGGGATCTGATAGCTGGGGCCGCCCATGCCGAGCATCTGGCCGGCCGGTGCGTTGCGCGATTGCGGGTCGCCGCCCTGGATCATAAAGCCTTTGATCACCCGGTGAAAGAGCAGGTCGTTATAATAGCCCTCTTCGGCAAGTTTAATAAAATTATCGCGGTGCTGGGGGGTCGCGGTGTACAATTCGGCGAGCATGGTGCCGAATTCCGTTTCAATTTCAATGAGGCAGCGCTCGGGTGCAGTAACCTGGATCATTTGCTTGGTCGTTGTTATTTTTTTACCGTTCCTGGCGATCAGGACAACGGTGTAGTTACCGGAATGTTTGTACTCGTGGGTTGGGTTGGCTTCGGTTGAGCTGGCGCCATCGCCAAAATCCCACTCGTAGGATTCGGCATTGGTCGAGTTGTTGGCAAAAGTAACACTTGCAGGCGCTACCAGTTTTTGTGTTGGCGTGGTAAAACTGGATTGCGGTTTTACCGCGCAGGAACTCAGCACCAAAGCTACGCCACCGAGCAGAAGGATGGGGAATAATACCTGTTTCATACTTGATCGATAATTTTTTGCAAAGGAACGGAAAAGTAGGGTCATTGCACGCGTTCGAGCCCGGCTTTTGCTTTTGCATGCAGGCTGGCGGCGTATTCTTCCGGTTGCAAGCCCAGGCAGCGCTGGTAAGCGGCGCGCGCCTTGGCGCCGGCACCCTGCGCTTCATACAGCATGCCGAGTTGCAGCGCTGCATTGCAGGCAAAGTACAAGGGTTGTTGCGCGCCGCGATCTATGGTTTGGGTGTAGAGATGGATCGCTTCCTGGGTTTTACCCAGCTCATGGGCGATACGGCCGAGGCGGTAGCTGTATTCCAGGCCGGATGGACCATCGGCGGGGTAATCCTTGCCGGCGCCCTGCAACAGGTCATAAGCGCGCTGGAAGTAACCGCCGTCGAACAGCAGCCGGGCACGGGTCAGGCGGGCATCGGGCAGCTCGCCGCGCTGTGCCTCCCGGAGCGCAGCCTTGTCCGGTTCCGAGCGGTCATTGCCCTCGGATTTGACGTAGCGCATATAGGTGCGGTAGCCGGTTTCATTCCCCATTACGAGTTGATGCCAGGCCAGTTTCTGATAGGCTTCCTTTATTCCGCTCTCGCCCCGGAAGATCTTCACAAACTTTTGCAACGGCTTGTAGGCATCGGCATCGAGGCGATTCAACTTGGCTATACCCAGCAGAAAATAACGGTAAGGGAAGGGGTGATAGGCCCCACCTTCCGGGCACGCTTCGAGGATCCGTATAGCCTCGTCATTGCGGCCCGTGCGCATGGCCAGGCTGGCCAGGGCAAAGGCGGCAAGCGGACTTTTTTCCGGAGCCAGCTTGCCGGAGGCGATGGTATTCCAGGCCACTGATTTTTGATTTTCCAGGTGGAGTTGTAAAAATGCATACGCGACCCGGGTTTCTTCCTCAAAAACGAAATCGTGTTGCCGGGCGTAGTCCAGCACTTCTTCCAACTCGGCCATACCCTGCTCGATAGTACCGTTCATGCCCCCCAGCGCCTTTATGCTCCAGCGGTATTCATCCGGGATATTTCCGATCATGGCATGGAGCAGGCCCAGGCTTTTAAGGTTGGCAGTGAAATCGGGATGCTCGCGGCGGTTTTGTTCCAGCAGGGCGTAAGCCTGTTTAATATCGCTGAGGCTGGTCAGGAAGTTACCGTATTTACCGGCGAGGATCGCCCATTGCAGGCGGATCTCGGCCTGCGAATACAGGAGCCAGGGCGACTTCCGGTCGCCCCGGGCGATGCTGCTCAGGCGCGGTTCCATGCCTTTCAGCAAACGGGTGTATTCGGTGCGATCGTCGTTGATCAGAACGGAGAAGAAGTCGAGGTAATTCTCCACCAGCAGGGCCGTGAGGTTATCCGGTTCCCGGCGTTTCATCTCTGCCAGGGTCTGGCGGGCCTCGTTGAAACGAAGGTTGAATACCTGCTGATAGGCCTCCCGTGCCAGCGGTGAAAACGAAAAAGTGCCGGCAACAGGAACAACAGCACCCCGCCCGGCTACCGGATTTCCAGCCAGGAGAAGGCACAAAAGAACCAACTTCGGCAGGGCCAATTCAAGCCCCAACCGGCGAAAAATCAGGATCATAGACAGGGGATTGATAAGAGCGTGTTTGGGGTTTCCCAAACACGCTCCTGATGGGTCAATGCTCAGCTACTGCAGCATTTTTCTCTTTCTCCAGAAAGTCTTTTACCCACTTGGTGGTAACCGACTTGGGCCGCTCGAGCGGGAACCCGAGGGCACGGGCCCAGCATTGGGCAGCCAATACGCCAAGGGCACGGCTGACGGCGAACAGCACGGTATAGTAGCTGTGTTCCTTCATCCCGTAGTGCATAAGCAAGGCTCCGGAGTGTGCATCTACGTTAGGCCACGGGTTTTTCACCTTGCCCAGGCTGGTAAGAATGGGAGGCACCACGTCGAAGATCTTCCAAACGATCTTGACCAGATCGGAGTCGGGCACATTGTCTTCGGCAAACTGGCGCTGTGCCATAAACCGCGGGTCGGGTTTGCGCAACACTGCGTGACCGTAACCCGGGATTACGCGACCGCTGCCCAGCGTACTTTTTACGTACTCGGCGATCTGCTCCCGGCTGGGCTTGGACGTTCCGAGGGTATCCACCATTTTAAGCACCCAGCGAATCACTTCCTGGTTAGCCAGGCCGTGCAAGGGGCCTGCCAGGGCATTTACCGCCCCACTGAACGAAAGGTACGGATCGCTCAGCGTGGATCCGATCAGGTGGGTGGTATGGGCGGAGGCGTTGCCGCCTTCGTGGTCGGCGTGGATGGTCAGGAAGAGGCGCATATATTCCTTGAACCCGGGGTCTTCAAAGCCCAGGAGGTGGGCAAAGTTGGCGCCCCAGTCCAGCGAAATATCCGGAAGGATCTGCTCTCCTTTGTGGAATACCCGGCGATAGATATAGGCGGCGATCCTGGGCAGGCGTGCGATGAGGTACATCGCGTCCTCATAGGTGGCATCCCAGTATTCCGTTTTGTTCATACCGGCGTTGTAGCGCTGCGAGAACACGCTGGTATTTTGCATAGCCAGAACCCCGATTGATAATTGGGTCATGGGGTGCGTTTCGACCGGAAGGGCGTCGATGGTCCGGAAAACGTGCTCCGGTACATTAGCCCGGCGCACCCAGTTCTCGGTGAGCCACTTGACCTGTTCTTTTTTGGGAATCTCACCGACCAGCATCAGCCAGAACAAGCCCTCGGGCAGAGGCTCTTTGCCGTGTGCACCGCGCGGTAGTTTTTCCCGCAATTCCGGAATGGAAAATCCGCGGAAACGGATTCCCTCCTCCGAGTCGAGCAGGGAAGGCTCCCAGATCATACAGGTGATGTCGCGCATGCCGCCGTATGCCTGATCCAGCGACACTTCGTCGATTTTCACTTTACCGTGTTCTTTGAGTAGGTCCTTGACTTCCTTGCCAAGGGTTTGCGTTTTTTCGTAGAATAATTGTTTTAACGGATCCATGGACGATAGAACGAGTAAGTTGGAAAAATGGTGTGGTTAGGCTTGGCAAACTGAGGTTTTGAAGTGCTTTTATAGGTGTAACAATGTAATTCGGGTAAAGTTACAATTTTTGGGTTCAGTTTAAAAAAAGGATTTTTTTTATCAAAACAACTCTTTTTTGCCTGAAAAACGGCGATTTGCTCCTTTGTTAAAAACAAAAGCGAAGCCAACCCCTGAAGGGGGATGCTTCGCCTTGATTTTATTGAAACGGACAAGCCGTTTATTGCTTTCTGGACGCGGCAGCGCTGGCTACCAGGTCATTTCATCGTCGTCTTTGGGCGGCTTCTTATCCTCGTGCTCCGGCGGCTCCGGCTCATCCCCTGCTTCTGCATCCAGATCGGGAGCGTTGTCCATGTCCTCCGCATCATCTTCCGATTCGCGGTTTTGGGCTTCCCATTCGGCCTGGCGGCGATCGAATTCCTCGTAATCGAAATCCGGCATCAGGTCCGTTTTAACATGGTTTACCACCTCGGTCAGCGAAGCTACAAAACGGTTAAAGTCTTCTTTGTACAAGAAGATTTTATGGCGTTTGTACCCGTACCCATCTTCGCGCCGGGTACTTTCAGTGATCGTGATAAAAAAGTCTTCCCCTTTGGTTTTGCGCACATCAAAGAAATAAGTGCGCCGCTTACCGGCTCGTACGCGTTTGGAAAACACACTCTCCTCATGGTCGCGGTCGCCATCCCGGCCCCGAAACTCACCGCGGTCGCGAAATCCACCCCGATCCCGGTTATCGCCCCGGTCCCGAAAATCCCGACGATCCCGGTTGTCACCCCGGTCCCGAAAATCACCGCGGTCTCTCCGCTTAAAATGCCCGTATTCCACTTGTCTTACGTTTTGTGATAAATAGATTTGATAAATAGTGATGAGCAAAGGTATATTTTCCGATGAAACATCGGCTATTTTTTTGAAAAAAGCTTAAAGCGTGTTTATTTCCCGCCCGCTGCGTCCAAAGGGAAACGTTTTGTTCCCCCAACATAGGTTTGTACAACCCGGGCCTTCAGAATGGCTTCGGGCGGGCAATGCAGCAAATCCTCCGACAATACGATGATATCGGCGCGTTTACCGGGTGTCAGCGAGCCTTTTTCCTGTTCCTCAAATGCGGCATAGGCATTCCACAGGGTGTACGAGTACAAGGCTTCCTCCCGGGTCATTTTTTGCTCGGGAAAAAACTCCAGCCCGGTATCTGCGCGTTTCCGGGTAACAGCGGCGTATATGCAGGGCAGCGGGTTCGCATCCTCCACGGGGGTATCGGTGCCGTTCGCCAGGTGCGCACCCGAATCGAGCAGGCTGCGCCAGGCATACGCCCCGCTGCGCGCGCGCGCTTCCCCCAGGCGTTTGACCACAAACGGGGCATCGCTGGTACAATGGATCGCCTGCATGGCCGCAATGACGCCTAAATCGTGAAACCGGGGAATGTCTTCCGGATCGAGATGCTGGGCGTGCTCGATGCGCCAGCGCAGGCCGATCCCCCCTGTAGAGGCGGCCAAATCCAGCACCTCCCGGTTCGCCCGGTCGCCGATCGCATGCACACAGAGTTGCAGCCCATACTTCCGGCATTGCTCTGCCAGGCTCCGGATGGAATCGACCGGTGTGGTATTTTGGCCGTAATGGCCGGGCTTGTCCGAGTAAGGCTGAAGGAGCCAGGCGCCATACGAGCCGAGCGCACCGTCGAGGTAGGCTTTTACGGCGCGGATGGTCAGGTAACCATTTCCGAGCCCGATCTGGGGGAAACCCGCCAGTTTGGGGTAATCGGCGGCGGCCGGTTGGCCGATCATTACCCAAAGGCGGAGCGGCAGCTGGCCGTTTTCCGCCAGTCGGCGAAATTGTTCGATTTCCCAGAAGTCGCTGCCCGCATCCTGGAAAGAGGTAATGCCCTTGCTCAGGCACTCTGCAGATGCCAGAGCGACCGTCCGGTCGAAAGCAGCTTGTTTTTCAGCTGCGCTGCGCTGATCCTTCCAGGCGTTTAAGGGGGTGGTGATCAGTTCCATGGCGTTTTCCTCGAAAACGCCGGTGAGGGTTCCCGAGGCGTCGCGTACAATACGGCCGCCAACGGGATCGGGGGTTTCCCGGCTGATACCGGCCAGCTGCATCGCGCGGGCATTGGCCAGCAGCGCGTGGCCGCTGGCATGTTTGAGCACGACCGGATGATCGGGCGAGACGGCGCTGAGCGCATCGTGATAGGGGTAGCCGTTCACCGTACGGCCGGGCGACTCGTTCCATTTTTCCTGATGCCAGCCGCGGCCTTCGATCCACTCGCCCTCCGGCGTGTCCCGGGCCTTTTGGGCCACCAAATCCACGATCTGGTTCCAGTTTTCGGTATGTATCAGGTTCAGGTTTTGCAGGCTGAGGCCCAGGCCCAGAAAATGTCCGTGCCCCTCGATAAAACCGGGCATGGCAAAAGCGCCCTGCAGATCGACGAGCTCCGTTTGCGGGCCGGCCAGCGCTTTGGCGCCGGCGTCATCGCCGGCAAAAAGAATGGTGTCGCCGCGAATAGCGACTGCGGTAACCCGTGGCCGGAGGCTGTCGGCGGTAAAAAAATCGCCGTTGAACAGGATCCGGTCGGCAGGGGCATTCTTTTGCAGGCCGGAACAAGCCGCCAGCAGGGTAAACAGTGACAGGGTAAACAGGAAGTGCTTCATGCGTTGGATTCAGAAATGGAATTTTTCGTCAAAAAGAAGTATCCGGGGAAGCCCGGCTCAGCTTCGCACCCGCAGATCCATCACCCGAAACCACAGCGGTGGCACCAGGGCCAGCAGGATGCTGGTTGGATAGCCGAACGGAAGTTGCGGACTTTCATCCAGATGGCGCAGGATCTGGTATTTGCGCGTAGCTTTGTAGTGGTGATCGCTGTGTCGCGTGAGTTCGTACAGGAAGATCCGGCCCAGTTCGTGGTTGCTGTTCCAGGAATGAGCGGGTGAAACCGGCTCGGGGCGACCCGACGGCAGCATGCGGCGACGCAAGCCGTAGTGCTCGACATAGTTGATCGTTTCGAGCAGCAACACGCCAATCAAAGCGATCAGCAGCGCCCCGGCCAATGCGTTCCAGCCCAATACCACTTGGATGGCAAGCAACCAAAGCAGTTGCGCCAGTTGAAAGCGCAGCATTTCATTGTGGTAACTCCAAAAGGGCAGTCCGGCCTTGTGCAGGCGCTCGCGTTCGAGACGCCAGGCACTGCGCCAGCCGCCGGATATGGAGCGCAGCCAAAAAGCAAAAAGAGGCTCCCCCAGCCGCGCTGAGGCGGGGTCAAGGTCCGTAGCCACATTTTTGTGGTGGCCACGGTTATGTTCGATAAAAAAGTGCTGGTAAAGGGCCGTCAGGAGCATCCATTTCGCCATAGCCTGTTCAAAACGACGACTGCGGTGGCCCAGTTCATGGGCTACATTGATACCGATCGCACCGACTATGATACCGGTGCCGAGTGTCAGGCCCAGTGCTTCACCGATCTGCAGGGGTTCATTTTGTATCAGATACAGGTACCGGAACACGATCGCAAAAAGCAAGGGCAGATTACAATACAACAACGCGTCGAACAGCCACTGCCGGGAGCGCTGGTTCTCCTGTTCTGCAGGAATATTCTCGACCGACTGAGGCGTCCACAACTCCAGCAAAGGGATAATGCAAAAACTCAGCACGACGGTCGCCCAGGCCCAAGGACCCCGCCAGCCCAGGGCAAGCAGGGCGCTCAGTGGAAGGATATAGGCAAGCAGGTATTTTAAATCTTTCATAGTCCAACTAATCGGCGGTGTTTTTGTTAGTCCAACGTACTTTTGCGCCGGCCGGCCGCCACACCCCTACAGCCGGCATTAAATCGCATTTTTTCGCATTATTTTGGATGGCCTACGGGGCATCAGCGCCAAGCATAAAGATACGTATGGATTTTCACGCGCTCAAAATTAAGAAGATCACAGCAGAAACACCGGATACCGTTTCCCTGGAATTTGCCATTCCGGAAAATCTGCAGGAAACCTTTACCTACAAACAAGGACAACATATTACCATACGCCGCGAGATCGGCGGGCAGGAAGTACGCCGCGCCTATTCCATGTCGTCGAGCCCGGCCGAACCCGGGTTTTCCGTCACGGTAAAAAAAGTGGCGGGCGGAAAAATGTCCACATTTCTGAACGACCAGGCAAAGGAGGGGGATGTGCTGGACATCGCCCCGCCTGACGGGCGTTTTTACACGGTACTCGACCCCGATAAGCGGCGGACCTACTACCTTTTCGGAGCCGGCAGCGGCATTACGCCCCTGATGTCCATCCTGAAAACGATCCTCGAAGCCGAACCTATGAGCAGCATATTTTTGCTGTACGGCAGTCGCGATGAGGAAAATATCATCTTCCGCGATGCCCTGGAACGCCTTTCCGAACGCTATGCCGGGCAACTGTTTGTAGAACACATCCTGAGCCGGCCCAAAAAAGAAGCCGCCGGCAGTTTCCTTGGCTTGTTTAAAAAATACACGTCCAACTGGGCCGGCAAAACAGGCCGGATTGACAGCCGGGCCGTATCGGAATACCTGGATGAAAACATGCCGCACGGCCCGGAAGACGACTGCCTGTATTTCATTTGCGGCCCGGGCAATATGGCCGACACGGTAAAAGCCGCCCTGCTTGGGCGCGGCATTGACGCCAAACAGATCCATACCGAGCACTTCGTGAACCCGAGCCACACGCCGGGCGAATTCAGCGCCGCACCGGGCGAGCAGCAGGTTCGCCTGATCGTTCATCTACACGGCGAGCGCATCGAGACCCACATCCCCCCCGGCGCTACCATACTCGACGTGATGGTGAAAGAGAAGCACGATGCCCCCTACTCCTGCACCGCCGGCGCCTGCTCCACCTGTATGGCCAAAGTACTTTCGGGAAAAGTCAAAATGGATGCCTGTTATGCACTCGACGACGAGGAAGTAAAAGCCGGCTATTGCCTTACCTGCCAGTCACACCCCGATTCGGACCTGGTGGAGGTGACCTATGATATGTAACCAGTCAGGCACTGTAAACCCTTGCGTTTTTTGTATAAAATACTGCTATATAGTATTTTAAAAAATCTTTTATCTTGCATATAATTTCAAAAAATGTATAGCAAGCACGAGGATTCTATTGCGTAGTCCATTCCGGCGGCCCTATTTTCGACACCAGAAATAGATATCCGCATGAATCCTCGACGTACCCCCTTTCTGCGTTTATTGCTGCCCTGGGCTGCCGGCATCCTGGCCGGCGTGGCGTTGGCGGAGCCGGTTCCCGGGCTTGGTTATGGCCTGTTTGCCGGCCTTTTGGGTCTGCTTTTGCTGGTCCGCAGGCGCTATGCCTATCGTTACCGTTGGGTTTTTGGGAGTCTGTTGCTGGTCCTGCTTTTTAGTGCGGGATACTGGTATGCCTTGCACTACGACGAACGGGAACAGGATGCGCACATCAGCCGGCAGTCTCCGAAGCCGGCAGTTTTTACGGGCATGGTGTACGATGCGCCATCCATTGGCGCCAAACTAAAGGTCCCGCTGCGCCTGGAGGCGGCAGGGCCATCCGTCGATTCACTGCAGCCCTGCACGGGAAATGTCCTGTTGTTTTTCGAGCCCGGTCCGGAGTCGGAGCAACTGCGGTATGGCGACCGGCTTTGGGTGCAGGCACTTATCCGGCCGACGGAAGGGCCCAAAAACCCGCAGGCCTTCGATTACCAGCGGTATTTGCACTTTCAGAATATTCATTACCAGGCATTTGTAAAAGACAGGTCATATGGGGTTATCGCTACCGGTTCAGGTCATCCGCTTTGGCGGATGGCCTTCCGGTGGCGTGAACAGCTGCTGGCATTGCTGCGCGAATATTTTCCGGGGCGCGACGAATACGCAGTGGCAGCCGCACTTCTGGTCGGTTACAAGGACGACTTGTCGGACGAATTGCGCACCAGCTATGCCGAAACGGGGTCGATGCATGCCCTGGCTGTTTCCGGCACCCATGTGGGTTTGTTATACGCCGGGCTGATCTTTTTGCTCCGGCGCATTCCCTGGCGGGGGGCAGGGCGTCGTTGGGGAGAAACGACACTGGTGCTCCTGGGCATCTGGGCCTTCACGCTGGTGACCGGAGCAACCGCCTCGGTGCTTCGGGCGTCCGTGATGTTCACCTTTTATTTGCTCAGCAAAGCTATCCGGCGCCAGGCTTCGGTCTGGAATATCCTGGGCGCTTCGGCCTTTGGCCTTTTACTGCTGAATCCTTACCTGTTGTTCGACGCCGGATTCCAGCTGTCTTATTCCGCTGTAGCCGGCATGGTATTTTTTTATCCGATGTTCCAAAAAATAACGCCGCCCTTGCCCAAATGGACAGAAGAGGGATGGAACATACTGCTCATTGGCGTAGCGGCACAGCTGGGAACATTGCCGCTATCGTTGTACTACTTTCATCAGTTTCCGGTATACTTTTGGCTGGCCGGATGGGTGGTGGTGCTGGGCGGGGCGGTGTTTTTATGGGGAGGAAGTCTTCTGGTGTTTGTAACAGCCATTGCACCGGCGCCGGCAGCCTGGTTGGGCTGGCTGCTGTATCAACTGGTCTGGGGCATGAACCAACTGATCCGGCTCATCCAGCAGCTTCCGGGCAGCGTAGTGTCCGGCATCTGGCTCGGGGCGGGAGCAGCTGTCTTACTTGGGCTTTTTATCTGGTTGTTTGCCCTGTCAGTGATGCAACGAAAGGCCCAATGGCTGTTGGCTGCGCTGGTCCTTTTGTCCGGCCTGAGCCTGTACCGGCTTATGGCGCGATACGGCCATAGCCAGCAGCGCAAGATCACCCTTTACCACGTCAACCGGCATTTTCTGCTGGATTTTTTTGACGGTGAAAGAGGCTATATCTGGACGGATAGCCTGAGCGAACGGCAGGAGCGCTTTGCGGCGCAGGCACATCGCTGGTCCTGCGGTATCCGGAAGCAGGTCCGTTTACAGCCCTCCTTTCAGGCGCCTTTTCGCGACAACAACTTGTTTGTGCGACCGCCTTTTGTTCAATTTTTCGGCCGGACTATTGCCATACCCGAAAGCCAGGACCTGTCTTCGGCGCGCTCAGATACCAGTTATCCTGTGGATATACTGATCCTGCGCGACAATCCACGCGTACAACTAAGCGACTGCCTCCGACGCTTTCCCTGTTCACTGGTCGTGTTTGATGCTTCCAACAGCCGATACCGTGTGGAACGCTGGAAAAAAGAATGCCAGGCCAGCGGAATTACGTTTTACGATGTGCAGGAAAGCGGAGCATGGGAGTTTCTTATCCAATAACCACAAGAATCATGATCAAGCAACTCATTCGCCAGTTTCACTTTACCAAAGCGGAGCGCCACGGCGCCACGGC
>CAYVDV010000036.1:0-19676 GCA_964450465.1 uncultured Saprospiraceae bacterium
TGCCGTCCATGCGGGGCAATTGTTCGGGGGCGCCGAATTCTTCGAGTTCTTTCAGGAAGCGGAGCAGCAGCAGTTCGCCACGGTCTTTGAATACGATGGCGCGGCCGCGAAATTGCACGTAGGCTTTAACCTTGTTGCCTTCCGAGAGGAAATTTTTGGCGTGGCGAAGTTTGAAATCGAAATCGTGGTCGCCGGTTTCCGGGCCGAAACGAATCTCTTTCAGTTGTTGTTTAACAGCGTTCGCTTTGAGTTCCTTTTCCTTTTTTCGTTTCTGATAAAGGAACTTGTTGTAGTCAACAATCCGGGCAACCGGCGGGTTGGCGTTGGGGGAGATTTCCACCAGATCAAGTTCCACCTGTTCAGCCCAGGTTCTCAACTGGGTGGTGCTGTACACAGTGCCTGGCTCAATTTTCTGGCCGATGGTTTCACTGATCTCTTCCAGATTTTCGCCGACCAGGCGAAGTTCGGGAACACGGATGAATTCATTGATCCGGTGTTCGGCCTGTTGTTGACGTGGGGGGAAAGGGCGCCGTCCGCCTGGTGGGCGACTCCCACCGCCACCTGCGGGTGGGCGATTCATGCCGCCGCCTAACGGGGGCCGACTGGTGTTATTGCCACCGCCAGGGCGGTTTGGGCCGCCGGGGCGATTGGTGTTGCCGCCGCCGCCGGGCTTGGGAGAAGAAGGTTTTAATGCCAATTAAAAAAATTGTTTTGTTAATAAATCCGATCCGGGTACTGGCTTTCAACCGCCGGGTAAAAAAAATGGATACCCGGAATCGCGACCGAATACCCAGCGCTTTGAATTATTTATAGTTCCACAAAAGTAAACATAATTTGCAGAAGCGGGGTTTCTCTGCCGGAAAAAAAATTTTTTGTTTTAGGTTTGTGCCATCATCCGCCATGAAAACCTTCGCCGATATCATATTGCCACTGGCCCTGCCAAAACGCACGTACACCTACGCTGTGCCGGACGACCTGTTGCCGGATATCCAGCCCGGTATGCGGGTGGAAGTATCGTTCGGCAAAAACAAACGGTACAGCGGGGTAGTGGAGCGCGTGCACACTGAGCAACCCGATTACCGCGTAAAAGAGATCCTCGCAATACTGGATGAAATTGCCGTAGTAACACACCGCCAACTGCAATTATGGGACTGGCTGGCCGACTACTACTGCTGCACGCTTGGCGAGGTTATGAGTGCCGCCCTGCCCGGGCACCTGAAACTCACCAGCGAGACCAAACTGGTGTACCTGCCGGACTATGGCGATGATTTTTCCAGCCTCGACAGTGCAGAATACCTGCTGGCCGAAGCCCTGCTCATCCAGAATGAGATCACCATTGAAGATGCACGGAAAATACTGAACAAAAAGTCCGTTTTTCCGGTAGTTCAGCGGCTCCTGATGAAAGGCGTGCTGTCCCTTCGCGAAGACCTCCAGGAAAAATACCGCCCAAAAACCGTGCTGGCTGTCCGCCTGGCCGAGCCCTACCGCTCCAATCAGGAACTGCTGCACCCGGTGCTGGATGAACTTGAAAAAGCCGGCCGCCAGTTGGAAACCCTGATGGCTTTCCTGCACCTGAGTCGTAGCCGCCCCTGGGTGCGCCGGCAGGAGGTGCTCGACAAGGCCGGCGTTTCGGATTCCACCCTGCGCACACTGGTCAAGAAAGCGGTGCTTGAACTGTACGAGCGCGAGATCAGCCGGGTAGCCGGTTTCGAGGATGAACTGGTGGGAGCGGGGGAACTGTCGGCGCAGCAGGACCGCGCGCTTTCGGAGATCCATGCCGCATTCCGGGATAAAAGTACGGTGCTGCTGCACGGGGTGACCGGCAGCGGTAAAACCCGGGTGTACCTCGAGCTGATGCGCGAAGTGATGCTGCAGGGAGGCCAGGTACTCTACCTGCTGCCGGAAATCGCCCTGACCACTCAGATCGTCAACCGCCTGCAGCGCGTGTTCGGCGGCGACGTAGCGGTGTACCACTCCAAGATCAACTACAACGAACGGGTGGAAGTGTGGCGCGCTGCGGTGAGCGGAAAACCGGTGCTTCTGTCGGCCCGGTCGGGGCTTTTTTTGCCGTTTCAAAACCTGCAGTTGATCATCGTGGACGAGGAACACGATCCTTCGTTCAAGCAATATGACCCCGCACCCCGCTACAACGCCCGCGACACGGCCATATACCTGGCCGGTTTGTATGGAGCCAGGGTATTGCTCGGCACAGCCACGCCTTCCCTGGAGAGCTACTTCAATGCCCAAAACGGCAAATATGGCCTGGTGGAAATGCAGGAGCGCTTTGGCGGGCTCCAGCTACCCGAGATCCGTCCCGTCGACCTGAAGGAACAGCACAAGACCAAACAAATGCAAAGCCTGTTCTCCCCGGTCTTGCTCGAGGCCTTGAAAAAAGCCCTGGAGCGCGGCGAGCAGGCGATCCTGTTTCAGAACAGAAGGGGGTATTCCCCGATTCTTGAATGCCAAACCTGCGGCTGGACAGCCCAGTGCCGCCACTGCGATGTCAGCCTGACCTATCACAAACACAGCCACCGCCTGCGCTGCCACTACTGCGGTTTTCAGCAGGAAACGCCTACGCAGTGCCCGGCCTGCGGGAGCGGAAAGATCACCTTGCTCGGGTTCGGCACCGAAAAGATCGAGGATGAACTCAAACTTTTTTTACCCGAGGCGCGCATCGGTCGCATGGACCTCGATACGGCCGGCACCAAATCCAACCTGATCAACCTGCTCAACGACTTTGAAGAAAAACGGCTCGATATTCTGGTCGGCACCCAAATGGTGACCAAAGGGCTGGATTTCGAGAACGTCGGCATCGTGGGTGTTCTGGGTGCCGATCAGCTCGTGCGTTTCCCCGATTTTCGCGCCGGCGAGCGCGCTTATCAGCTCCTCACGCAGGTAGCAGGCCGTGCCGGCCGCAAACACCGGCAGGGACTGGTACTGGTACAGGCCTGGAACCCCGCGCATCCGGTGCTTCAGGAGGTGTTACGCGGTGATTTTAAGGGGTTCATTGCCCGGGAACTCCATGAGCGCAGGGAGTTTTACTACCCGCCTTTCGCCCGGCTTATCCACATTACGCTGCAGCACAAGGACGAAAAAGCAGTGCTTAATGCGGCAGAAATGTTCGCCAAACACCTGCGCCATTCGATGGGCAAACGCGTGCTCGGCCCGGTGCAGCCGTCGGTGCCCAGAATTCGCGGATACTATGGCCAGGAGATCCTGCTGAAACTGGAAAAGTCTGCGCCGGTGATCCGGGCGGCCAAAGACCTGATCCGCCAGGTGGCGGAAACTGTGACAAGCAGGCCGGGCTGGGGGCAACTACGCGTGGCGGTAGATGTTGATCCGGTATAAGGTATGAAAGACAATTTTTCCACTCAGGCATCCGACTATGCCCGCTTCCGGCCGGGCTATCCGCCGGCATTGGCCCGCTGGCTGGCGGAACAGGCTCCGGGCTTGCAGGCTGCCTGGGACTGCGGTACCGGCAACGGCCAGCTCGCGTTGCTGCTGGCAGCGCATTTTGATCAGGTGTATGCGACGGATATCAGCGAAAAGCAGTTGCAGCATGCACCCAGGCATCCACGAATACAGTATGCCATGGAGCCGGCGGAACAATGCTCTGCGCCGGACCGGAGTTTCGATCTCCTGACCGTGGCCCAGGCCGTTCATTGGTTCCAATTTGACTGCTTTTATGCTGAAGCCCGGCGGGTATTGCGCCCCGGCGGGGTGCTGGCACTGATCGGGTATGGCCTTTTCCGCACCGGGGATGCCGGAGTGGATGAGGAAGTCGATCATTTTTACCGGGACATTACCGGACCGTATTGGGATCCCGAGCGGCGTTATATCGATGAGGGTTATCGGACAATCCCTTTTCCGTTGGAAGAAATAGCGGCGCCGGAATTTGCGATGGAATGCCGCTGGGCTTTGCGCGACCTGATCGGTTTCCTGAACTCCTGGTCGGCAGTACAGCATTACCGCCGCGCCAACGGACAGGATCCACTGGCCCTGGTTGAAGGCCGACTGGCGGCTGCATGGGGTAGGGTGGCGGAGCGGGAAATCCGCTTTCCGTTATTGCTTCGGGTGGGAAAAGTTGGCTAAAGTCGAACTAAAGCACATTGGCCAGTTGTTCCTTGATCTTTTCGAGTTCGTCTTTCATCTGCACGACCAGACGCTGGATATCGGCGTCGTAAGCTTTGGCGCCGAGGGTATTGATCTCCCGGCCGATTTCCTGGCTGATAAAGTTGAGTGTGCGGCCGGCAGACTGCCCCTTGTTCTCAATTTGTTCGATGAAGTATTTGCAATGTTGTTCAAGGCGCACTTTCTCCTCCGTAACATCCATTTTTTCGAGGTAGTACAGGATCTCCTGTTCGAAGCGGTTGGTGTCCAGGTTGTCTTTTCCGAAGGCGTCTTCCATATTGTTGCGGAGTCGTTCGCGCATGCGGGCGAAGCGCTCCTGCTCAAAAGGCGCTATTTCACTGAGATAGATCAGGATATTGGCTACCCGGAGTCGAAGGTCCGATTCGAGGGCGCGGCCCTCCTGCCTGCGAAATGCCCGGAGGTGGTCCAGGGCATGGGTTACCACGTTGCACACGGCTTCCCACTCGTCTTCGTCCACGTCGCTCATAGGCGTTGAAACGATATTGGGGATGCGCATGATGGTTTGCAGGATATCCTGCTGACTGATATTCAATTCATTGGCCAGGCGGCTCAATTCCCGGTGGTATCCGCGGAACAGGCTCTCGTTCAGGCTGACCAGTGCGGCGCCATCGGCATTTTGGACATCAACCAGCAGGTCAATCTTTCCGCGTTCCGCATGATCGGTGACGAGTTTGCGAAGGTCAATTTCTTTTTCCTTATAGTCGCCCGGCAAACGCAACTTGAGGTCCGTAAGTTTGGAGTTCAGGGTGCGAATCTCTACCGATATCGTTTTGCCGCCGTAGCTGCCCGTTGCGCGGCCGTAGCCGGTCATGGAAAGAAGCATAATGTGGGATAAGTATTAATGTGTAATTGCCGGATCGGCGGGCAAAGGTAGATAAAATCGACCCTGTGCCGATTACGGAAAAGTATTTTTGCCAAAAACTAGTATAAAGTTTTGGTTTTGAGTAAGTTTGCCATCCGGGTCCCGAACAGGCCAAAAAGCGGGCAGTTCGTTTTGTTTTTGATTGTCAACCCAATACGGGGCGGAAAAAGTAAAGTAAAAGTTTGTGCAGGTGAAAATTTGTGCGATCTTTGCGTCTCGTTTTCCGAAGCGCCTTCTTTTTTTCTATAACTTGTTCAAAATCAACAAAATAAAACATGAGAAAGGCTGACCTTGTGAATGCCATTTCCGAGAAAACGGGCGTCGCAAAAGTGGACGTGTTGGTTTCTCTCGAAGCGCTGTTCAAAGAAATTAAGACCACGTTGCAAAGCGGTGAAAACGTTTATGTTCGTGGCTTTGGTAGTTTCGTGATCAAGAAACGCGCGAAGAAAATTGGCCGACACATTAAAAAAGGAAAAGCCATTGAAATTCCGGAGCACTTTATTCCCTCTTTCAAACCGGCTAAGGTGTTTGTGGAGCAGGTGAAGAAAAATGTATCGGCGCTTCCGGCGGATGAAACGGAGGATTGATGGGTCGGAACGTTTTGTCAGTGGTTCGGAAGACGGGCGATTTTTTGCGGATAAAATCAGGATTGGCTTGTGGAAATGAATAAATCACAATACCTGGCGGCTCTGGTCGCACTGTTGGTTTTCCTGGGCCTTTATCTGGGCTTTGACACGACGCCTGCCGATCAGAAAATAACGGAACGCTCCCGTGGAATTCAATTGGAGTCGACCAGTTTCGAAACCCTATTGGAAGACGCCCGTGCTCATTTGACCGATGAAGCGGCCAAGCGTACGCTGGAGCTGGAAGAACAGTTGGCAAAAGCATCCCCCGGTGCGGAACAAATCAAGGCATTGAAACAGCTGTCGGGATGGTGGTATGAGCAGGGACAGATTCCGGTTTCCGGGGCCTATGCCGAACAAGTGGCTGAACTGGCGAAAACCGATACAGCCTGGTCTGTGGCAGGAGCCACGTTCTTCCAGGCGCTGATCGGACAAATGGATGCAAAAATTCGCGATTACTGCGGCACACATGCTGTTAAGGCCTTTGAAAGTGCCATATCGCTCAACCCATATCAGGTGGAACACCGCGTCAACCTCGCATTGGTTTACGCAGAAAATCCACCGCCCGATGAACCGATGAAAGCCGTGCTGCAATTGCGTGAATTGGAGCGCCAATACCCGGAAAGCCCCGCAGTGTACAACGCCCTCGGGCGTTTGGCCATTAAAACCGGGCAGTGGGAACGGGCCGTCCAGCGTCTGGAAAAAGCATGGTCGCTGGATTCGGACAACCCCAATACACCTTGTTTGCTGGCCAGAGCCTATGAAGGCGCCGGGCAGGCAGACAAGGCGGCGGAATTTGCCGCCCGCTGTGCCGAATAGTAAAAACAATACTAAAAATCCTGTCTTCGGACAGGAAAACGAACTCATAATTTATCACTCTTAATTCTGTAGCGTATGCCTTGCGGAAAAAAACGCAAACGTCACAAAATCGCCACGCACAAGCGCAAAAAGCGCCTGCGTAAGAATCGACATAAGAAGAAGAACCGTTAGTGTCTGAACTACAGGCAACGGCGACCTTTTTTTAGGAAACCCGACCTGCCGGAGTCAGCGCCGAACGCACCGTCGAACCAAGAAGCTGTATCAAACGGATCCTTTGATGCAGCTTCCTTTTTGCTTTTCTGTGCGCAGTGCATCAACCATTGGCAAGCTTTTACCTCGCAAACCAACGTGAAATTTTGCGGCCCCCAACCGCCACTTTTTGCCTCAACCGGATAAAACCACCTGTCTCCTTGCCCGTGTATTGCTGCTGTTGCCGTATTTCCTGACGGCCGCCTGCCTTTTCGACGGTCCTTTTTGACGCCCGCGCCGATCCCGGTAGTCGGAGGGTTTACCTATTGCGGCGCCCCGCATTTTGGGGCTTAGCGTCAGAGCCTGTTGAAAACCACAACCAATACCGTGGAAAAAGAACTCATTATCAATGTCACTGCTACAGGCGTAGAGATGGCATTGCTGGAGAACGACAAACTGGTCGAACTCCACCACCAAAAAACGAATAATAATTTTACGGTTGGCGACATCCTGATCGGCAAGATCCGTAAAATGATGCCCGGGTTAAACGCGGCATTTATCGACATCGGCCATCGCAAAGATGCCTTCCTCCATTATACAGACCTGGGACCAAAACTCCGCTCCCTCCAGAAATGGACCAATGGGGTGATGAACGGCAGCATCAACACGCACAAACTCGACCATTTTAAGTACGAGGAAGAGATTGTCAAGACCGGTAAAGTGGATCAGGTGCTCAACAAGCGCTTTCCCGTATTGGTCCAGATCCTGAAAGAACCTATCTCTACCAAAGGGCCGCGGCTTTCCTGTGAACTGAACCTGCCGGGCCGTTATATGGTCTTGTCCCCGTTCTCCGATTCGGTGACTGTTTCCAAAAAAATTGGCAGCACGGAAGAACGCAAACGCCTGCACACGCTTGCAGAAAGCATTCGCCCCAAAAACTTCGGCATCATTATCCGTACGGCTGCCGACGGCAAGAAAGTGCAGGAACTGCACGAAGAACTCGTTCATTTGTTGGGACGTTGGGAAGAGATTTTTCGCCAGTTAAAAACGGTAATCCCCCCGGCCAAACTGTTGAGTGAACTCGACAAGCCTGCCAGTGTGCTGCGCGATCTGCTCACGGACTCTTTCAGCCGGATCGTTGTCAATGAAAAAGATCTGTACACCGACATCAAAACATATCTGCAGACCATCAGCCCGGATCAGGTAGGTATTGTACAGCTCTACAGCGGCAGCAAACCGGTATTTGATGCCTATGGCATCACCCGGCAGATCAAAGCTTCCTTCGGGAAAACGGCTACCATGGCCAGCGGCGCCTACGTGGTTATTGAAAAAACGGAGGCCATGCACGTGATCGATGTCAACAGCGGCCACAAAATGACCTCTGGCGATGTCGATCAAACCATCCTGAAGGTCAACCTGGAAGCGGCTGAGGAGATCGCCCGCCAGATCCGCCTGCGCGATATCGGCGGCCTGATCATTGTCGATTTTATCGACATGAAAAACGCCGACCACAAACGGCAACTGGCCAAGGCAATGGAGGAGTATATGCGCAAGGACCGCTCCCAGCATACCATTTTACCGCTCTCCAAATTCGGCCTCATGCAAATTACCCGGGAGCGGGCCCGGCCCGAGGTTGCGGTGGATACGGCCGAAAACTGCCCCTCCTGCGGCGGTACAGGCAAGGTGAACGCCACCATTTTGCTGACCGACGACATCGAGCGCGATCTGGAATTCGTCATGCAATCCAGGCCCAAAGGCGATCTTTCGCTTCGCTTGCATCCGTATATCGATGCCTATCTGCGCAAAGGCATCAACAGCACCCGGATGAAATGGCTGTGGAAGTACAATAAGTGGGTACGTCTGGTGCCGCACTCAGACTACCAGCTCAGCGAATACCGCTTTTTTATCAATGATGACGAGATCCGCCTGAACTAGCGGAAAAGCGAAAAGCAGGCAGTACAAGAAGAATACGGCCTTATGAAAGGTGTTGCTCCGGCTCTGCGGGCAGCACCTTTTTTCGTGTGCGGCCGTTTTTGGAACCGTTTTTTTGCGCCGGTTTTTCCAGGATGAGCCTGGATTCATGCAGAAATTGTTCGGCGATACCCAGTGGCCGGAAGACATAGCGTTTTTTCAGGTGGTGCCCCCCGCTGCGTCGCAGGATATCCCGGAGGGTAACCAGCACTTCAAGCAGGTATTTGCCCTTGTTGAGCATGACGCACTCCGCGTGGGCGGCCCGGGCCGCATCCGTCACCTCCGACCGGGTGGCAATGCCGCTCTTGTTCAGCGATTCCAGCACCTGAGTCGCCCAGATAACCGGCACGTGGGCAGCCTCGCATAACCACAGGATCTCCTCCTGGATTTCACTCAGGCGTTCAAAGCCGATTTCCACCGCCAGGTCGCCCCGGGCGATCATAACGCCAAAGGTTGGCTCGGCCATGCCCTGGAGCAACAGGGCCGGCAGGTTTTGCACCGCGTCAAAGGTTTCTATTTTCAAGACCAGGGGGACTACTTTGCCGTCTTCCCGGCGCAACAACTCCTGCAGTTCACGAACTTCAGCCGCCTGCCGTACAAAAGAAAAACCGACCATGTCAGCATGGTCTTGTGCAAAGGGCAACACCGATCGGTCAAACTCCGTCAGGCAGCGCACCGACAATTCCGTATCCGGAAAATTGATCCCCTTTTGCGGTTTCAGGCAGGATTTGGCGGTGGAAGCCCGGATCATGCGAAGCGTAGCCAGTACACCGTCCGATTTTTCTACCATGGCTTCGTACAACCCGTCGTCGAATAAAACCCGGTCGCCGGGGTGCAGGTCCTTGACCACACCCGGAAGCGTGCAGCCGATCACTTTTTCCTTGGGCGAGAAGGTGGCGCCCCGGTCCGCAAGTACAAACTGTTCGTTCTCTTTGATCTTCATACGGCCTTTCTTCCGGCCTTTCCCGAGCAGCACAGTGCGGATCTTGGGTCCTGCGAGGTCCAGATAAATTTTGCAGGGATGTCCGGTTGCCCTTGATGCCTTGCGAATATTATGGGTCATGCGGGCCCACACATCGGGTCCGTCGTGGGCGCAATTGATCCGGGCGACATTCATTCCGGCCTGTACCAGCGCTTTTACCGCCGAATAATCGTCGGCCAGCCCGGTGTCGAACGTGACCATAAGGTGCGGGATATTCGGATTGACTTTAGGTCCGAATAAAGCCGTGGCGCGTTGCTGCAGCATGCGGTAAGCCGTAGGGTAATCGCAAAGGGAAAGCGCGGATTTGGGCACGGGTATGCCCACACGGGCCATTACCTCCTGCACTTGCCGGAGGGCATGGCTTTCCGAGCTGGCCAGGGAAGAAAGCCCTGCATTGTGCAGTTCGTCCTGAAAATCGCGCAGGTCCTCACAGCGGAGGGCCAGGTAGTGCAGTAGGTTGGTGGCGCTCCAATGCTGGTTGGGGTGCACCTTCTCGATCGTGTCATGCCATTGGGCTTCCGTGCTGCGCAGGTTTTTTTCGATGCGTTGCAGCGTGGATTGCAGGGTACTTAAGGTATCGTTCATAACGGAACGAAGGTGCGGGGAAATTGTCGTACAAACAATGAGAAGGGTACAACAAACGCGGTGATTTTTATCACCGTCGCGGCATTAAAAATGCGGGCAGTTGCATTTCGGTTTAAAAATACTGCAGCTTTCCACGACAACCATGCCGATCATGATCAAAAGAAAAGCGATGCGCCACCAATTTATTTTTTTCATAGCCGAAATCCTGTTTACTTTTACAAAGGCGAATGTAGCCTAAACGCGCGATTTCCCATAAAATTATTAGTAAAGCCCGGGCGCTCTGCCCATCTTTGTCTTGTTTTGAAACGAATTCTTGTCGCACCACTGAATTGGGGGCTTGGTCATGCAACCCGCTGTATCCCGTTGATCCAGGAACTGGAGCGTCTGGGTATGGAAGTCATTTTGGCATCAGACGGGGTAGCGCTGCATTTGTTGCGCGCGGAATTTCCGCACCTGCAGGCGACGGAATTGCCCTCGTACAAGATCCGGTACCAGTCCACCAACATGGTTTGGAACATAGGCCGGCAATTTCCCCGCATCCTTTGGGCTGTCCGGAGCGAACAGCGCGAAACGGAGCGTTTGGTGCGAAGCCTCGGCATTCAGGGCATCATTTCGGATAATCGCTACGGCTGCTACAGCGCCGGTATCGGCAGCGTCATGCTGAGCCATCAATTGCACCTGCGTATTCCCGGCTTCGGGTTTTCATGGCTGGTCAACCGCGGACTTCGCATGGCCCTGTCCCGGTTTGATGCGATATGGGCGCCCGATGTGGCGGAGGCCCCCGGGCTGTCCGGCGAGTTGTCGCACGGCACCCCGGTACATCCCGATATGCAATACATTGGCATCCTTACCCGGATGCATGCCTATGAGTGTGATGTGGAGTATGATGTGGCGGTGGTTTTATCCGGTCCGGAACCTCAACGCACCATGCTGGAGCAACAACTGCTCGAACAAGCGATTTACATGCCGCACAAATTTATTTTTGTTCAGGGGCAAACCCAGTCAAAAAAGCACTACTACGCCGCCGATAACGTGGAGGTTGTATCCTATCTGACCTCCAAAGACCTGAACGATGTGCTGATGGCCAGCAAAGTGGTGGTTTGCCGCTCAGGCTACAGCAGCGTGATGGACCTGGCCGGTCTGGGGAAAAAGGCTATCCTGATCCCCACGCCGGGGCAGACGGAACAGGAGTATCTCGCGGCGTTTCTGGCAGAGCAGCACCTGTTTATCACCTGCCGGCAGGGGGCTATCGACCTCGACCACGGCATTCGCCTGCTCAGCCGGACCACGGGGCTCCGCCACGGACTTTATGATCAGGAGGCTTTTAAACCCCACCTGCACCGCTGGCTGGATAGTCTTTAATTTGCCGGAAATCGAGATGGCCTTTACTTCGCCGCCACATTCATCGCCCGATCGATCCCGATCGTGAGAAAAGCCTTGATGGTATCGGCAACTTTTTCCAGGATGTTGGGCAGCTCGGCGGCCTCATCTTCCGTCCATTTGCCCAGCACATAATTTACCTGGCGGCCCCGGGAAAAATTATCTCCGATGCCTATGCGCAAACGGGGATAAGCGTCGGTTCCCAGCATTTCCTGGATGCTTTTGAGGCCGTTGTGCCCGCCATCCGATCCCTTGGCGCGCAGGCGTTGCTTGCCGAAGACCAGGTTGAGGTCGTCGCAAACGATCAGACTGTTTTCCAGCGTGATCTTTTCCTTTTGCAGCCAGTAGCGCACCGCTTTACCGCTGAGGTTCATATAGGTGTTTGGTTTCAGCAGGATCACAGTGCGGCCTTTATACTTCACTTCCGCCAGCTCGCCATGGTGGTCGTCGCGCCAGGAGCCTTCCAGGTCCCGGCACAAAAAGTCGGCCACATCAAAGCCGATATTATGCCGGGTGTTCCGGTATTCGGAGCCGATATTGCCCAGGCCTGTAATAAGGTATTTCACGTCGGATATTTGACTTTTTTATCAAAAACGCCGCAAAGGTAAGATGTATAAGCCCGAATACCGGATACAGTAAGCAGCATTTTGCAGAACTTTGCACCCTGATTTTACCTGAACAGTTCGACACTCACTCCATCATGACACGAATTTTATTGTTCTTTCTCCTGGCAAGCGGAACCATGCTGTGCTTTCTGGAGTCTTCCTGCGGCGACAGCTCCTCTTCCACCGACAATGCGGCCGCAGGGCCTGAGGTAGTCTCCGTATATGTAAACGAACCTATGCCGGGCACGGCCGATTCTGCCCGGGTTGCGTTCCACGATTTGAATTATTACACCAGCGACGGTCAGTTTTGTACCGTAGCCCTTGTCGAAAACCTGAGCCCGCAGTGGCAGCGCTTTTGGGTGCGCATCAGCCTGGTGGACAGCACCGGGGCCACCCTCCGGATCAACCAGGATACGAGCATTGTCGTGCGGGCCCTGTCCGACGCCGTTCCCCCCCGAGGAGCCACTGCGTTTTTCAGCGCCATCCCGCTGGGACAGGTTTCCGGCGTGCCGGTTTCCTGCCGGGTGACGGGCGCCGGAGCAGTACCGCAGACGTCCGGCCCGATTTTACTGGCGGTGCCTGCGGGCGGCGTGCGGATGCTCATCGCCGATCCTGCCAAACCGGAAGAAACGACGGAAAAGCTCTTTCAGGCATCCGCGGTGATCGAAAACCCGCTGGAGCTAATGGCCGGTCGTCCGCGCATCGTATGGCTTTTGTACGGCAAGGACGAAAAACTGTATTTCGCGCAGGCGCTGGCGGCGGACAAGAACCAGCAGATCCTGATCCTGGAGAAAGAAGGGCCTATGATGCCCCAGGAAAAGCGCAATGTCCGTTCTCCGATCCACTACGAGCAACTGCCCACCGCCCTGCGGGAGGTGCTGATCGGCAGGGCGGAGGTGCAGGCGTATGAAGGACGGTGATAGGGGCGACCCTTGCGGTCGCCCCTATCTACCGTCTACCGTTCACCGTCCACCGCAACAAGCGCGATCGCACATCCGCCGCCGGCAGCCAGTTTCAGTTCCAGGGTATCTCCTTTTTTTACGGTGCGTTTGCTGATCGCCACCGGATAGGGATTGTCTTTCCAGTGCGCTCCGGGGCCGTCGGCGTAGATCGTCGCTTCGTAGGTTTTACCGGCGGGTAAAAAATCGAGTTTTGCGCTGAAGTTGCGCGGGTTCTCGTCGGTGATACTGCCGATGAACCAGTTTTGCGTGCCCTTTTGCCGGCGGGCGGTGGTGATGTAGTCGCCCACGGCAGCATTCAGGATGCGGGTATCGTCCCAGTCAACTGGTACATCGCGGATAAACTGGAATACGTCGAGGCGTTTTTCATAGTTTTCCGGCAGGTCGGCGGCCATTTGCAGGGGGCTGTACAGCGTCACATACAGGGCCAGCTGCTTGGCAACGGTGGTGTGCACCACTTCTTTTTTATTGGGGTCATAGGTGTTCATGCGCACCTCGAAAATGCCGGGCGTGTAATCCATCGGGCCGCCGAGGATGCGGGTGAAGGGCAGGATGCACTCGTGTTCGGGCGGGTTGCCGATGCTCCAGGCGTTGAATTCCTGTCCGCGGGCGGCTTCGCAGGCCAGCCAGTTGGGCCAGGTCCGGTGCCAGCCGCTGGGTCGCACGGGCTCGTGCATGTCCACCATGATCTTGTACTGTGCGGTGCGTTCGGCCACACGCAGGTAGTGGTTCGTCATCCACTGCCCGTCGTGCCACTCGCCGCGGGGAATGATCTTGCCTACGTAGCCGGTTTTGACCGAGTTCATATTGTACTTATTCATATAGGCGTAGGCGTCGTTCATCTGGCGTTCGTAGCTGGGCACGGCGGCGGAGGTTTCGTGGTGCATGATGATGCGGACGCCCTTTTCCCTGGCGTAGCGCGTCAGTTCGTCGATATCGTAGTCGGGGTAGGGGGTGGTAAAACTGAACACCTCGTCTTTCCATTTGCCGAACCAGTCTTTCCAGCCGGTATTCCAGCCTTCCACCAGCACGCCGTCGAAACCGTATTTGCCGGCAAAATCGATGTAGCGTTTGACATTTTCGGTGTTGGCGCCGTGTTTGCCTTTTACTTCGCGGCCGGTGGCGCTCATCATGTCCTGCGTGGCCTCGTAGTCCCAGGTTGATTTGCCGACGTGCATTTCCCACCATACGCCCACGTATTTTTGGGGTTTGATCCAGGAAACGTCCGCAATCTTGCAGGGTTCATTCAGGTTGAGGATGAGTTTGGAGGAAAGGATTCCGGCGGCATCTTTGCTCAGCAGCACGGCGCGCCAGGGCGTGTGGAAAGGCGCCGTGTTCACACTTTTCACCGTCGAATCGGGGGACGGGATCAGCGATGCCGTGAATTTCAGCCCGGTATTGTCGGTTTCCAGGTGCAGGGCGCCAAAATCGACCAGGGCGGCCTCTGCCAGGGAAATGTGCGTGCCATCGGCCATTTTCATGGTGATGGGCGTCTGCACGTTTTTCATTTTCACGATGTGCTGGGTAGCGATGGCGTACTCCTTGTTGTAGCGTTCGCAATCGATCTCACTGATCTTGCAGGTGGTGTACACGTGCTCGTTGGAGTCGTAGTCGCCGGGAATCCACCAGGCCGTGTGGTCGCCGGTCATCTGGAACCCGGTCAGCTCGTCGGTGATATGCACCGTTCCGAAGCCGTTTTGCTGCGGGAATTCGTAGCGGAATCCGGCGCCCTCGTCGTAGGCGCGAAAGCGGATGATCATTTGCCGGCCGGCTTCGTCCTGCAGGCGGTAGGCCAGTTCATTGTAGTGATCGCGGATCCTGGCCACTTCGCCCCACACGGGTTCCCAGGTTTCGTCGTGGGTGACGGTGTTGGCGCTGAGGAGTTTGAACCCGTCTTTCAGGTCGAACTCTTTGGTCATGAATCCCAGGCGCGACCAGTCGACGGCGATTTTGCCGCGGTAGGCGATCTTGTAAAACGGCTCCCCGGTTTTGTTGAGGCCGACGGTGATGGTGGTTAGTTTGCCGGGAGACGTGAGTGTGCGGAGGGTTTGGGCGGAGAGATTTAGGGCGCCACTGCTGAGAAGCAAGAGGGCTAAAAATAAATAGCGAGTCATTTTTGTTGGTATTAAAGCGTATAAAAAGGTAAAATTACGCTGCTTCGGTAGTTTCACGAACTATGCCCGGGGATAGTTTCTGCAAATTTTCGGAAGAATAAGGCGCAATTATATTCGAATGAAAGCGGAGACAATAGGACTTGTCTTTATCTTTGGCGGCACCCAAAACCGGGGCAACCGGGCGGAAAGCCAATTGAAAACAAACCTCAAGATCAGGAAACTCCATTCTGATCCAAATTAATGCCTTTATCCTTATTTCCTGCTCCCGAGGTTTTTAGGAATAATACTCCCCCCTTGATTGCAATTTGCATGATTCTACTGTTTTTGCCGCTGCAAGTGAGCAGCGTATTTTTGTCCTGAAATACAGGATCTTTTGTACCTGGAATATGCCGGCAATAGTGGCTGCTTTTTTATTAAAACCAAATCAAACGAGTTCCGGGAACTCCTAACGTTCACCTGTACATGCAAAAGGCTTGCGCGATATATTTTACCCTTATTTTTTTTGTGTTCGCCGCCAGCGGGCAAAAAGCAGCGTTTGAATTCTTCACGCCGGAGGGTTGGGGCGGCGGTAAGGGTGCGGGTATTGTACAGGATGGTAAAGGGCTGATCTGGTTTGTCAAATCCAATAATCTTTACCAATTCAATGGACGGGACTTCTGGGTATATCCGCAGCGACCGGCAGACCTGCCCGGCAGCGGAGACCAGCTGCATAGTTTGTACTTATGCCAGGATTCGTTGATCTTTCTGGCAAGCGATCATTATATATTTCGGCTAAACCTGAATACCGGGTATTGGCAATCCTTTAAGCCGGAAGACAAAAATGGCGAGACCCGTTTTCGGATCATGGTCAAGACCGCTGCGACAACGGAGAATAGTTTTTGTTTTGTGAGTAAATCAGAAAAGAATACGGAAGAAACAAGCGGCTGGATTTTCAAGGATCGGGTGTTGGAGCCCTTCCCGCTTTTATCGGGCCTCCAATACGAGCAATTCCGGTTCCATACCACCGACCTGTCCGGGAACAACTATTTGATTTGCTACAATTCCATTTCCAAATGGGATAAAAATGGTACGCTGCTTATTCGTTCAGCGTTTGATGCAGGCCCTTCCATGATATCCCTCCAATTTACACCGGATGGCGTTCCCTTGTTATTGGACAGGGATAAATTGTTTTTTTTAAGTGCGCAGCTAAAAATAGAGCGGGAACACCCGGCTAACCGGTTTCTGAAACAACTCCACGTGTCGCTAAATCATTTTATTCCAGAACCGGACGGGAGTTTCTGGGCCTGTGGCAGCGACAGGAACCTGGTGTACTACCAGGCAAAAAATGACACGATGTATAATTTTCGGGAAAATCTGGTGCAGCTGATCCCGTACCAAAATGATTTACTGAAAATGTTTCGGGATAATTCCGGGTTAATCTGGATCGAAACCCGGATGGGCATTCTAAAGGTAACGCCGCAGCCCTATCCGTTTGATGCCTATTTTTCCGGCAAGGCGGGTAATAATAGTTATTACAGTTTCAGAGGCATAACCGAAGACACCCGGGGAACAATTTTTGGCAGCTATTACAGCGGAATAGCAGCAATTGCGCCACACCCAAAAAAGGATTATGTACCCGGGAAGGTTATTGTGCCTTTTGGGCTTTTTGCCGACAGGCATGGGGTTTGGTTAAACAACGGCCAGCTGATGGACCCCCAATCCGGATTCGTAAAGGCTGTGCCTGGCGATCGCGGCAATTCGAATGACGATACCGGATTGTTCACCATGGATAAAAACGGGCGCCTCTGGTGGGTTTTTCATTACAGCCTGTATTATCGGGATGAACAATCGGGCTGGACCCGGGAATGTGATCTGCCCGGGAAGGAGGTTTTTAAAAGCGATGCGCTGTATGCGGGGTCTTACAGTGGAAACCTGTGGATCGGCTACGCCGGAAAATTGCTGAAATATGCCCCGGGATCGAAAGAGTTGACGCAATATGACCCGCAAAGTTGGGCAGTTCCCGCTTCCCGAATTTTGGCAATAGAAGAAGACAGCCAGGGTTGCTTGTGGCTGGCAACGGACGCAGGCCTGGTATATTTCAACCCGGCCGTCAGCAAAACCCAACACTTTACCGTCAAAGACGGGCTGCCGAACAATTTTATTAGCGGCATGCTGACCGAAGGCGACAGCTGCCTCTGGCTCAGCACCGACCACGGTCTTTCCCGCTTCCAAATACGGAATAAAACTTTTGTCAATTTCTTTTCAGAAGATGGGCTGACCTACGATGAGTTCAACCGGGTGTCGTTTTTTAAAGCCCGCAATGGCCGGATGTTTTTTGGCGGGCTGCGCGGGATCAATGCCTTTTTCCCGAAAGATATCATGGCTGCCTACCAGCGGAAAAACAAGGCCGCGCGACTTGTACTGACCGCTTTTGAACGCGTGGATGAAAAGCAGGATACCCTGATCCGGAACTACAATTTTTCCGGGCAGCCCGTTATCCACCTGCACTATTGGGACAAGTCGTTCCAGTTCGAATACGTATTGACGGACTTTTATAATCCGAAAGAAACGCTGTACAGTTTTATAATGGACGGTTATGAGGAGCAGTGGTCCGAACCCTCCAAATTCAATTTTGCCCGCTTTAGCAGCTTGCCTTCCGGCAAATACGTGTTTCGGGTAAAGGCCAGGGATAATAATGGTGGCTGGCACCCGAATGTCCTGGCTGTTCAGGTAATTGTACATCCGCCCTGGTGGGAAACCTGGTGGGCTTACCTGTTGTATTCTCTCCTGTTTTTCGCCGCCGCCTATCAGGTATATTCCTTTTTACAAAATCGCCTGCTGCTCAAAGCCCAGTTGGAGCGCAAACGGGAAGAAGCCCGGAATCTCAAGGAGCTGGATCAGTTCAAAAGCAGGCTGTATGCCAACATAACCCATGAGTTTCGCACCCCCTTGACGGTCATTCTGGGCATTGCCGGACAGATGGAGCAGAACCCGCAGGCATATACCGCTGAGAGCCTGGCGCTTATCCGCAGGAACAGCAGTAACCTCCTGACGCTGATCAACCAGATGCTCGATCTGTCCAAACTGGAAGCCAACAAAATGCCGGTTTCCCTGGTGCAGGGGGACATTGCCCGGTTTGTGAAATATATCGCCGAGTCGTTTCATTCTATGGCCGGTGTAAAGGGGCTTCGGGTCACCCTGCACAGCGATCCCGAGTCGATTTTGATGGATTACGACCCCGGTAAAATGCAGCAGATCATTTCGAACCTGCTGTCCAATGCCCTAAAATTCACCCCGTCCGGCGGGAGGGTGGAAGTGCTGCTCCATGTCGATCAGGAAACGGTTCCCGGGGCCGAGCCCCGTCAAGTACTCTTCATTTCAGTTCGCGATACCGGCATTGGTATCCCGCCCGAACAATTAGCGCATGTTTTTGACCGCTTTTATCAGGCGGATAACTCGAGTACCCGCAAAGGGGAGGGCTCCGGAATCGGACTTGCGCTCACCCAGGAATTGGTCAGACTATTTGGCGGAACCATTACGGCAACGAGCACACCGGGAGAGGGCAGCACCTTTACCGTGTGCCTGCCAGTCCGCCGGGAAGCCCCGGTCATTCATGCGGATGCTGCTCCGGAAGGCTTGTTGGAAATAAACGCCATACCGGGTCTCCCGGACAGGAACGAAACCGGTGTTCCGGCGCTGCAAAAGGAAGACCTGCCTCTGCTGCTACTCGTCGAGGATAACCCGGATGTGCTGACCTATCTGATCCGTTGTTTGGAGCCGCAATACCGGATTGAAACCGCCGCCAACGGACGGGTCGGGATTGAAAAAGCCCTGGAGTTCGTTCCCGATATCATCATCAGCGATGTGATGATGCCCGAAAAAGACGGCTTCGAGGTATGCGAAACGCTTAAAGAGGACCAGCGTACCAGCCACATCCCCATCGTACTGCTTACCGCCCGTGCAACGGTGGAAGATCGCATAACCGGACTTCGGCGTGGCGCCGATGCCTATATGGCAAAACCCTTCCACCAGGATGAACTGCTGGTACAGGTGGAGAACCTGCTTGAATCGCGCAGCCGCCTGCAGGAGCGCTTTCGTTTGTTGGATACGCCGGCACTGGCCGGCTCGGATACCGGCGAACAGATGGAAGACGCATTTCTGCTCAAATTGCGTCAGTTCATCGAAGCGGATCTCAGTAATGCCGGGTTGTCTATTGAAGATGTCTGCAGACAAATGGCGATGAGCCGTATGCAGCTCCACCGCAAGATCAAGGCATTGACTGACCGCTCTACAGCCCTGTACATCCGGGCGGTCCGCCTGCAAAATGCCCGCCGCCTGCTGTTGGAAACCGAAATGAATGTTTCCGAGGTGGCTTTTGCCGCAGGTTTCGACGACCCCAAGTATTTCAGCCGGGTGTACTCGGAAGAGTTTGGTATGACACCAACAGAAACACGCG
>CAYVDV010000037.1:0-19504 GCA_964450465.1 uncultured Saprospiraceae bacterium
CCCTCCTGGAAATGCGGCTCGGGGATATATTTGATGATATCGTCGAGCAGGGCCGTGATATCTTCTGCCGGGCTTTTCCAGTCGTGGCTCATCCAGCCTTGCTTGGCGGAGCCAAACAGAACGGGAAAGTCCAACTGATCTTCGGTGGCATCCAGCGAGCACATAAGGTCAAAGACCTGCTCGTGCGCCCAGTCGGGATTGCAGTTGGGTTTGTCGACTTTATTGATCACCACGATGGCCTTTTTACCCATTTGCAGGGCTTTTTGCAGGACAAAGCGGGTTTGAGGCATCGGGCCTTCGAATGCATCCACCAGCAACAGGACGCCGTCGGCCATGTTCAGGACGCGCTCCACCTCCCCGCCGAAGTCGGCGTGGCCAGGGGTGTCGATGACATTGATCTTGACCCCTTTGTAATGGAGCGCCACATTTTTGGCCAGAATGGTGATGCCGCGCTCCCGTTCCAGGTCGTTGCTGTCCATAATGAGTTCCCCGGTCAGCTCGTGGTCCTTAAACACATGAGCGGCGTGGATCATTTTGTCAACAAGTGTGGTTTTGCCGTGGTCAACGTGGGCAATAATGGCGATGTTACGGATGTTTTTCATGCAGATAAAAAATAAGCCGCAAAAGTACGGCTTTTCCGGCAGGGAAAAAAGAGATGTTTGAATTGAAATTTGTTAATGAATCGCGAATCGAGGGTAATCATTTGGTTGGGTCAGGTTCGGTGCGGGTAAAACAAAATAATATTTCAATGGAAAAGCAGGTTTTTGCGCCTGCCGTGTTCCAGAAAATATTATTTTTTTTTCAAATAGAAGATGACCGTTAAATAGTCCTTGCGTCAAAACAACTAAAAGGGCTAAATTGTTGGGTCAACTCTCAACCGCTCTAATCTTCCCAGGGGTATTTGTGTGGTTTTTTGCGGGGGATTATGTTGCCTTTGAGGTAGAGTATGTTGCGTTTGTTGGGGGAGGAGTTGTCGTACAGGATAATTGCCGGAGTAGCCGAGCCGAGTTTTTCGCTGGTATTGAACTCAAAACGCAATACTGCGGTTTCTCCGGGCATGACGGGGTGTTCGGGTACGCGGAGGACGGTGCAGTCACAGGTGGTTTCCGTTCCGCGGATAAGATATGGTGCAGCACCGGTATTCGTGACCAGAAAGGAATCAAGGAGGGGCGTTCCTTCGGGTATATTTTGAAAAAACAAAGTGTCCCGGTTCCAGGAAACAGTAGTAAGTGCGTTTTGTACTTTTTTTTGTTTCATGGACTCGATGAAGCGTTCCGCCTTGAATTGGTCTTTTCGGGCTAATTGTTCATAGGAGTACTGGATTTCTTTCTCCATATCGGCCCCTAAAAACCGCAGATATTCGAGTAGCTGGAGTTTTTGCGCCTGTGTGAGGCTTTTCAGGGTTGGGCGAATGTCTGCTGCAGGTGTTTGCGCTTCGAGCAGCAAAGGAAAGAGGAGCAGAGTGAGCAGACAGGTGAAAATACGGACGGAATGGCGCATAGTGAAAAAGGTGATGATTGGACGAGGGACAAAGATAAACGCTCCGGACAATTGGATGTTTTACCCATTCCGGAGTAGCCCAATTGCAAATGAGTTCTAAATGGCTCTTAAATAATCTTTTTTGGCACATTATTGGCCGTTAATCTTTTGGAAATTTAATACCTTGGCCCCCCAGCCATTTTTCTTTAATTTTTTTATTCTCCCCTGCCTTTCGGCTTGAATTATCCCGGTGCAAGTTGCCTTTCCTCCTTCGGATCGCAGCTTTGAGGTGGCTGACACAATCTTCTTATCCGTATTTCCTGTCCCGGTTTTCCGTCTTCTCAAAAGCGAGTAAACGCTCTGCGTGTATCCTTGTGTGTACAGCCTTGCCCTCGGGGTTTCCGCCCGCGGAATGGCGGTTCGCTCCGGGATGATCCAAGGAACAGAAAATTTGACCATAAAGATGTGTTATATGCACCAACCTATATCAAATAAAACAAATCGACGACTCCTAACCAAATTCATTATGTTAAGCGATTATTTGTTGCGCCCTTTCTCCAGCCGTTTCTTCCAGACAAAGCGTACCGGGATTTGGGTATTCGCGGGCGCAGTTCTTTTCTTCTCCCTGTTTCAGGTTGAGCAGGCCAGCGCGCAAACCTGTATTTTCGATCAGTTTATCCGCGCCTCCGACAATCCTTTCGGCAGCTGCCCGCCTGGGGTGGACACGATCATCATCCGGGATTCCTTTGCGATCGACAAGGATTACGAACCTATTATCGGAGGGGTGCCTTTCGAAGGGGTCCTGATCGTGGATGGAGGGGTGATCAGCTGGACCTCCAATGCGTATTTAAAATTGGGCTATCCCGCCAAGGTGATCCTGATCAACGGCGGGTTGTTCCGGCCTGAATCCAGCACGGCTGCTGATTGCAATGGCCTGAGAGCCTTGTATTTTGATGTCAAAAAAGTAGTCAATTGTAACGGGATCGGGGCGCCACATGCCTTTTCAGACGTGAACAATGCCGGCTGTGTCACAGAGATCGGCATTTGTTGTAATGCGTTTATCATCGAAACCGACAGTTCCGGTAATTACAACGACCTGACCCTTTGCCAGCCCGGTGATACGGCGCACCTGTCCGTGATATCCAGCGGTTCGCTGGGATATTCCTACCTGTGGACGCCGAATATCGGCCCGGCCGGCGGTATTTATCCGGTTGCCCCGCAGAACAACACGGTGTACACTGTGAGTATGTCCGCCATTTTCAATCCTTACGGTGGCGATCCGGCTTATTTGCTTACCTGCGACGGTTCGGTAACGATCAAGATCAATAAACCAATCAGTGTGAGCGCTGCAGCGACCTCAGTCCCCTGTGTGGGGGTTCCGACCGGCACGGTGACGCTTACCGTCAGTGGCGGCACACCGCCCTATTCGTATATATGGTCCAATGGCGCCACAACCAAAAATCTGACAAATGTAGCCGGCGGCAAATACACGGTTACCGTGAAAGACGCCAAGGGTTGTGCCGAAACCCTCTCGGTTCAGGTACCTGTCGAAGATAACATTCCTCCAACGATCAGCTGCCCGGCCAATGCGACCGGAATCGCTGATCTGAATGCCTGCACCACCCTTATCCCCAATATCGATGCGGTGTACAGCGATAACTGCCCAACCGTAGGCGTGACTTATGCGCTGAGTGGCGCAACTACCGGCAGCGGCAGCGGCCAGCTATCCAATGTAGTGCCGTTTTACAGCGGCGTTACCATCGCCACCTATACTGTTGACGATGGAACCACCGCCAAATCCTGTACGTTCCAGGTGACGGTCAACGATACCCAGCACCCCACGGCCTCCAACCCGGCACCCATTACCGGCATTTCCTGCCTGGCGGGTGTGCCGGCCCCTGATCCGACCGTGGTGACCGATGAAGCAGATAATTGTGGCCCGCCGCAGGTTACGCATATTGCCGATGTCACCGCCAGTGGCGGCGGCTGCCCGGGTGATACCCTGGTCATCCTGCGTTCCTACCGCGTTTCGGATGCCGCAGGTAATAGTATTACCGTTACGCAGACCATTCGCGTAGTGGACAATCAGCCCCCCAGTTTTACTTTCGTCCCGGGCAATATCATGGTGAACTGCCAGTCTATTCCCGCAGTAGGCGCTCCTACAGCAGTTGATAATTGCGGTGGAAGCGTCAATATTACCTACAATGGGGAGACGCGCGTGGACGGCCCCTGCGTAGATAACTACACCCTGCTGCGCCGTTGGACCGCCAGTGATAATTGCGGCAATACCGCAACCGCCGAACAAGCGATTACCGTACACGACATCACCCCGCCGGCGTTTACCTTCGTGCCGGCCAACAGCACCGTGAGTTGCGACGCCATCCCGGCAGTGGGCACTCCGGCTGCTACCGATAATTGCGATATGGGCGTGAATATCGTGTACGACGGACAAACCCGCACGGACGGCGCCTGCCCTGATTCCTATACCCTGCGCCGCCGCTGGACGGCCAGCGATAACTGCGGCAATACTGCAACCGCCGAACAGGTGATCGTAGTTCAGGATGTAACCAAACCAGTGTTCACTTCGGTCCCCGCCGATGCCACCGTCAGCTGCGATGCGATTCCAGCAGTCGGCGTCCCGGCTGCCACAGACAACTGCGATGCAGTGGTGGCTATTTCGTACGACGGCCAGACCCGTACCGATGGCGCCTGCCCGTATTTTTACACGCTTCGCCGCCGTTGGACGGCCAGCGACAATTGCGGCAACACCACCACGGCCGAACAATTGATCACTGTGCGCGATAATACCAAGCCTGTCTTCACCTTCGTCCCGTCCGATGTGACGGTCAGTTGTGAAACCATCCCGGCATTGGGCAATCCTGTCGCTGCGGATAATTGTTCATCCACCGCGCCGGTTACCTTCCTCGAAGAACTGCGCACGAATGGCGCCTGCACAGACAGCTACACCCTGCAGCGCCGATGGATGGCTACCGATGACTGTGGCAATACCGCTCTGGCAACGCAGATCATTACGGTTCAGGACATCACGGCTCCCGTTTACACCTCGGTGCCGGCCAATGCAACTGTTTCTTGTGATGCCATACCGCCGGTTGGTACGCCAACAGCCTCCGACAATTGCGCCCTTGCGGTTGTCATAAATTACGATGGCCAGGTGCGTACCGATGGCCCCTGCCCGGATAATTACACCCTGACCCGCCGCTGGACGGCTACTGATAACTGCGGAAACACCCGCAGTACTGTGCAAATAATCACTGTACAAGACACCACAAAACCGGTCTTTACCAGCGTGCCGGCCGATGTGACTGTCAGTTGCGACGCCATTCCAGCAGTTGGTATTCCCGCAGCCACCGATAACTGTGACGGCAGCGTAGCCATTTCCTACAATGGCGAAACGCGGATAAACGGCAATTGCAGTGATAACTATACGCTGACCCGCCAGTGGACGGCAGCCGACAACTGCGGCAATACGGCTTCGGCGGTACAAAATATTGTCGTCCGCGACCTGACCCCGCCGTTCTTCACTTTTGTCCCGCCCGACGCCACGGTAAACTGCGAAGCGATCCCGTCCCTGGGCAGTCCAACGGCTGCCGATAATTGCGACAACAGCGTGACGATCACCTTTGCCGGTGTGACCCAGAACAGCGGCAGTTGTGCCAGTGGTGGAACTGTATCGCGGCACTGGATCGCTGAAGACAACTGTGGCAACACCGCAATGGCCGAACAGATGCTTACCGTACAGGATACCACCCGGCCGGTCTTTACCCTGGTCCTGCCCAATATTACGGTAAGTTGCGAAGCCATCCCGGCTCCGGGCACGCCGGAGGCCACGGACAACTGCACCGCAACCGTAGATATCGTGTACAACGGGCAGGTGCGTACCGATGGCCCCTGCGCCGATACCTATACATTGACCCGCAATTGGACGGCGATTGACCTGTGCGGCAATACGGCCACTACCCAACAAAAAATTACCGTGCGCGATCAAACGGCGCCGGTCTTTACATTCGTACCGGCGCATATTACCGTAAACTGTGATAATGTGCCGGCTCCGGGTACGCCTTCTGCTACGGACAACTGCGATGCCGACGTACAACTAACCTACAACGGCGAAGTTCGCACAAACGGCGCTTGCCCGGACACCTATAGCCTGATCCGTCGCTGGACAGCAACGGATAATTGCGGCAACACAACTTCTGCTACACAGTCCATAACGGTACAGGACGTCACCAAGCCTGTTTTCACCTTTGTGCCGGCCGATGCTACGGTGACTTGCGAAGCAGTACCTGCCCTGCAAACACCCACTGCTGCTGACAACTGCACCGCTAATGTAATTTTGACTTACAACGGGGAAACCCGGGAGAATGGCCCTTGCCCCGATACCTATGTCTTGAAACGCCAGTGGACGATTGCCGATAATTGCGGCAATACCGATTCGGCAGTTCAGGTCATCACGGTTCAGGATTTAACCAAACCGGTCTTTACGTTCGTTCCGGCTGATGTTACGGTCAGTTGTGAGGCCGTTCCTGCGGTGCAAACCCCGACCGCGACCGATAACTGCGCTGCAAATGTGACAGTTTCCTATAACGGCGAAACGCGGGAAGACGGCGCTTGTACCAATACCTATGTGCTGAAGCGACGCTGGACCATCGCGGATAACTGTGGCAATACCGATTCGGCAGTTCAGGTCATCACGGTACAGGATTTGACCAAACCGGTCTTTACCTTTATTCCGGCAGACGTCACGGTCAGTTGCGAAGCTGTCCCGGCGGTGGAAAGCCCTGCGGCTACCGATAATTGCACTTCATCGGTTGCGATTTCCTACAATGGGGAAACACGGGAGGACGGCGCTTGTCCCAATACCTATCTGCTGAAACGCCGCTGGACGATCGCCGATGAATGTGGCAATACGGACGCTGCATTGCAGGTAATTACCGTACAGGATTTGACCAAACCGGTCTTTACCTACGTACCTGCCGATGTTACCGTGAGTTGTGCGGCTATTCCTGCCCTGGATATCCCGCTGGCTTCCGACAACTGTGACGCATCGGTCGCAATCACCTATGACGGTGAAACGCGCGTGGATGGTTCTTGTCCGGATACCTACACGCTCACCCGCCGTTGGACCGCTGCGGATGACTGCGGAAATGCCACGCAGGCCGAACAAGTAATTACGGTGCGCGATACGGAAGGTCCGGTGTTTATCCTTGTGCCGGCCAATACTACAGTAAGCTGCGAGTCGGTGCCACCGGTGGATACGCCCACGGCATCGGATAATTGCTCGGCAAATGTGCAAATCGCTTACGACGGCGAAGTACGTACCGATGGGGCCTGCCCAAACAGCTACGCGCTGCTCCGCAAATGGACGGCAACGGATAACTGCGGTAACACCACGACGGCTACCCAGGAAATTCTGGTTCAGGATACCACGCAACCGGATTTTACCTACATGCCCGCCGATGTCACGGTGAGTTGTGAAAATGTTCCGGCCGTTGAGCCGCCAACTGCAACAGATAACTGTACGGCAGATGTGATCGTTTCCTTTAATGGTGAGACCCGGGAAGACGGTCCTTGCCCCCACACCTATATATTACGGCGTCAATGGACGATCGCCGACCAGTGTGCCAACTCCCGGTCGGCAGTGCAGGTAATCACAGTGCTGGATGAAACCAAGCCGGTATTCACCTTTTTCCCGGCCGATGCAACGGTTACCTGCGAATCGGTACCTGCCCTTGAAACACCCACGGCTACCGACAATTGCACTGCCGGCGTATCGGTTACCTATAATGGTGAAACCCGGGAAGACGGCCCATGCATCGATACCTATGTGCTGAAACGCCAATGGACGATCGCAGACGATTGCGGCAATACTGATTCCGCAATTCAAACGATCACCGTACGGGATGATACCAAACCGGTCTTCACGTTCGTACCAGCCAATACCACGGTGGACTGCGATCAGGTTCCCGCCCTGGAAATCCCGACGGCAACCGATAATTGCGCGGCCAATGCGCTTATAACTTATGACGGCGAAACCCGCACTGACGGCCCCTGCCCGGATACCTATACCCTGACCCGGCGCTGGACGGCAACCGATAATTGCGGTAATTTTGAAACGGCGGAACAGGTCATCAAAGTCGAGGACACTACCCGGCCCTTCTTTACCTTCGTGCCTGCCGATGTTACGGTGACTTGCGAATCGGTGCCTGCCGTGGATAACCCGGCAGCCAGCGATAATTGCGACGGCGCAGTCGAGATCACCTATGACGGCGAAGAACGCGTGGATGGCGCCTGCCCGGATACCTACACGCTGATCCGCCGCTGGACGGTTTCCGACAACTGCGGCAATACCGAAAAAGCAGAACAACAGATCACCGTGCAGGACCTCACGAAGCCGGTATTCAGTTTTGTGCCTGCCGATATAACGGTCGATTGCGATACCGTGCCCTCCGTTGGCCAACCGCTGGCTACGGATAATTGCACGGCCGATGTGCTCATTGTATTCGATAGTGAAACCCGGACTGACGGCTCCTGTCCCTTTAACTACACCCTGCTGCGCCGCTGGATCGCAAGCGACAACTGTGGCAATACTGCCGAGGCCGAGCAACTGCTAACCGTTCGGGATACGACCAAACCGGAATTCACCTTTGTCCCGGCAGATCTGACGGTGGACTGCCAGGCCGTGCCGCCGGTGGGCATACCGACCGCAACGGATAACTGTGCGCCCGGTGTGACGATCACCTATGAGGGCGAAGAACGCCTGGACGGCGCTTGTTCCGATACCTACACTCTTATACGCCGCTGGAAAGCAAATGATGCCTGCGGTAATGTTTCCCTGGCGGAACAAACGATCCAGGTTCAGGATACGACCAAGCCGGCATTTACTTTTATTCCACCCAATATCACGGTAAACTGCGATGCAGTGCCGGCTGTGGGTGTACCGACGGCGACCGACAACTGCACCGGGGTAGTGGCTATTTCCTTCGACGGTGAAACCCGTACTAATGGAACCTGCCCGGACAACTATACCCTGCTGCGCCGCTGGACGGCTGCTGATAATTGCGGCAATGCCGTGACGGCAGAACAACTCATCAGCGTCCAGGATACCACCAAACCGGTCTTTACCTATGTGCCGGCGGATGCCACAGTAAACTGTGAATCCATACCCTCCATGGGTACGCCCATTGCTACCGACAATTGCGATCAAAGCCTTACGATATCCGTATCCAGCGAACTGCTTACCGGAGGCGACTGCTCCAGCGGTGGTATGCTGATCCGGCGCTGGGTGGCAACCGACAATTGCGGCAACTCCGTGATGGCGGAGCAAAACCTGACCGTACAGGATACGACCCGTCCGGTATTTACTTTTATACCCGCTAATGTGACGGTTACCTGTGAGGCTGTTCCCGGTCTGGAAACACCCACCGCAGCCGATAACTGTACCGTGAATGTATCCATCCAATACAACGGCGAAGAGCGGATTGACGGGCCATGCCCGGATACCTACATCTTGCGCCGCCGCTGGACGGCCGAGGATATTTGCGGTAACGCCCAAACAGCCCTGCAGGTAATTACAGTGCAGGACCTGACCCCGCCGGTCCTGACGTACATACCCGCTAATGTGACGGTTGCTTGCGAGTCGGTGCCACCGGTGGATACGCCTACGGCCACCGATAATTGCGACGCCGATGTCAGTATTACCTTTGATGGCGAAACCCGGATTGACGGCGCTTGCCCGGATAGTTATACGCTGCAGCGCCGCTGGACAGCCACCGACAATTGTGGCAATTCTGTTACTGCAGAACAGGTGATCGTCGTGCAGGATCTGACTCCGCCGGTGTTTACCTTCTCGCCACCTTCCCTCACCAGCAGTTGCGCCGGTGTGCCGCCAGTAGGTACGCCCACCGCCACCGACAATTGCGATGCCGATGTCGCGATCACTTTTGACGGTGAAACCCGCACCGATGGCGCCTGCCCGGATAGCTACACCCTGCGCCGCCAATGGACGGCCACCGATAATTGCGGCAATGCCGTAAGCACAGAACAGATCATTACAGTCCAGGATATTACCCCGCCAACATTCACGTTCGTGCCGGCAAGCGCCACGGTCAGCTGCGATGCGGTACCGGCCCTGGCCAATCCGATCGCCGAAGATAATTGCACGGTTGCAGTGACTGTTACCTTTAACGGAGAGGTCCGCACCGACGGCGCCTGCCCGGATACCTACACCCTGCGGCGGAGCTGGACCGCTTCGGATAATTGCGGAAACACGAAAACGGCAGAACAGATATTGACTGTACAGGATATTACGGCGCCGGTATTCACCTTCGCCCCCGCTGATACCGTGGTGAGTTGCGATGCACTGCCACAGCCGGCGCTGCCGATTGCGGTGGACAACTGCGATGCCGGCGTTCAGATAATTTACGAAGGCGAGTCTATCATAAGCAGCAGTAGTGTAACGACGTATGTGTTGCAGCGAAAATGGACAGCCGTGGACAACTGCGGCAATACTACCGAAGCAATTCAATTGTTGTCGGTGCTGGATACGGTGGCTCCGGTGATTATCTGTCCGCCGAATGTACAGGTGGATAACCAGTTGGACCTGTGTTCGGCCAAGGCAACCTTTGAAGCGCCGTTCTCTTCCGACAACTGTACGCTGGCGCCGGCTATCACCGGTACCGATACCAGCGGAACGGTATTCCCGATCGGTACTTCGATCGTGGTCCTGCAGGCGCAGGATGAAAGCGGCAATACCGCTACCTGCAGCTTTGCAATCGTCGTGGCGGATACGACTGCTCCGGTGCTGCAGAATTGCCCGGTTGATTTTACCGTGACAACACTGGATACCGGTTGCGAGGCGCTGGTGGAATGGACAGCACCCACCGCCAAGGATGCCTGCGATGATTACCTCATCACCCCGGTGGCGAATATGCAACCCAGTACGATGTTTCCCACGGGCTTTACAACGGTTGTTTACACAGCCCAGGATACCTCGGGTAACACGGCTACCTGCAGTTTTACCGTCACAGTGAACGAAACCATTCCTCCGGTGTTGGCCAACTGCCCGACCGATATCCAATTGTACACCGGTGACTGTACAGCAACGGCCAACTGGATACCTCCGGTAGCCACCGACAACTGTAAACTGGATACCCTGACCTCGAATTTCCAGCCGGGGACGGTATTCCCGGAAACAACTACTACGGTGACGTATACTGCGGTGGACGTGTGGGGCAACTCGACCAGTTGCAGTTTCAATGTAATGGTACAGGATACCGTGGCGCCGCAATTCAGCGGTTGCCCTCCGGATATCGTCGTGAATTCGAACGGCGCCTGTGAAATTGCCGTCGACTGGCAATTGCCTACCGCTTCCGACAACTGCAACCCGGATCCGCTGATCTATGCCGTGCCTAACCCCGGCGATCTCTATCCGGTCGGATTTACGCACGTGAAAGTGATCGTGGAAGACCCCAGTGGCAATACCGATACCTGCCTGTTCAAAGTCACGGTAATCGGGCCTCCGCTTGGTTTTGACAACACACCTGCCGATCAATCCTTTATCGGTTGTTCGGCCATTGCGACCTGGACGCCGCCCGTACCCACGGGTGTGTGCGGGCCGATAACCCTGGAGTCAACTGCCATGCCGGGCGATACCTTCCCGGTGGGCGACAATGTGGTCGTTTACACCGTGACGGATACCTTGGGATACTCGGCAACCACCAGCTTTACTATTTCAGTTACCGAAAGTATTCCGCCGCAATTCAACTGCCCGGCCTCTCCGGTACTGGTCGATATCAGCGGGGCGGTGCTTACCGATGCCGGCAGCTTTATCCTGAGCACCGACACGGTATCCACATGTGACGGTGTGGAACTGGAATTCAATTTGCCGGAGGCAAGCGACAACTGCGGCGCCACTGTGGTGGAACAGCTGAGCGGACAAACTACCGGACGCTTCTTTGAAATCGGTTTACATACCCTCGAATTTCTGGCTACTGACGACGCCGGAAATACCGATATGTGCTCCGTGGAGATCGAGGTGCTGCCCCTCAATCCGCTGGGCCCGCAGATCAGCGACAAGATCGGGTGTGAGGGCGATGATATTACCCTCTCCACGCCCGTTATACCGGGCGCCAGCTACATCTGGAACGGGCCTAAAGCCCCGTACCCGGATGCCAATAACCTGCTGATCGAGGACCTCAAGCCGGGCCTGACCGGTATCTACACCGTACAAGCCCGGGTAAACGGCTGTCTCACTCCGCTGGATTCCGCACTGGTGCGGCAGGCCATTCTGCCCGATGCCATTGACGATCTGGACTTTGAAGTGGAGACCGGCGGATTCCTGGACAGTATCGACGTGGTGCTCAATGACATCCTTGAATACGACGACTACACCGTGACGCTCATGAGCCAGCTGCCCGGACTGACACAGACCGGCAATGGCCTGTTCTCCTATCAGGCCGGACCCAATAACGGACACGTGACCTTTATCTACAAACTGTGCTCGGAAGCTTGTCCGGATCTCTGCGATCAGGCGGTCGTTATGATCACGGTGCGGGAAACGTTCTGCACCTATATTCCCAACATCATTACACCCAATGACGACGGGATCAACGATTACCTGGAAATACCCTGCCTGGAGACGGAACTCTACCCGCAGAACAGGTTGATCATTTATAATCAATGGGGCGACAAAGTGTATGAAGCCGCTCCGTATATCAATACGCCGGACAAAGCCTGGCGGGGTACGCTGGACGGCCAGCCCGGCCGGAACCTGCCCGACGGCACCTATTTCTATTATTTCCAACCCGATCCGAACAAAGCGGCATTGAGCGGCTTTATCGAAATTTTCCGTTAAAACTGTTAACCAATAGCCTTATGTCCAAGCTTTATTTGATTCTCTTGATAGCCGTACTGCCGCTTGCACTCAGCGCCCAGCAGCAACATCAATATACGCAGTTCATGTATAACAAGCTGTCGTACAACCCGGCTTATGCCGGTATCCGCGGGGTACCCACTATGACAGCCATGTACCGCAACCAATGGTTTAAAATGGACGGCGCCCCGCGCTCGGCCCTGATCAGCATGCATGCGCCGGTTTTCACCCAGCGCGTTGGGGTAGGGGGTGTGTTGTCGCACCACAGCATCGGCCTGCACAAAGACGTGCAACTTACCGCCACCTATTCCTATAATATTATTTCTGCTGAAAACTTCTCCATGCGGGTCGGCGTATCCGGGAACCTGCGGGTGCTCAGCATCAACTTTTCCGAAGCGAATCCCCTCGTCACCTACGATCCTTCGCTCGACGACAAGCGGATCAACGATGCCTATGCCAACTTCGGCGCCGGGATTTACGGCACTTTCCAGGAACGGCTGTACTTCGGCTTTTCAGTGCCGCGTATCGTGCGCAACAACATCGGGGTCAATACCGATCCTATGGTCACTTCTGCACGGGAGTCGCGGCACTTCTACGGTACCACGGGCGGTATTATCCCCCTGGGCAAAGACCTGAACCTGTTGCCGGCTGTGCTGGTCAAATATGTGAAAAACGCTCCGATCGATGTGGATGTGACGCTGAATATGGAGATTAAAGAAACGGTGACGACCGGACTGGCTTACCGCGCCGGCGGCGATGGCAAAGGCGAGTCTTTGGACCTCCTGGCGTACTGGCAGATCAATCCCCGCGTCGGGGTCGGCGCGGCGTATGATCTTACCCTCTCCAATTTGCGCTCGTACACCGGCGGTTCCTTTGAACTGCTGCTGTATGCCGACCTGGTAAAACGCAAGAAAGGGATGTCGAACCCGCGCTTTTTCATGTAAGCGGAGTTTGTGAAATCATTTGGGGAAACTGATCTTTCTTAGGGAAAGGGCTGTGCCAAATCATGGTTTGGAATAGACAAAATGGTCTTACATTGGGCATGTAAATCTGATGTTACGACAGCCGTTTTGTTTTTCTAACCATGCTTCGCGGCAGAGCCCTTTTTCCATATCATGCTGCTGCGGGGAAACAGCCGGATAATGAAAACAGCAACCGATATCCCGATCCCCCAAAACGACAACAAGACCATTCGCGCGTGGGTGATCTACGACTGGGCCAACTCCGCCTACATCCTGGTCGTCACATCAGCGATCTTTCCGGCCTATTTCAACCAGGTCACTCGCCTGAATGGCTCCGGGCTCCTGGAGTTTTACGGTATTCCGATTGAAAATACGGCGCTGTACTCGATCAATATGGGGCTCGCCTTCGGCGTGGTGGCCCTCATTTCGCCCTTGCTGTCTTCCATTTCAGACTACGCCGGCAACCAGAAGGCATTCATGCGTATGTTCTGCTACCTGGGCGTATTCGGCTGTTGCCTGCTGTTCTGGTTTTCCGGGCGCGACCAGTTGGCGCTCGGCCTTGCGGGCATGATGCTGGCTACCATCGGATATTCCGGCAGTATTGTGTTTTATAATTCCTATTTGCCGGCAATTGCTACCGAAGACCGGCGCGACCGGGTCAGTGCCAAGGGATTTGCCTACGGCTATTTTGGTTCCACCATCCTCCTGATCTTCTGTCTGGCGCTGATCATGAACCAGCAAAAACTTGGCGTGACGGACGGTACTTTTATGCCGCGCCTTGCTTTCCTGCTTACAGGGTTGTGGTGGCTGGGCTTTGCGCAAATCACCTTTACCTATTTGCCCCGGCGAATTAAGATGGAAGGTTCCGGCGGCAGCGATTTGTTCCACGGATACCGGGAGTTGGTCAAAATTTGGAACCGTTTAAAACACGAGCCTTATCTCCGGATCTTTCTGACGAGTTTTTTCTTTTACATCATGGCAGTACAAACGGTGATGTTCATGGCGGGATCCTTTGGCGAGAAGGAGGTGCACATGCGCATGACCCAATTGATCATTACCATCCTCCTGCTGCAGTATCTGGGGATTGCCGGCGCCCATTTGTTTGCCTGGATTTCCGGTAAACTCGGCAACCTGAAAGGACTGACTATCGCGGTGGTCTTTTGGATCGGTATCTGTATCGGCGCCTTGTTCATCACCACGGCGGTCCATTTCTATATCGCCGGGGTATGCATCGGCATGGTCATGGGCGGGATACAGGCCCTTTCCCGTTCCACCTATTCCAAAATGATCCCGCAAACCGGCAACGACGCGGGCTATTTCAGTTTTTACGATGTGTCCGAAAAAGTCGCCATGATGTGCGGCCTGGTCATCTGGGGCTCCATGGACAACCTGACCGGGAGCATGCGCAACTCCATCGTGTCGCTGGTACTCTGGTTCTCGGTGGCCCTGGTGCTGTTGTTGTGGTTGCAGCGGATGCAGGCTCGGAAACGCGCTCTAGACGCTTAGCGAGCCACGGAACGCCCTGGCAGCATAGTAGGAATCTGCGCCGTTGTGATACACAAAGACGGTGTCGTAGCGGCGATCGCAAAAGATAGCGCCGCCGAGTTTTCTGATATCCGCCGGCGTTTTCACCCAGCTAGACGTTTTTGTATCGAATTTTCCAAGTTTCTGCAACGCCCGGTATTGTTCTTCCGTCAAAATCTCAATACCCATGGCGGCCGCCATATCCAAAGCGCTGTCAGCCGGCTTGTGTTCTTTCCTGGCCTCCAGCGCTTCCCGGTCGTAACAAACGATTCTGCGGCCTTTGGGACTTTCCGCGGAACAATCATAAAAGATATATTCCCCCGTATGGGCATCATGGGCAACCACATCCGGTTCGCCGCCGGTTCTTTCCATTTCATAAAGCGACCACAGTTTTTCCGTATTTGCTTCCAGTTTTGCTTGCACCTTAGCCCATTCCAGACCCTTGTGCCGGTTCATATTTTGCTCAAAACGGGCTTTTAATACACGGATCAGTCCTTCCCGTAGTTCCGGGGGCAGGTTCTTTTTCGTTTCCATAGTTGTACTGCGTTATTTTGATTTGTTAACAATGTATTGCTACCGGGTTTGTGTCCTGTCTTCGGCTCGATAAACCACTACCTTTCCAACACAAACCGCACGACCGCACAATTGTCCGAAACCACGGACAAATAATACAAGCCATTGGCCAAACCATCCGGTAAATCTATCCGCAATTCTTCCGCCCCGACGGCATACTCGCCTTCCAACACCAACTGCCCCTGCGCATTCAATACCCGAAGCCTTAACGCCTGTTCCGGCCAGGGATTCCCGTCGATCAGCAAATAGCCGCTGCTTGGATTGGGGCGTACCCGCAAGAGCGTCGGGGTGGATTCGGGTGCACTGGTATTTCTGTTCGCTGCCTGCAACCAGGGCTTTACCGGACAGTTGAACGTGTTCAGGTGGGCTTCGAAAGCGCTTCCGTCGGCTAATTTGCCGTACACATGGATGTAATCGGGCGCCGATTGTTGGGGCAGTGTGTATTCGAATATTTCGCTCTGCCCGTTGTTCAGCGCGCCAGCAAGGGCTTTGAACCGGACGGAATGAAACGGCGAGGCATTTGGGTTGCGAACGGTATAACTGTTGCCGCCAGGAGCCAGGAAACCGGCGCCATCGGCGGGCGATGCGGCAGTAGTGCCATCGGGCAATTGGGCGCACACATAATCCAGGGAACTGGCGCATGTGTTCGTCACCCGCAGCCGGTAGCAGCGCTGGCCGAGTGAATCAAACCGGATGCCGAGCAACTCGTACCGAAGGCAGCCCGCCGGAGTTTTGACATCGCAGGCCGAGTCAGCGCCCGGCACAGGCAAGAACCCGAGGATGTACGTGATGAGCGAGTCGCAGCCGCCGGCAGCGGCGGGTTGCGTGACGAGCACCGTGCCAGGTTGTGTATAAACGAGGCCGTTGAGCGTGACAGATTGGCCGGGGGAGAACTGGATGGTTCGGGTGGCTGTCGGGCTGGCAATTGCGCCGACCTGGACCGTGTCGGAGGTTTTGTTGCCACAGATATCCCAGGCTTCCACCCAGTATTGGCCGGGATCGGAAACCGTGTACTGGCTACCTGTTGCGCCGTCTTGCCAACGGTATGCGGCATAGCCGGAGCCGGCATCCAGAATGAGCACCGTTTCACTGCACAGGGCTGTGTCGGGGCCCAAATTCAGGGGGCCGTTCGAATAGGATACTGGCATACTGAACAAATTATTTTCATATTGACACTCCGCAGCGCGCGCAGGAGCAAATGTACTGGTTGAAAGGGAAACAGGCGTAGATTGATCGCCTTTGTCATTCAGCAGGCCCCAAAGCGTCCCTTGCGGTGGCAGTGGAATTTTAATGTTCCAGCCGATGCAGGAGTCCACGCCAATTTTTTGCGGCAGGTAAACCGGGGGGCCGTAGGGGACAGCTGCCGTCGTGGTTGGGTCGGAAAGGTAAAACTGTACGGGCGTACTGTCGCGCAGCGGCCCACTGCCTCCGTTGCAGAGGCGCAGGTGCACGTACAAGTCCTGAGGGCCGCAGGAAAACGAATCGGCGGCAACCGAAGCATCCGCCAGCGGATATGCAGGGTCGAAGTTTTTATCGAGTACAGGTACTTGCGCCAGGTGGATGTTTAGCGGGCGTTTGCCGCCCCCGGGGCCGGGCAATTCGAGCCAGTGCTGTTGTAGCTGGGCCGGGATGCTTAAATCATCATTTACCTGAATACTGTTGTAATTGTACTGGTTCCACACAGTCCGGGCAGGCGCCCAGGGTGCACCGGCAGATTCGTACACCCGGAGGTAGGATTCTGCGACAGACATTTGCGGGTTGTAGGGTTCGCTCAAACCTGCCACAGCAATCTCGGCCTGGCCATCATTATCAACATCGGCGACCACCACATAATCGTCGAGGGTGCCGCTGCCACAAATCGTTGTCCACCAGTTCCGGTTGGCGTCCACACCCAATGGAAAAGGCGCCGGACCACCGTAGAGGATACGCAGATTGCTTTCGTCGCGGTAAACGATTTCCGGCTGGCCGTCGCTATTAAAATCGAACACCGTGCAGGCAGTTGCTTCCGAGGGGTCATCAACATCGACAGACCAGAACCAGGGCGCCTGTGGATTAGCCGCTGCCATGTTCAGGTTGTAGCAAGTCAACCGGTTGCGGCTCACTGCGATGATTTCTGGAAAGTCTTTGGCAAAACCGAGTGTCCGATCGTCAAATACGTTGGCAATACAGGGAAGGCCGCCGCCGTTTGGTTCATTTCGGATTGGGTGCGGTAAAAAATATTTTGCCCCGTTTTTATCCCAAACATACAGTCCCCATTCCACGGAACCGCCGACCGTATGGCGTGAACTCACCACGATATCCGGAGTCCCGTCGAGGTCCACATCGGCTACAGCCGTGTAACCGTCGCCCCATTGGGCCTGGCTGATGGTTCGGGCCGGTTTGATCTGAACCCCGTCGCCGTCAAGCGGATTGAGATCGACAGACCAGATCCGGTTGCCTGCTACCAGTTCAAGCCCGGCGCAATCGGGGTCGCCGTTGCAGTCGGCCACGCTGAGGATATCCGCCACAGTCGGGGCCGTGTGTTTCCCCGTCACGCCAAGGCCGTCGCGAAACACACCCTCCGGCCCGCTGGCGTCCAGTACTTTCAGCAATTGCGTATTGGCTGGATTGGACCTGTCGAGTTTAAAAATCGCGTTGCCGGCATAGATTTCCGAAATGCCGTCGCCGTCGAAATCAGCCAGTTGGGGGCGTTTAAAGTTGTCCCCGGCAGGCAGGTCTGACGTAAGCCATAGTTGCATAGCCGGCGTGGCGCCGGGTGTGAAATTTCGGAAAACAAGCACGAAGCCGTCGTGGTCGACGGCTATCAGTTCGGGCCGGCCGTCGCCGTCGAGGTCGCCGACGGCCGGCTGATTCACCCAGCTGCTGGCGACCTGGCCGGGTATCGGCAACAGATCGGGGTGCTGTGCGTTGGCGCCGTCGCCGCGGTAAAACCGGATTGAAAATGGCGCCATGATTTGTACGGCGATGATTTCCGGCATGTTATCGGCCCAGGGATTCAGATTAGCCACCACGGGCGTGACGTTCCAGGAAAATCCAGCGTCCGGGGTTTGCCAGGCCAGGCGAGCCGTAACCGGACCCAATCCCGGACCGCCGCAATCAAGCGTTGGAAAACAAGCACAGTCCTGGTCGTAACAATCTACATAGCCGTCCTGATCGTCGTCGATGCCATTGTTACAGATTTCCGGGCAAACATCGAGGGCGGGGCAGATGTTCTGAAAGGCGACATTGGCCGGCAGGTGTTGTGCGGAGGTCGCTAGCGAAGCCCATTGGACAGGCGTCAAAGGATTCGTCGTCTGGTTCAGCACGGTTACGGGCTGGTCGCTCACATTCGTGTGTACGTCATTGTAATACAGGCAGGGGCCTGCAAAATTTACATCATATTTCAGCCGGGTCAGCATGGGTAAATAGGCCGCATTCAGATACCGCCCCAACACCCACAAGTCGTCTCCATCGGGGTATAGTTCACCCGCCTCAAAACCCGCCGGAAATTCCAGGGTTTTGTTCCAAACCAGGTTGCCGTCCGCATTAAATTTGAAAAAGTGGACATAGGGTTCATTCGGCGAGGTATTGTACAGTTCAGCGATTACGCCATCCGGTACGGCCACTATTTTGTACCCGCTGTATGCGTAAAGGTTGACGGGCAGATCGGGAACCACCAGGCGCGACCAAAGGGCATTTCCGTTCAAATCGACTTTGGTGACCTCGAAATCAGCATCGGACTGGCCATTGCTTACCTTGGACAACAGGTACACGGCGTCATCAGTGACTGCCAAACTGGAACCGGACATCCCATAGCCGGCATGATAATACGATTTGGTCCAGCTGATCTGACCAGTACCGGTCAAGGCGGTCAGCCGTGCGCCGGAATTTCCACCGGCCGCCGAAAAATCGAAGCCCGCGACAAACAAGTGCTGCCCGGCCTGTGCCATTTCCTGGGGCGTTTGCTTGACCGTTTGCCCCAGAATCCGGCCTTCGAGGATATCCCCGGTCGTTTTATCCAGGGTGATCAGGATGTAATTAGAATTCAGGTCCGCGTTAGTTACGCCAATAAGGTAAATGCCATCTCCCGGCAATT
>CAYVDV010000038.1:0-19462 GCA_964450465.1 uncultured Saprospiraceae bacterium
TTTACCTTATGCCCTGCAAATAAAAATCCCGAATTTTTCCAACTAGAAAAATTCGCATGACTCATGTTTGTGGTAAAATTCATTCCAGCCAAATCCGGAAATAAATACAAACATGGAAACACCCTGGGTAAATCCTGAACTCTTCCCCTTCCCTTCCCGCTTTCTCGAAATCGAAGGCCATCAGATTCATTACATCGACGAGGGCGAGGGAATACCCATTCTTTTCTCCCACGGCACACCGGAGTGGTCCTTTGGCTACCGGGAGTTGATCCGGGGCTTGCGCGGTCAATTTCGTTGTATTGCCCCCGACCTGCTCGGGTTCGGATTATCGGACAAACCCGTAGGTGCCGACTACTCCGTGCGCGCACACGCACAGCGCATGGCGCAATTCATAGAACGGCTCGATTTGCGCGATTTTTGCATCGTTGGCAATGACTTTGGATTGTCCATTGCCTTCAATTATGCCCTTCAACACCCGGAGCGTGTTCGGGCGCTCAGTCTGTTCAACGGCTGGATGTGGCCGCTCCACGATGACCCCCATTATGCCCGTCCGGCGCGCTGGATGCGAAGCTGGCTGGGCCGGATTTTATATCTCCGGTTCAATTTTCCTGTCACAGTCGTTACCCCGGCTGCTTTTGGCGATAAGAAAAAGCTGACGCCGGAGGTGCATCGCCATTACAAGCAGGCTCTGCCCGACCCGGAGTCCCGCCGGGCGGCCTACGCCTTTTCGGGGCAGTTGCTCGATGCAGGGCCGTTCTGGGCAGCGCAATGGCAACAGATTGGCCGGCTGGCGGGAAAACCCTGTCTTATCTTTTGGGGCATGAAAGACGCTTTTATACCGACTTATGAACTGGAAAAGTGGCAAATGGCTTTTCCCGAAGCCAAAGTCGTGGCTTTTCCCGGCGCCGGGCACTTCGTACAGGAGGAAGAGCCGGAAGCTATGGTGCGGGAAATGAAATCGTTTTTCCGGTAGCGCCAAAAGCAGGGGCTTTCCGATCGTTTACGCAGCGCAAAAGCCTGCAAACCGACACGAAAACAGGCGCCTGACTTGCGTCGGGCGCCTGCAAAACCTCCGTGTTATTGCTCTGCTATGGAATACGAGTTATTGTAAGAGATGTAATCAACGATAACCCAATAGACAGCCGGCAAAACCTCCGGGTTGCAGGTGCAAACGTTTCCATACCGCCAGATCGGCCGGAGAGCAGGATTTAACGGTCCAATGCCTTGATTTTTCGGACGAACTCCCTATCGGGATGTTGCGATTTTCGCCTTTCTTTTCATAGCGTAGCAAAGGGAATATTGTTTTATTCAATCGCAGACTTGAAATCGGGATTCCTAATTATTGTTGCTCCGTGTGCGAGCACGGGGAAAAATAAATTAGGTTTTTCCCCCTGTTTTAGCATTTAATTCCTCTATTTTTGTGCCGCCCGAATGCTGATTCATTGCTTTCCGGCAGCAAAAACAACTTTTTTTACACTAAACCCATTGATTATGAAGCAACTTAACGTTCCCGGCAGCCGGCGAGGGCTGCTGAACTTGTGCTTTATCCTTCTCGCTGTTTGTTTGGGAAATACCCTGTCGGCCCAAACAGTTTCGGGAAAAGTAACGGATGCCGCCACCGGCGAGGCCCTTTTAGGGGTCACGGTTACCGAGGCCGGCACCCGGAACGGCACCATCACCGACGTGAACGGCGCCTATTCCCTGCGACTCACCAATGCCAATGCCACGCTGAATTTCTCCCTGATCGGTTACGCTGGCATTTCGGTGTCTGCCGACAGCAAAACGACGCTCGATGTGGCGATGGAAGCCGGTACTGCCATGGACGAAGTCGTAGTTACTGCCCTGGGCATCCGCAAGGAAGCCAAAAAGGTGGGCTACTCCGTGACTCAGGTGGATGGCAACAGCCTGACCCAGGCCCGGGAGACCAACCTGATCAACTCCCTCAGCGGCCGGGTAGCCGGCTTGAATGTGGCCAGCACCGCATCCGGCCCGGGAGGCTCCAGTCGCATCACTTTGCGCGGCAACACCTCCATCTCCGGTGACAACCAGCCGCTTTTTGTGATCAACGGCATCCCGATGGACAACAGCAACCTCGGTAGCGCAGGACTTTGGGGCGGCGCCGATTTCGGCGACGGTATCTCCAGCCTGAACGCCGATGATATTGAAACGATGACGGTGCTGAAAGGCGCCACAGCCGCGGCTCTTTACGGCTCCCGCGCCAAAAACGGCGTGATCCTCATCACCACCAAAGGCGGAAAGGCCCGCAAAGGCGTCGGCGTGGAATGGTCCAGCAACGTGCAATGGGACCAGCCGATCGTGCTTTTCGACTGGCAACAGGAGTATGGCCAGGGCACCCTGGGCGCAGCGCCTGCCAACGGAACCGAAGGCCTCAACACCGGTCTTTCCAGCTGGGGCGCCAAACTCAACGGCCAGCAAGCGTATGAATTCGATGGCACACAACGGCCCTATACTGCCAAGGGTATCGCTGCCAAAGACTTCTACCAGACCGGCCTGACCCACATCAATACCCTGGCTTTGGAAGGCGGCAATGAATCCCTCAGTGCGCGCTTCTCGCTGTCGAATCTGGGCAATACCGGCATCGTGCCGGCCAACGAGCTGAAACGCCAAAACTTTAATGCCGGAATCAACATCAAACAGGGCCGCCTGAGCGCAGAATTGAAGGCCAACTACACCCGCGAACGCGCCGAACACCGCTCCAACCTGAGCGACTCGCCCGGCAACCCGAACTTCGCTATTTCCTTCCTGCCGGCAAACGTGGATCAAAGCCTGCTGGCCGCCTATGACGGCGAAGGTTCCGCACGCGACGGCTCCGAGCAGGAGTTCAACGACAACGGCTTTATCACCAACCCGTATTTCGGCGCTTACAAGTTTATCAACAATTCAGGCAAAGACCGTCTCATCGGGGCAGCAACCCTCCGCTACCAACTGGCCGACTGGCTGTATGTACAGGGCCGCATCGGACAGGATTTCTTTAATAACCGTGTTACGACAGTTACGCCTACCGGCACCGAATACAACCCGGCAGGCAATATGAACGAGAACTCGCTGGACTTTTCGGAACGCAACCTGGAGGGCCTGATCGGTCTTAACCATTCCTTTAGCGAAAACTTCGGCATCAACGCCGGCATCGGCGCCAACCGCATGGATCGCCGCTCGGAGAACCTTAGCGCCAATGGCGGTACATTCGTAATTCCGTACCTCTATTCGCTGGGCAATACGGTTAGCCGCAATTTTGGCTACAGCCTTGACCGCTGGCGGACCAACTCCGTCTTCGGCTTCGCCGAACTGGAGTTCAACCACCAGTTCTATGTGAATCTTACCGGCCGCAACGACTGGTATTCCACACTCGTCAATCCGTCCTATTTCTATCCTTCCGTCAGCGCTTCCTGGGTGTTCACCGAAGCTATAAGCAGCACGTTCTTCAACTACGGCAAACTGCGCGCAGCCTACGCTTCCGTCGGTGGCGATACCCGGCCGTATCAGACACAGCTGTACTACAATATCGGCGGTACGATCAACGGTAATCCGCTGGGGAACATCGTCAACGGTTCCATTCCCAACAAGGACCTGAAGCCGTTGAGCATTACGGAACTGGAAGCCGGCGTTGAACTGCGCTTCCTCAACAACCGCGTAGGACTCGACCTGACCTATTACAACAAGAAAACGCAAAACGATATCGTAAGTGCTTCCATCTCCGGAACTTCGGGCTACGGCAGTGCCGTATTCAACCTGGGTGAAGTGAAAAACAACGGTATCGAAGCTCTTGTAAGCGTGGATGTGCTGAAAAGCAGGAAACTAAGCTGGACCACTTCCGTCAACCTGGCGAATAACAGCAGCGAAGTCGTGTCGCTCGCCGGCGATCTGAAAACCCTTCAGGTGGACCAGTCCCGAACGCTTTCGGCATTCATCCACCAGACCGTGGGCTTGCCCTTCGCCAATATAAAAGCCTTCGATTACAAGCGCGATGACCAGGGTCGCATCCTGCTCAAAAACGGTCTGCCTCAGCAGGGCGAATTGCTCGACATGGGCTCCGGCGTACACAAACTGACCGGAGGCTGGAACAACGAACTCAGCTTCGGAAACTTCCGCTTCGGCGCACTTATCGACTTCAAATACGGCGGCAAGATTTACTCTGCTACCAATGCCTATGCCTATAACTTCGGCGTACACAAGGAAACCCTGGACGGACGGGAATCCGGTATCGTCGCTGCGGGCATTGACGAAGCGACCGGTGAGGCCAACCAAGTACAGGTAAATGCGCAGCAATACTATGGTGCGCTATACTCCATCAGCTCGCTCTTCGTATATGACGCCAGCTTTATCAAGCTGCGCCAGCTCACCCTGGGGTACAACATCCCGGCGGCCAAGCTCCAGCGCTACGGTATTCAGGGCCTGACGATCTCGGCTGTTGGCCGTAACCTGGCCATCCTGAGTAAGAAAACGGATAACATCGATCCGGAATCCAATTACAACAACTCGAACGCACAAGGTCTCGAACTGGCCGGCGTACCCGGTACGCGGTCCATTGGCCTTGCGCTAAACCTCAAGTTTTAAGCCTAAATCGTCATCCTTTAAAAAGAAAATGACATGAAACGATTGCTCAATAAATTTACCATACTGCTGGTCGGATTAATGGTCATGGCGCAGGGTTGTGAAAAAGATTTCACCAGTATTAATACCGACCCTACCTCTGCCGGCGCCGATAAATTCGACCCGAACTCCCTGCTTACCAGCGCCCAGCTCCGTTATACCGGCAGCACCGACTTCGCCTACGAAACCTGGCGGACCAACCTTATCTACTTCAGTGTGATGATGCAACACCTGTCGAATGTGAACGGCTACTGGGTGGGCGACAAGAGCCGCAACAATCCGGGCTACGAAGCCTCCTACTTCGAGCGCGCATACGACGAGCAGGTGAAATATATCATTGACCTGATCCAGTTCACGGAGGATAAGACGGATCAATACAAAAACCTGCACAATGCAGCGCACATCATGCGCGCGCTGATCTTCCACCGCCTGACGGACATTTATGGCGATGTTCCCTATTCCGAGGCAGGCCTGGGCTTCTACGCGTCCATCTTTACGCCGGCATACGATACGCAGGAAAGTATTTACAAGGATATGCTAAAAGAACTGGATGCCGCTGCCAATGGTTTTGACGCTGGCGCCGACCAGCTCTCCGGCGATCTGATCTTCAACGGCGATTTCGCCAAATGGAAAAAGTTTGCCAACTCCCTCATGCTTCGCCTGGCCATGCGCCTGACTAAAGTTGATGAGGCCACGGCCAAACTTTACGCCGAAAAAGCCATCACAGGCGGTGTCATGACCAGCAATGACGACAACGCCCTGATCCACCACGATGGTTCTACCGACCGCCTCACGCCCTGCCGCACCAGTATCGTATTGAACCTGTCGTACGAAAAACCCAACATGCGCCTGAGTGAAACCTTCGTCAACTGGCTGAAGGCGAAAAACGACCCGCGTCTGTTCGTGTACGGCAAAAACCCGGACGGCACGACCAACCCGGCCACCACTTTTGGCATGCCAAATGGCTATGATCAGGCCAATAAGCCCATCTCCGGCGCTCCGGGTTATCCGGCCAATGGACTGGACGGCTACATCGCCCCCAACCTCGCCGTAGTCGGTAAAATGGACGGACCTACCTTTCTGCTCACCTATGCAGAAGTGGAATTGCTTCAGGCCGAAGCTGCCCAGCGCGGCTGGAATGCAGGAGGCACTGCCGCCGACCACTACAACAAAGGCGTGAAAGCGGCGCTGACCTACCTGAGTCAGTACGACGCCGCCGGGGCGATCTCCGATGCCGCTGCCGATGCGTACGTAGCCGCTAATGCCTACGACGCAAACAACGGTATGCAACAGATTGCCGAGCAATACTGGGCCGCTACGTTCCTGAACGAATACGAGGCCTTTGCCAACTGGCGCCGTACCGGCTACCCGGCACTGACTGCCACGACTTTCCCGGGAGATATCACCGGCAGTAAAATTCCGCGCCGCCTGCGCTACCCGGTGGGTGAATACTCCAATAACGGGGCGAATATCACGGCAGCCGTTGCCCGTCAGGGCGCCGACGACCTGCTGACCCGCGTTTGGTGGGACAAGCCCTAAGACCGGGCCGTTCCTTCAACCGGACCCATACAGGGCTGCAGGCTTTTTATTAGCTTGCAGCCCTTTTTATTGTACCCTACCTTTCCATCCTAAAACCAAGACAGACATGATCAAATTGCCGCTCTTACCAGTCTGTATGGCTGTGCTTTGGTGCTACCCGGCGCTCTGCCCGGCGCAAGAACCCCTCTTCGAACTCCTGCCTCCGGCACAAACCGGGGTGGACTTCGTCAACCGGATCGAGGAAAATTCGGAAGAAGACAATGTCCTGGCCTATGAGTATTTCTACAACGGAGGCGGCGTGGCAGCCGGCGACCTGAACAACGACGGCCTGCCCGAGCTGTATTTCACCGCAAACCGGGAATCCAATCGACTCTTTCTGAATCTGGGCGATTTGAAATTCCGGGATATTACCAGGCAAGCCGGCGCCGGCGGCCGGCGAAAAAGCTGGGCCACGGGCGTTACCATGGCCGATGTGAACGCCGACGGCTGGCTTGATATTTATGTCTGTTATTCCGGTCGCGGCGACGATAATGCTCGTCGCAATCAATTGTTTATCAATAATAAAGACCTGACCTTTACGGAGAAAGCCGCCGAATTTGGCCTCGCCGACCCCGGCTACAGCACCCAGGCCGCTTTTTTTGACTACGACGGCGACGGCGATCTCGACTGCTACGTTCTTAACCATAACATCAAGGAATACCGCAACTTCGAAAACGATGCTATCCGGAAAACCAGGGACCCGCTGGCCGGCGACCGGCTCTACGAAAACAGAAACGGTCACTTCATCGATGTCAGCGAACAAGCCGGGATTCCGGGCAATCCGCTCGGCTTCGGTCTTGGCCTGGCGGTTTCCGATGTCAACGGCGACGGCTGGCCGGATATCTACGTCAGCAACGACTACAATGAACCCGATTACCTCCTGATCAACGAGGGCAACGGACATTTTCACGACGCCGCACCCGGGGCCCTCGGCCACATGTCGCACTTCTCCATGGGCTGCGATATCGCCGATTTCAACAACGACGGCCGCCCTGACCTGCTCACACTCGATATGCTTCCGGAAGATAACCGGCGCCAAAAACTCCTTCAGGAACCCGAAAATTACGAAGTGTACGACATGATGGTCCGCACGGGCCGCCACCACCAACTCATGCGAAATATGCTCCAGCTCAATACGATGGATAGCGGGACCGGTTTTGCTGAAATCGGTCAGCTGGCCGGTATTTCCAACACCGACTGGAGTTGGTCAGCGCTGTTTGCCGATTTCGACAACGACGGCTGGAAGGATGTTTTTATCACCAACGGGTACCTTCGCGATTATACCAACCGGGATTTTCTCCGCTTTTGGGGCGATTATCTGGTAAAAAAGGCGGCTGCGTCGGAAACACCTTCTTTGCTGGAACTGGTACAAAAAATGCCTTCCAGCAAACTCAGGAACTACCTGTTCCGGAATAATGGCGATCTCACCTTTACCAATATGACCGATGCCTGGGGACTGGTACAGCCTGCCGTCAGCAATGGCGCCACCTATGCCGACCTCGACGGCGACGGCGACCTGGAACTCGTTGTCAACAACATCAACGAGCCCGCTTTTATCTACCGCAACAAGGCCCGGGAGACCAATGGCAATAACTTTATTCAGTTTCAGTTTTCCAGCAAAACGCAAAACACCGGCGGCGTTGGCGCCAAGCTGCGCCTCCAATTTGGGCCGGAGGATCAGGCTTTTTATGAGATGATGCCCACCCGTGGCTATCAATCGGCTGTGCCGGGCATGATCCATGTCGGGTTGGGCAAACGGGAAGTGCAGAAGGTGGAACTTGACCTGCCGCTCCGGGCCGCGTCTGAATGGACGGAACTTCCGGCCCGCAGTTACCGGGTGAACAGCCGCAATCTGCTCGATATCGATGCAATACCGCATACGCAAGCTTCCGCGACACACTTGCCGGCTGCGCCGAAGCCGCTTGAAATGCCCGTTCCGGTATTTTCCGACTCGGTCCGGCATGTGGAGTACGACTACAACGACTTTAAGCGCCAACCACTTCTCCCGTATATGCTCTCGCGCTGCGGACCGGCCATGGCCGCGGGCGATATCGACGGTGATGGCCGCGACGACCTGTTTTTCGGCGGATCCAAATGGAGCCCCGGGCGCTTGTACCGGCAAACGGCAGACTGGCAGTTCAGCGCTGGCTCTGACTCCGTTTTTCAGGCGGACCTGTTCTGCTCCGATGCCGACGCGCTCTTTTTTGATGCCGATAACGATGGCGACGCGGACCTGTATGTTGCTTCCGGCGGCTATGAAGACTACCGCGACGACGACCCCAATCTGGATGACCGCCTGTATTTCAACGACGGCAGCGGGCATTTTTTCCGGCGCGATTCGGTGCTTCCCTCCATGCCTTTTGCCAAGTCCTGCGTGCGCGCAGCCGATTTCGACAGCGACGGCGACCTCGACCTGTTCGTCGGCGGGCGGGTTATTCCGGGGTATTATCCCATTGCGCCGCCCAGTTATGTGTTGCGCAACGACGGCGCAGGCAACTTCGCCCCGGCCCGGCTGGCTGGTTTGCCGGAGCGCCCGGGCATGGTCACCGATGCCGCCTGGGCCGACCTGAACGGCGATCAGCGCCCCGATCTGATCGTTTGCGGGGAATGGATGCCGGTTCGCATTTTCCTGAATACCGGAAGCGACCTGGAAGAGCACACCGGCGATTTTTTTGACCAGCCCTGTTCCGGCCTCTGGAACCGCCTGTTGGTGGAGGATCTGGATGGCGATGGCGATCTGGACATCCTGGCCGGCAATTTCGGGTTGAACAGCCAATTCAAAGCTTCGGAAAAGGAGCCGCTGACTTTGGTGTACAAAGATTTTGACGACAATGGCTCCGTAGATCCCATTCTTTGTTGCTATATGCAGGGTAAAAGTTATCCGTATCTCACCCGCGACGAGTTGCTGGGGCAGATCGCCGCCATGCGTCCGCGTTTCACCACTTATGAGCAATATGCCTCGGCAACCTTGTCCGACGTATTCACGCCGGAGGAACTGCAGGGCGCCGATACGCTCCGCGTCAACCGCCTGGAAACGACTTTTTTTGAAAATACCGGCGGCCGTTTCAAGATTCAACCTTTGCCTTTGGAGGCACAGTTCGCACCGGTGTGCGTGATTGCCCCCGTTCCCGGCAAACAGGAGGTGTTACTGTACGGCAACCAGAGTGCGGCGCGGCTTCGCCTGGGGCGTATGGACGCCAACAGCGGCTTGTTGCTCCGCTACCGGAATGGGCGGGGTTTTGAGGCGGCGACTCCACCCCTGCTGACACCCGGCGATGCCCGGTCGGCAGTTATCCTTGGATGTAAAAATGCGCCGTATAAAATGTTTTTGCTCGGCCGGAATAATGCTGCAGCCCTTGGATACGTTTTTCCTGATAAATAACCTCTGTTTCAGATAACAGATACTTGTAGATAAATAATTGATTGCTAAGAAATAATACATGATACGACTCACTGTGCTCCTCGTGCTCTTCAGTCTGGCCACTGCCCTTTCGGCCCAGCAATCCAATAAAAGTAAATCCAAGGACCGCTACCGGGAAAAAGATATGCCCGCCCAGGCCGAGGTCAGGGATGCCGCGGAATACTATGGCGCCCTGCGCGTGCTGGCGGAGCAGGAATTGCGGCCGGTTACGTTTGCCTTGTCGGAGGTAATGCTGCACGACGTGGCAAGCCCGCCGGTTGCCAGCCGGTATTTTGCCTATGCCTTGCTGGCCGGCTACGAAACGGCTGCCCGCTACCAGCCGAAATTGTCCTCTTTGCACGATGTGCTCCCCGGGATGCCCATGATATTGAGTTTTACGCCGGCTGATTCGGTCTTTTACCCCTTTGCATCCCTGTGGGCCATTCTGGAAACCGGCCGGCAAATGATGCCCTCCGGCTATATGCTGGCGGAAAAACAGACCGCTCTGGAACAGGCATTCCGGGAAAAAGGCTTGCCGGATGCGCTCATTGCCCATTCCCGCGCTGCAGCCGGCGATATCGCGCGGCTGATTATCAACTATGCAAAAACCGATGGGTATCCGCGTCTGACCGCCATGCCCCGGTACCGGCCCACGGATGATCCTGCCACCTGGGTACCCACGCCGCCCGACTGGATGGAAGCGATCGAACCCAACTGGAGTACGCTCCGGCCCTTTTTCCTGGAGTCGGCCCAGCAATTTCGACCACCGGCGCCGGCGCCTTACGATACCACAGCCGGCAGCCCTTTTATGGCACTTGTCCGCGAAGTATATGACACCGGCAACAGCCTGGATGCCGAGCAACGGGAGATCGCCGAATTCTGGGACTGCAACCCGTTCGCCGTGCAGCACTCGGGCCACCTGATGATCGGTCTGAAAAAGATCTCGCCCGGCGGACACTGGATGAATATCTGCGGACTGGCTTGCGCACAGCAAAAAACGCCCTTTAATCAGGCGCTGACGGTGCATACAGCCCTGGCGTTGACCATGGCGGATGCCTTTATAAGTTGTTGGGATGAAAAATACCGCAGCAACCGGGTGCGTCCGGTGACCGTGATCAACCGCCTGCTGGATGCGCAATGGGAACCACTCCTTCAAACGCCGCCGTTTCCGGAATACACCAGCGGCCACAGTACAGTGTCTGGTGCGGCTGCCGAGGTACTGACGTATTATCTGGGGGATAATGTGGCGTTTCTGGACAATTCGGAAGCCCCGTATGGCCTGCCCCCCCGGCAGTTCCGCTCATTCCGGCATGCTGCCGAGGAGGCCTCCATTTCCCGGCTTTACGGCGGTATCCATTACAGGGACGCCGTTGACCTGGGCCTGGAGGCCGGCCGGAAAATCGGGGTATGGGCTTTGCGGGAAATGCCTGTGGGGCAGTAGCAGTGAATCAGACCAGGGCTTCGGTCATTTCCATTTCCTTGAGGTAATACTGCACGTTTTCCGTCATCACGATATCGAGCGGGAGGTATTGCAGTTTTTCCTGTTCCTTTTTCAATACGAGATGGTTGAACAGGTTGACGATGCTGAGAAATCCCTGCCGGGTCGGGTTTTGGTTGATAAGAAAATCTACCACATTCCGGTGCAGGAACTCCACGTTGGGCGGGATCAGATCGAATCCGACCATTTTGATGTGCGGCATACGCAAGCGGACCAGGCATTCTGCCAGTCGCCAGGCCCGGGAATTAGTCACAAATATCCCGCCCAGTTTTGGTGTTTCCTGCAATAAGCGGGCGATAAAGGTTTCCAGTTGAACGGGTTCGTCAAAGCCCTCGAAGGAATGTTCGATGACCTTGATCCGGCGTTCCGGTACACTGGCGAAAAAATCGCGGAAACCCTGTTCCTTGCTTACCAGGTGCAGGGCATTGGCTACCTCCTTTTCGAGGTGGAGCAACAAAACGGTAGCATCGGGCTCTATCCCGAAATTCAGGAGTTTTCCGGCCAGCACGCCGCTGTGGTAGGAATCCTGCCCGATATAACAGACAAACGAATCGTCGTTCCGGGCTATTTCGGTGTTGAACAAGGCATACGGGATCCCGGAGCGGTGGCAGGCATCCAAAAAACGGGTTGCCTCCAGCAAAAAGAGAGCGGGTACGATTGCGCCGTCCGGATTGGTTTCCAATAGTTGTTGCGCCAATTGGGTGAAACTATCCCGGTTAAACAGGTCGAATTGATAAACGTCCACCTGCACACTATAATGTTCCACGGCCTTTGCCGCCCGCAGGATCCCCTGGTACGGCTGGAGCCAGAAAGGATCGGCATGCGGATTGGGAATAAGCGCTGCGATCCGCACCGGCTTGGCGGAAAAAGCCAGCCGGCTGGCCATGATATTGGGTTCGTAACCCAACTCCGCTACAACCTGAAGTACTTTGGCGCGCACCTCGGCCGCTACATGTCCCCGCTTGTGCAATACACGGTCGACAGTCCCTTGCGATACGCCGGCTTTTTCGGCAATATCTTTTATTCGGATACGCGGATTCATTCAGCTAAGATATTTTATTTTTCCGTGTGCGAACACGGAAAATAAATAATTCTTAGTTGACCTTTAGCTTTGATAGATTGCTCGTACCTTTGCGGAGTCCTTTCAGGCCTTAGAAAATGTTTTTTACATGGAGCAAACTACTATCCTCGCAACGGAACAAACCCGTTTTGAAAAAATTCCCACCCGTATTTTCGGAACCTCCCTGGATGCCTCGCATACCGTAGCCCGGGAAATTGCCGACCTGATCCGCAGCAAAACAGAAAAAGGCGAAATGTGTGTATTGGGGCTGGCCACCGGCTCCACGCCTACCAGCGTCTATGGCGAACTGGTACGCCTGCATCAGGAAGAGGGGCTCAGCTTCCGCAATGTGGTGACCTTTAACCTGGACGAGTATTATCCCATGCAGCAGGACGCGCTGCAAAGCTATGTCCGCTTCATGAAGGAATACCTCTTCGATCATGTGGACATCCTGCCGGAAAATATTCATATTCCGGACGGTACGATTCCAAAAGAGGAGATAGCCCAGTTTTGCGCGGAATACGAAGCAAAAATCAAATCCTTCGGCGGCCTGGACCTGCAGGTGCTGGGTATCGGCCGAACCGGCCACATCGGCTTTAACGAACCCGGCTCCGGCGTAAACTCCCGCACCCGCCTCATTACCCTCGACCATATTACAATCACCGATGCCGCCAGCGACTTCTTCGGCGAAGAAAACGTGCCGCGCAAAGCGATCACCATGGGTGTCGGCACCATCATGGCTGCCCGCCGGGTGATCCTCATGGCCTGGGGCGAAGGCAAAGCCCGGATCATCCGGGAAGCCGTGGAAGGTCCCATCAGCGACCACGTGCCGGCCACTTACCTGCAAAAGCATCCCAATGCAGGGGTTGTACTGGATACTGCCGCCGCAGCTGAATTGACGCGCAAAAAAACACCCTGGCTGGTTGGCGAGGTGAAATGGGATGATGTTTCCATCAAAAAAGCGGTCATCTGGCTCGCCCTCCAGATCAATACGCCCATTCTCAAACTGACCAACCGCGATTACATGGACAACGGTATGGGCGATATCATTACCGAATTCGACACGGCTTACAACATTAACATCAAAGTCTTTAACGAACTGCAGCGCACCATCACGGGCTGGCCCGGCGGCAAACCCAATGCCGACGACTCCACCCGCCCCGAACGCGCTTTTCCCGCCAAAAAACGCTGCGTGATTTTTAGTCCGCACCCCGACGACGATGTGATCTCTATGGGTGGTACATTTATTCGCCTGGTTGACCAGGGTCACGAAGTGCATGTAGCCTATCAAACTTCGGGAAATATTGCCGTTTTTGACGACGATGTGGTGCGTTTTGCCGACTTCGTCAATGATTTCCACGAAGCATTCGGATTTGAAAAAGCGGTCACGAGCCTGATGTTCGAAGGCATCAAGCGGAAAATACAGGAAAAACCGCCGGGTGAAGTAGATGCCGCTGAAGTACAGCGCATCAAAGGCCTCATCCGCCGCAGCGAAGCAAAAGCCGGATGCCGCTATGTGGGTATCGACGACAGCCAGGCCCACTTCCTTGACCTGCCGTTCTATGAAACCGGGAAGGTGAAGAAAAAACCGCTCGGCGAAGAGGATATCCAGATCACGATCGACCTGCTCAACCAGATCCAGCCCCACCAGATCTATGCCGCCGGCGACCTTTCCGACCCGCACGGTACGCACCGCGTGTGCCTGGAGGCCATATTCCGCGCCCTGGAGCGCCTGAAGCAGGAAAACTGCCCCTGGCTGAAAGATTGCTACGTTTGGCTGTACCGCGGCGCCTGGCAGGAATGGGAGATCGAGAACATCGACATGGCCGTGCCGCTCAGCCCGGAAGAATTGCTGCGCAAACGCCGCGCGATCTTTAAACACCAGTCGCAAAAGGACCGACCGCTGTTCCCCGGCCACGATGCCCGTGAATTCTGGCAACGCGCAGAGGCGCGCAACAGCGGCACGGCAAAAGTGTACGATCAGCTCGGCTTTGCCGAATACGAGGCCATCGAGGCCTTTAAGCGGTACTATTTCTGACCGATAAAGAGAAAATACTGCCACATTCCGCCCCAGGCCTTGTGTACTTCGGATAGCCTGGGCTGAAACTGCGCTTCCAGGTAAGGAAGGAGGTGCCCGTCCAGCCGAACCCGGTGCCGGTCCATCCACCAGCGCAAAGGGCGTGAATTGGTGTCGTGAAAGTCCACAACAGCAATGTGGCCCCCCGGCTTCAGGGCTGCCCGGGCCTGCAGGATCGCCTCCTCCCAGCCGGGGTTGAACATGGTTAGGGAGTAGGAGAACAACACAATATCCGGGGAGTCCTGTGCGCCAAAAGTCCCGGCGCCGAAGGGCTCTTCCAGTAAACTTACCCGATGGCCAAACAGCGCTGTTGCCCGGGCCGCCATAGTCAGCATATCCGGCGATACATCCACACCCGTCAGCCGCCATCGGGGGTGCATCCGGCCCAGTTGGCGCAAGTTCCGGCCGGTACCGCAACCGACCTCTGCGAGGTACTGTTCCTCCCGGCCCGGTAGTTGTTCAAGCAACTCCTGTCGCCCAAATAAAAACGCCCAGCGGGTAAGGTCGTAAATGCCCGCATGCCCGCGATAATAGTGCCGGATGAAATCTGTTTGTACCATTGTTGCCATGGAGAGCGATGCTGATGGAGTGGTTTGGCGATAAATATACGATCTTTGCCCCGCAAGCCTCAACTCAAAACTCAAAACTCTGTACGTTTTGATTCATGCCAGTACCTAAATACACATTCGCAGACTTTGTCGGCAAATTCCCGCCGGTACCCATGCCTGTTACGCTGGGCGAAGACACCCATCATGTATTCAGCACGGAAAACGATCCGCTGCCCGATGCGATGATCCTGCAGTTTATCCGGCCGGCGGACCCCTCGGAGGAAGACGATGCGTTCACCGAATATATACCCTGTTTGGCCATCGATGATACCGATCGCTTTATTGCGCTGATCTGGTGGAAGGCCGCTCTGCTGAATTACGAGTACGTGCTGGCTACGTTTACCGACAAAGGCGAACTGATCGACCGTCGCGTGATCGCACATACCCGCGTACACGATGGGAAAGTGCACCGGGCAGTAGCCACCATTGACGAGGATTGGGTAATCTATATCGCCGAAGGTGAATCTACAGAAGGGGATATTTTCGACCCCACCAGCTCCAAAACCTACGATGTAGAGATCCTGATGGACGGGACGATCGGTTAAACACCCCTAAAACTCCACCTTGAACCGCACCCGGATGCCCCATTTGGCCACATTCGGGTGATCGAGGTACGATAAACGCCGCACATAGTCCACCCGCAGGATCTTGAAGATATTGCTCACGCCAACGCTGGCCTCCATGTAGGGTTTGTTGCCCAGCGCGTAGCTCAGCGGGGTGCCGTCGGGGTTGGTGGGGAAAAGGAGCAGTCCGTTGTCTTCCGTAGGACGGTTGGCGTTGTCCAGCCCGCCCCAAAGCCCCTTGAAAGAGACCATTTCGCGCAGTTTAAGGCGATTGAGCAGCGGTATCCGGTTGAAGAAGAACCCCCAAAAGTTCTGGGTTACATTGACGGATGCGTATTTGTCGCTGATGAACTCCATGAAGTTCATGAGGTTGTAGGATTCCAGCTGGTAGGCAAAGCTCTGGTTGGCGCGGTGGGCCTTCAACAGAGGGTAGGGCAGGGTGCCGAAAATTCGGCCGCCTTCCAGTACTACGGTGGTGCGGCCCATAGGGGCCACGTAGAACAGTTTTTCGACCTTGGCCTGCAGGGAATGATACTGATATTCGCTGCCCAGGATACCCCGGACGCCGAGGTTGTACCACAGGTTGAATACGGGGTGGCGGTTCAGGATGGGGGTGCGGTAGTTGCCGCCCTGGTAAAAGCGTTCATTTGGAGCAAAGCGCAGGTGGACGCCGAATTCAGCCGTCTGTAATTCCGGGTCGAAGGAGGGGTGTTCCGGACTGCCGTATTCGAACCGGAGGGCGCCGGCCGGCATCTGCCGCGTGGTTTTGGCGGTAAATGCGTAGGAAAAGTGCGATGCCAGTTCTTTCAGGTATTCCACGCCGAACACCCGGTTGTAGATCATTTTGTCGTTTACACCGCGTTTGAACGAAAGGAAAAAGTTGTCTTCCTGTACAAACTGGAGCTCCTGGCCGGGTATTTTGACCTCGTCCTGGTACCATACCTTGACCTGGTCCAGCGGAAAGCGTTTGATCTGCTGGTTTCCAAAGGCGTAAGTGGCGCCCACATAGCTCTTCCAGCGTTCGTCCTTTGTGCCGTAAGCCAGGTAACCTTCGAGTTGGAGGTCGCGGGCGAATTTCATATTCGTGCGGCCGCCAAGCCGGGCGCGGAAGCCCTCCACCGGGTTAAAACTGTAAAAGGTATTTACCGGCCCTACTTCAAAGCCGCCGTCATTGATGGAGTGATAGCCTTCCACGAAAATGCGGGCGACGCTGACGAAGCGCTTGAATGGGCGGTAGTTTTTCAGGGTATCCACCGTTTCCTGGATGCCCTTTTCCCGTTTGCTGAGGCTGATATGCCGGCTTTTTTCCCAGAACGACGCCGTTTGCTGGTTGGCATTTTCCGCGTATTGCGTCAGGCCGCTGAATTTGAAAAGCTGGTCCGGCAAGGGTTGGTTCAACGTGTAGTTTCGGTAGCTCGTGGTTTTGCGGCCGATGATGGCGCGGGCGTTGGTATCGCGCCGGGCGCTGAAATCCATTGTCACTACATCCTGGCTGAGCATCAGACGACGTGTGGCGCCCAGGGCATCGTTGTCGGATTGTACCCAGTCAAACTCCTGCTCTACCCGTAACTCACTGACCCAGTTGAGGTTGATATGCCGTGGAACGCCGAGTTCGATCTTCCGAACGGCATAGCTGCCGTCGAGTGCGATCCACATATTCCCTTCAAAAGCGAGATCGCCTTTGTTGCGCGGAGCGAAATAGAGACGCACAACCCGGGCCTCGTCCAGTTGGGAGGTATCCTGCAGGTAAAAACGGTAAATCGCCGGGGCGGCAGGCGCCAGGGGGCTGACAAATTCCGTTGTAGCCAGGCTGATCCGGTTGTCGTAGATATCTACCTGCTGGTACAAGTTTTCCACATAGCTGGCTATGCCTTTGCCGTCGATAATGCCCGGCAGGGAAGTGCTTTGTTCGCCTTTGACCACTGTTTTTTCTTCCCGCGGCTCTTTGCGATAGTAAAGGTCCGAGAGTCGTTCGTACAGATAAAACGGCAGGTTTACTGCGCCGTTTGCACTGGTATCGGCATTGTCGAACAGAAACTGCATGTTGCGGAAGATCAGGTTGTTGCGCAGCTTGTCGTCAATGTGGTTGAGGGCAAACTCGACTTTTTCGTACTGTTCCAGGCTGAAATAGTCGAGCCCCTCCCGGCGGTTCTGCTCCTTGTGCTCAATGACCTGGCGGATCAGTTCGACGGCAGGATTGTCCTTGTTGCGGTATTTTTCATTGCGGATAACGACCTCCTTGAGGGTGTTGCTGGCTTCTCCCATGCGGATTTCAAGGTCCGGATTGGGCGCACCCGGGTTTAGTTCGACGAGGCGGGTTTCATAGCCCATGTAAGTCACTTTCAAGGTGGATACCGGCTCATCGATCTTTACCTGGAAACGGCCGTCGATGCCGGTTGTGGCGCCGACCGTTTTGCCTTCAAACTGGACCGTAGCGAAGGCCAGCGGCTCGTTTGTCGCAGCATCGACTACGGTTCCGTACGCGCTGGTGGGGCCTTGTGCGCGCAGATTTGCCGATGCAAGTGCGAAAATGCCAAATAAAATTAGGTGAAGATTGCTGCGCCAGGCCGATGTGACCGGCGTTTTCATTTTGCTTAACATGACAGATGAGTGGATTTTGATTCTTCTCTTTGGATTAAATGGACGTTTAATGAAGGCTTATATTGTAATAGCGTGGATTTTATCGTAATGACACACTTAATTTTTAAAAGGTGACACAAAGTTGAGCGGTTTTTCTAGCAGAGGCAAGCCTTTAAATAAATTATTTAAACAAATGTTCAATCTTGTTTTCGTTTTTTTCAAATTGCCCAACCTGAATTTTTCGACGAAGGTTCTTGGTTTATTTGCCCAACAGAAGATGTATTTCGGTGAACTGTGGTTGAATCGCTCTTGATATTCGAGTAAAAACGACTCGCGGATTTCAAAATTAAAAAGTTGGCAAAATTTAATTTCACATTTTCGCTTTCCTTCTGCAGCGAGTAACTGTCCAAATTTCTTGCGCTGGGGTTGTAGCGCCAATGCTTTTCCGCTGAGTTGCCGTTTGCCTTGCTTGAACCGCATGATCCACCGGATGAATGACCTGTGCGCTCAGGAGGTGTATTCGGGTACAAAGGTGCGGCCCCGGGAATCCGCCGGGCATCCGTAAACCCATCGAAAGCGGGTACGCAGATCTGCGTATTTGCTGCTTTTGCTCTCCCTGGCGTGGCCGCTGGCAGTCCTGTGCCAACAGTCCTGATCATTTCCGGTGTAGTGTGAATCAGGGAGCGTGTGCCTCAAACTGTGTTACCGGTAGTTTGGATTTTCCTGAAGGGTCGCACACCGCGTATGAGATAAAACAGGGATTAATCAAATGTTTAAGGTGAAGCCAGGCATTTAGTCCTGATGCCGGAGGTAGGTGAGCACCATTTCCGGAATCGCTTTTTTGCGCTCGTCCACAAAATGGTGGAAGTCTTCCGTACTCATATTCTTCTTCATCTTGAGGATATTCATACTGAGGAAGGGGAAGATAACCATCGACATGAGACTGACTTCCACGTGTTCGAAGTTGCGCATACGGATATGTCCCTTTGCGGCCTCTTCCTCCAGCTGCCGCCGGAACCGGTTGGAATCCTGTGCCTGCAGCGTTGCGGCCATTTCACAGGTCTTTGAGTGTTCGCCGCGCATCTCGCTCAGGACAAACAGGGGCAATAATGGGTCTTTTTTGAGCAATTCCGTCATGTGATCGACGAATTTGTAAATCTTGGCTTCCAAAGGCAAGTCGTCGTTCAAAATGTTTGCAGCGGGTAAAAAGGTTTCGGTAAAACTCTCCCGGAAGATTTCCTGAAACAGGTTTTCCTTGCTTCGGAAATAGTAATTGACCAATGCAATATTCGTCTCCGCCGACTCCGCGATGTCCCGTGTGGTAGCGCTGCCAAATCCCTTTTCGCAAAAGATCTTCTTCGCAGCTTCCCGGATTTTTTGCTCGGTACTGATATCAATTTTGGGCATAGATGGCGTGTTAATATCCGGTGCAAAGATACCGGTGAATGTTCGGGTTTAAAAGTATTTTTTAAATAAACGATTAAAAC
>CAYVDV010000039.1:0-19384 GCA_964450465.1 uncultured Saprospiraceae bacterium
GCGGCGGACGGATCACAATTGATCGGACGTTTTACCGGCACCACCGCGCCGACCGAATACAGCCCCTTTGTCGGCAGTGGCAGCTATGTGATCACGGAAGGTACCGGGCGGTTTACGGGAGCTACCGGCAGTGGAACCTACTCCTATGTGGTGGCGCCCGACTTTTCATCGGCTCAGTTGGAGTTTAACGGTACGCTGACCAACCCGTAGGGAAGGTCTGATCTTTCTGTGATGGCACGAAATTTTAAAGACCATGGATTCGAAGGGGAAAAACAGGAAATTGATTCTGGAATACTATAAATCCATCAGCGGCAGGGCAAAGACGAAAGCGCTGCTTTCCCGCTTCACCACGGACCCCAAACTCATAGATCATGTCTTATTATGCGAGCGGCTATTCCCGAAATACGAAGTGATCATAGATGAAGTTACCTGTGAAAGCGACCGGGTGATCGTCCGGGCGCGCGCACGGGGAATACACATCGGCGAGGCAGAGGGCTTTACACCGACCTGCCGGGTCGTGGAAACGCCCTTTGCTATCGGCTACCGGGTCAACAGCAGTAAGATTGTTGACCACTGGATCATTGCGGATATGTTGGAATTGCTGGAGCAAATGGGATCATAAGCATTAAAAAAACGATAATATGAAAAACGGATTAAAAATTTTCGGCCTGGCAGCATTCCTGATGCTCGCCTTCACTTCCTGCAAAAAGGAAGACAAGCATTTTTGTATTGACAATATTTCAGCCAGTGGTACGCTGGCGCTCGGGGAGCTGACCATCACTGTTCCCGGTGAACAGGCTTACACCGGCATAGGTGCGCTTCCGGGACCCTTCAAAATTGGCAACTACGAAGGTCAGATTAGCTCGGTTATCATCAAACAAACCCCGACAGAGACCGGGATGCTCGTGGAACTCCGCCATTATTTTGATGATGGAAAGGGCAATGCCTTTTGGTCGCACGACCATGCCCTCATGACACCGGTTGACGGTTCAGAGACCCAGTTCAATGTGTATGATGAAATGGCGCTCTGGGTGGGTACCGGCGACTTTGAATGTGCCACCGGGATGATCGTCAATCATGCCGTGGCGGACTTTGCAAGTTCCAAACTCAATTTTAACTGTACCGGCAGTATCTGCGGCGGTTGCAATTAAGGGGAACTCCTTCCTTATGTAATTTTAAACTACGGTGCATCCATATCCCAAAGTCCCGTAAGGACGTTTCTGTTTCACCACCCGCGTACCTTAAAATTATGAAAACAAGCACCGCAGCAAAAATCCTGTCAACCTTGCTCCTCCTCGCCCTGGCCGCCTGCCAAAGAGCCGAACGCGCCCCGTCGCCACAGTCATCATCCCATCTGCTGGAGTCTGACGAAGCAGAAATGGCCGGCAAAGGAATGGACTCCCGGGCTGCCCCCGCTCCGCCGGAGGTAGCCCCACTTTCTTCCGACATCTTTCGCTCGGCAGCGGCTTCTTACAACCCACCGGATTCTACCAAGCGCTTCATCCGCACCGCAGAGATGCGTTTCCGCGTCCAGGATGCCGTGCAGGCAACCCTCCGGGTGGAGGACATTGCCCTGCAAAACGGCGGCTTTGTGCTCGACAACGACCTTCATTCCGAGGTGCAGTTCCGGGATGAAATACCCGTCAGCGCGGACTCCTTGCTGGAGAAAACAAGCGTGGTGTTTTCCAACAGTGTCGTTATTCGCGTGCCGGCCGGAAAACTGGATACCACCCTGCGCGCCATTGGCCGGTTGGCCGACTTCCTGGATTATCGCCGCATTCATGCCCGCGATGTATGGCTGGAATTGCTGGAACAGGATCTTGCCCAAAAACGGGAACAACAGTTTCAACAGGAAATCCCGACCGGCGGGCAGGACAAAGCCGCCGACCGGCTCGCGGCCGCCCAAAGCCGGCGTGACAGCCGGGCCGGCGCCGACCGGGCCCGAGTGGAAACCCTGAAGATCGAAGACGCTATCCGGTACAGCACCGTAACCCTCGACCTGTACCAGCGGGCCCAAATGCAGTATCGCATGCTCCCGAAAGAGAAACCCGTAGCGGCGTTTCGCCCTGGTTTCGGCATACAACTCTGGGAAGGTATTGTGCAAGGCTGGCAAACGCTGCGCGCATTATTCCTGGGAATCGTCCGCAACTGGAGCGTTCTGTTGCTGCTGGTTGCCATTTATCTGGTGTCGGTTCGGGTCTGGCGGAGCCGGAACTAAGCCGGCATGCATAAGCGGGCGCCCAGAGCACTGTGAAAGCAAGATGGCGCTATCAGCGAAGGGGGGCAGGGCGGTGGGACGTGACTGTCGATCGGGAAGGATAAGATTGGAGACTTCGCAATTATGTCACTGGACTGGCAACCCAAGTTCCGGATAAAGCGACAATGAAGTATAAAAGCCATTCTGCAAACCGCAGCGTTATTTTGACGTGGCGAATACTGTGTGCCGCCAGGGATTTGCATCATGCAAAATAAATGACAAATATTTGGATTAAACCGGAAAAACCCGGGAGAGCCCTTCAGCCTGGGTATAGTGCGTATTTTATTTTGTTTTGGCTCTGTACTTGTTCATCTTTTGTGATGGCACAGAGTTATCTCGGTGTCGGCTTTCATCTTACTCCGCCGGTTGCTATAGAATATTCGCGCAATCCGTATGTGATAGCCAAACCACAGCTTGGCTTTGGCGGATCGATAACCTATAAAAAGGAATGGAGCTATCGACCAAATAAAAAATGGTATGCAGAGGCCGGTCTTACCCTGCAGGGCTTGCGTTATTATCAGGTAGATTATCATGGAGATTCAATAACAATATGGACTGATTGGTATAATCAACATACGGGTTTTCCCAGTATTCTTCTTGGCGCAGGCCATTCGTTCCGGAATGAAAAATCAAAAGACGAGTTTTTGCTGGGGCTGGAAGCATCCTTTTTGATCACGCAGGATTTAGGAGAGATTTATAGCTACACTTTTGGGATCATTAACCATCCTGTTCAGGATGCTGTATTTCCACTTTTTCTCCGGCTCAATATCGGGTACAGCCATGCATTTCATTTTTTTCGCTCGGGTTCCGGGCAGCTACAGCTCTATACAAGCCTGAGTGCGCAAAAATTAACAAAGGGTACTCAGTATATTCGTAATATAGCGGACGGAAGCTATCTGGAAGGACGGTATCATGTAAATAATTCAGAGTTGGGTATAAAAGTATTCGCCTGCTTAAACAAAAAAACGCGGGCAATTCAACGAAGTACAACAACGGCTGAAAAGGCGATTTTTGCCCAGGCAGAAAGAAAGACTAAGTACCGGGTTTCGCTTGTTAACCAGCTGTATGTCCCTCCCCGAACCATTTACCATATCCCGAAAGTGGATAGTTTTTCAATAAAGGGAAGAGGGTTTATCATAGCTAGTCAATTTGGCGTAATTGTCGGGTTCCCGCACCGAAAGAATGATCTTTGGAGTACAGTCGCGGGGCTTGGGATAGGAAAAAGAGTTGCTACGTTAGTTTTCAAATCAGATGGCAGGTTCCCCTCAGACAACCTACCTGTTGAAAATGAAACCCATATCTTAATAGGGCATTATGCCATAGCCAGCCTCGGCCTTTCCCGTCGCTATACAACCGCACATTTGGTCATGGCTCACTCGCTTTTTGCCACCGTCGTTCTGCCACTTGAAAAGGAATACGCTTATTTGGGCGTGCCCTTGCATAGTTCAGGTATCCAGGCTCCGCCATTTGACGATCCTGTTCTCGAAGGCCGGGTGGACTATAAATACGGCCGGGAGCCGATTTTGTTTGGGATAGAGTATAATCCGGAGATTTTCTTTAGCATCCGTCCTCCTTTTTTCGTTGCCTTGGGATTGGTTGCCAATTACAGCAGGGGCGTAATTGCACAAGGGAAGTTTGAGGTTTCAAATAGCCGAACGACCTATTACGGCGCCTTGCTGCAAAATTTTTCAAAGCTTGGTGTCAGCATTCGAATTGGTTTCCGGAAAAGCGCATGACTTCAACAGCCTTGTCTGTGCTGTTTTGCAAATACACATGCTGTCCGGCCCATTATCCGTGAAACGTAAACGTATAGTTCGCCCAGAAATTCCACACCGTTACCACGCCGGTAGCGACGAGTTTGGCCAGGTAAAAGTTGATCTTGAACCGCTCGTTAAGGAGGTAAATGATCCCGTTGTTGATGGCCAGTCCGATCAGGGAAGCCAGCAGGAATTTGGAAAACTGCATGACCACGGAGGGGTCGTGGCTTTCGAAGGTCCAGATGCGGTTCAGGACGTAGTTGCTGACCACGGCGCACAAAAAGCCGGTACTGTTGGCAATGTATTGGTTCAGGCGGAGTTTTTCGCGGCAAAACCAGGTGATCCCAAAGTCAACAAAAACGCCGGAGAAACCGACGACGCCAAATTTCAGGAATTTCCAGAGCAGTTCATTCTTCATCAGATGCCAAATCTTGCTTTTGAACAAAAGTACGCAGCAGTTGCGCAGTTATAAGGATCCAGATTAAAATACAAGGTACGGCTTTCAGGACGTAGGGTTGTACGATCTGCTCGCGCAGGGTTCTGGGGAACAGGTCGGTCGGCGACAGGGAAGCCAGCGTAAAGGCTGTCCACAACACTATTTTTCGCCACGGCGCCGGCTTTTCCACGGTTTTGTACCAAAGCGCAACCCCGCACAGGGCAATGACAAAGGTGGGCGACTCTGCCTTGTGGTTAAAGATGACCACCCACAGCAGCAGCGATGCCCACAGCAATACCCGTTCCTGCAGCGGCGGCAGTCCCGTGCCGGCATTCCGGCGGCGGTACACCGCCCAGGTGCTCGCAGCCAGTAACGCCAGTCCGGCAAGCGTAACGCCCAGTTTGGGCGCCATCCAGCCAAACCAGGTCTGCAGCCAGCCCAGTACGGACAAGCCTACCGAAGCGCTGTGGTCTTCCTGCAACAGATCGAACCACCAGCGGTACACCTGGACCAACTGCTGCGGCGTGGTAGCCAGCACGGGCACGATCAGTAAAAATGCCGACCATGCCAGAAGCGCCGGAAGGAAGCTCCGCCGTTGCGGATACACCATCGCCGGCACAGCGGCAAAAATACCGAAGATTTTCAGGAAGCCGCCCGCACCGGCCCACCAGGCGCTCCAAACGGGCATTCGCCGCTCCAAAGCAACCCAGGACCAAAGGATCAACGCAGCGGTCAGGCCGTTGCTCTGACTGTTTTGCATGGAAATGACCAGCTCCGGCAGGATAAACCAGGCTGCGAAACGCCGCTGCGCAGCCGGTATGGGAAGGCGCAGGACAGCCCAGACCAGGGGGACGGCATTGAGTACATTCCACAGCGGGAGTCCCAGCCAGTTGGGTACTGCGGCAAAAGGCGCCATGGCCAGGGAAAACGCCGGACTGTATTTGTACAGGTCCCATTGTTCGGCGGGGTAGGCCGCATAGGGATTCAGTCCATTGGCGAAATGCGTAAAGGAGTTTTTAAAAATAACATAGTTTTCGAAGGCCGTGTAGCCGTGTGCGTTGACGCGCTGCCACAGGCTTTGCAGACTGACGGCCAGCGCCGCCAGTGTATATACGAGCCAAAGAGTTCTGTCCTTTTGCCAAAAACGCGCCATGCCTTGCTTGGAGATGGTTGCCTGCCTTTATTTCCGTTCGTCCACTTTCCGGTTCGGTTGCACATTCAGCACACCCTGGCTGCCTTTGAAAAGCTCCAGCACGGCCTTTTCAGGAATCTGTGCCGGATCGTAAGCCACGATCCAGCTATTCTCCGCAGAGATCCGGCGGATCAGCAGAAAGCGAAACTCTGTGAACTGGCGGATCCAGTTGCCGGCATTGAGTTCCGGGCTGAGCTGGACGAGCACCTCCTGGCGGGTGGCTGCCGGGGGCTCGTTGGGATTTACCCCGCGTTTGACCTGAAAGTCGTGGGCCTCCGCCATGTTTTTGATCAGGTTTTCCAGTTCAAGCAGCGGTTCGGGCCGGTCAATGGAACCGGACACACTTTTCGATTTCCCATCCTGAAATACCGTAAGGGTGGCGCTGGGTGCATCCATGACCTCCGATTTGATCCGGTCGGGATACTGCCACAGGTTGGCCTCGCGCACTTTTTCCCGCAGGGTACGCAACTCGGTTTTGGTGAGTTGAAACGAATCCAGGCCGATCCGTTCCGCAAAATGGAGCCCCTCGTATTCCACCAGGCCGTTGTTGCGGACGGTAAGCCGGACGACCGGGCAATAGCCGAAGCAGCCGCCGGTTTTGAGTTCCACCATTGGCAGGTTTCCGGTGGCGTTTCGCCCGGTTTTACAGGAATAGGGCGCCGCCAGTATCAGGAGAAGGGCAATTCGTAGCATAGCTGGATTGGTTTTGTCCGGCAAAAGTAAGCATATCTGTGCGGTCCGTTGTTTTTCTCTCCGGCGCATCTGCTTTCCCTGTATCTTTGAAACCAGTTTGCAACCATGTCCATCTTTTCCCGCGCCATACTCCATCTCGATCTTGACGCCTTCTACGTGGCCGTCGAGTGTCTGCGCAACGACGCTCTGCGCGGCAAGCCCCTGATCATCGGCGGCAGCAGCAACCGCGGGGTGGTGGCTTCCTGCAGCTATGAGGCCCGCGCTTTCGGCGTGCGCTCGGCAATGCCCATGCGGCAGGCCCTGCAACTCTGCCCCGACGCTTTGGTCTTGAAAGGCGACATGGAAGCCTATTCCAAACACTCGACGCTGGTGCGCGAGGTGATCGAAGAGCAGGCGCCCTTGTTTGAGCAGGCTTCCATCGACGAGTTCTACCTCGACCTCACGGGCATGGACCGGCATATCGGTTGCTGGAAATGGAGCACCGAATTGCGGGAGCGCATCATTCGCGAAACCGGCCTGCCCCTGTCCTTTGGCTTGTCGGTAAACAAAACGGTGTCGAAAGTGGGCGCGGGCGAGGTGAAACCCAACGGGACCAAACTGGTGCCTGCAGGCACGGAAAAAGCCTTCCTGGCTCCGCTGCCGGTCGGGAAAATCCCTTCCATCGGACGTGAGACAGAGCGGCGCCTGGCCCTGTTGGGGGTGCGGACCTGCCTTACCCTCAGCGAAATGCCGCCGCGGCTCCTCGAACGGGAGTTCGGCAAACACGGCCTCCTCATGTGGAAAAAAGCCAATGGCGAAGACGACAGCCCCGTGGTGCCTTACCGCGAGCAGGATTCCATTTCCTCCGAGCGTACCTTCCATACCGACAGTATCGATATGCGCTTCCTGCAGGACGAGATCCGGCGCCAAACCGCTCAACTGGCCTACGAACTGCGCGCCATGGGCAAACTCACTGCCTGCGTAACCATCAAACTGCGATATTCCGATTTTAACACCTTTACCAAGCAGGCGAAAATTCCTTACACGGCCCAGGACGGCCCCCTGACGGAGCATGCGCTCCAGTTGTTCGAACGCCTGTACGAACGCCGGCAGGCCATCCGGCTGCTGGGCGTCCGCTTCAGCGAACTGGTGCCCGGCTCCAGCCAGCTCAACCTCTTCGACGATACCGAAAAAGAGTCCCGCCTGCTGGCCGCCATGGACAAGATCCGCGACCGATTTGGCAAAAGCGCCGTAGGCAAAGGCGGCATGGTAAAGGGGAAGAAACCGGATGAGGGATAAATTGTCGGGTCGAATGCTATATTTGCCCCTTTTTATTTCCAAACAACAGACATGGCCAATTCCAAGCTTCGCCTTTCTTTCTGGCAGATCGTTAATATGAATGTCGGCTTTTTCGGTATTCAGTACAGTTTCGGGCTGCAGCAAAGCAACATGAGCCCTATTTACAAATACCTGGGCGCCGATGAGGCCAGTTTGCCCTACCTCTGGCTGGCGGGTCCCATGACCGGCCTGATCGTGCAGCCGATCATCGGCGCTCTGAGCGACAAAACCACCAGCAAACTGGGGCGCCGGACCCCGTACTTTCTCGTCGGGGTGGTGCTGGCCAGCCTGGGTCTGTTGTTTATGCCCTTTAGCCCGACCCTCTGGATTGCGGCCAGCCTGCTCTGGATACTGGACGCCGCCAACAACATCACCATGGAACCTTACCGCGCGTTTGTGAGCGACAAACTCGACAAGGAACAACACTCCATCGGCTTTCTGACGCAGAGCGCTTTTACCGGGCTGGGGCAGACACTTTCCTATCTGACACCGACTATTCTGGTGGTGCTGGGCATGAACAAGGATGCGGTGAATTCGCACCATATCCCCTATGTAACCGTCACGGCGTTTGTCATCGGCGCCATTTTTTCCATCACCTCTATTCTCTGGACGGTCCGCACCACCAAAGAAGACCCCCTGAGCGCAGAAGAATTGGCCAAGATCAATGCCCTGCCCAAAGGCTGGGCGCATACATTCAAAGAAATCGGCGATGCCATTCGCGATATGCCGCTCACGATGAAACAACTGGCGCTGGTCCTGCTCTTTCAGTGGTATGCCATGTTTTGCTACTGGCAATACATCGTGCTTTCGCTGTCCACCACGCTGTTCGGCACCACCGACCAGACAACTATGGGTTTCCGCGATGCGGGGCTGATCAACGGCCAGATCGGCGGTTTTTACAACTTCATGGCCTTCGTGGCCGCTTTCGCCATGGTACCCTTTACGCAGCGTTGGGGACCGAAAGTCATGCACAGCATCTGTTTGACGCTGGCGGGCATCGGCATGTGGTTCATACCGGCGATCCATTCCGAAATGTGGCTGTTCATTCCCATGATCGGGATTGGGATGGCCTGGGCGAGCATGATGGGCAATCCGTATATCATGCTCGCGGGCAGCATTCCGCCCGAGCGCACGGGCGTGTACATGGGTATTTTCAACATGTTTATCGTGATCCCGATGATGATCCAGATCTTCACACTGCCCCTGTACTACCACAGCTGGCTGCAGGGCAATCCGGAAAACGTGATCCGGCTGGCCGGGGTCTTGCTGATCTGCGGCGCAATTGCCGTATTGTTTGTCAAACTGAATAAAAACAATCAGGGGGAACAGCCGGTAATCCCGATGGGCGGCGGGCACTAATCTTTATATGGATCGTACATATCCGGCGCAGCCATGGCCACGCCGATGGGACGCAAGCGGTGCACTACTTCGATCGTGCCTTCGTGGTAGGCGAGCACCTCTTCGAGTTTCTTGTAGCATTCCGGCGCTTCGTCGGCGCCGCCGCCACGCAGCACGATGCCCTGACTTTTCAGGCTTTTTTTGACCGTTATCCAGTCGACTACTCCGGCGCTCAGATATTCGATCTTGCCGTTGCGCCAGCGTTTTTTGCCGGCGGCCTGGTTGCGGCTCATCACGCGGCCGGCGCCATGGACAGTCGAGTACAGGCCATCCCTGCTTTTATCGCTGTCGATACCGCGGATGATCACCGAGGTATCGCCCATGGTGGCGCCGACAAACCCGTACTGCCCCGGAAACGCCGGGGTGGCGCCTTTGCGGACGACGTAGTATTTTTCCCCGAAATGTTCCTCTTCCCACAGAAAATTGTGGTGGTTGTGTACTTCCAGGACCGATTGCGCGCCCAGGATCTCCAGGACTTTTTCCACCACCGTATCCCGGCCGGCATAGGCGTATTCCCCTGCCAGACGCATGGCGGCCAGGTAGTCCTGCCCCAGGGCGCTGTCCGCATCGAACAGAATGGGGGGCGCGTCCATGCCGCCCTCCGGAGCGTGTTCGTCGAAGCGTTTGCCTTTGGATAAGGCGATGAAGCCCATGGTGGTCCTGTGCCCGAAACCGCGGGAGCCAAAGTGCACGCCGATCCAGAGCCAGCCCTCTTCGTCTTCGAACAGGTCGATGAAATGGTTGCCCGAGCCTACGGTGCCGAGTTGTTCCATGGCCAGTTTCATCATGGCGCGCTGGGGCTTAAACCCGGCTTTGGAAATCTCGTCGAACACCGGATGGTCAATGGGTTGCGGGTTAGGCCGGCCGATGCCGAAACCGATCTGTTTGAAGATCGCGTCCATGACCTTTTCGGTGTCGATATCGGCTGCGCGGATGTTGGTCTGGCAGGCCTTGTTGCCGCAGGCAATGTCAAAGCCCACGCCGGATAGACTGATCTTGTCCCTGTACGCCACTACGCCCCCGATGGGATGGCCATAACCGTAATGCGCATCGGCGGTCAGGGCGCCGCGATCCTCGGGCGTGCTGAAGCAACGCCTGATCTGCTCGATCGAATTGGCATCGATGATCGGTTCGCCAAAAATGGTTAGCGGATTCATGTGGTGCATGTGGTTGGTGTGGTTGTTGGGGGCGTTAGGGCATTAAGGGCATTAAGGGCATTAGGGGCATTAGGGGCATTAGGGTCATTAAAGGTCATTAGGGTCATTGGGGGCATTGGGGGCATTGTGACTTTTCGGCCTGTGCCCCTACGGCTCCTGGCTTTCCCGGCGTTCTTCGTCCCAGTCCGTATTTGCCAGGGCGATGATAATAAACCCGGCCATGACCATAATGATCTTGGCGACAAAAGCGAAGAGCCGGCCGGGCTTTTCCAGAAACTCCAGAAAGACCCATTGCGTGCCTACGAGTGTCAGGACCACTGCCGTTATGCCGATAATAACCAGCAAAAGCCCCAATAAGATCCATCGTCCTTTATTTTTCATGTCATATTTTTTTAAAAACACGGTCTGTTTTGCGCGACAGCCTGCAGGCAGCATAACTTTGGGCTGCCAAATTTGTTTAGCCCATGTTTGGGATTTTCTTACCTCCGGCAGATAATCTCAAACTTGCGTTTAGCCTAATCAACTAATACCGCTCTGTTTTGCCGTCACAACCACCCACATCTGCCGTTCAACTGATCGAATGCCCGCGCGATGCGATGCAAGGGCTGAGCGGTTTTATTGAAACCGACGTGAAAGCCGCGTATATCAATCAACTGCTGCGGGTGGGGTTCCATACGATCGATTTCGGTTCGTTTGTCAGTCCCAAGGCTATCCCCCAGATGCGCGACACGGCAGAAGTGCTGGCAAAGTTAGACCTTTCCCAAACGGCAACCAAGCTGCTGGCGATCGTTGCCAATCAGCGCGGCGCAGAAGAAGCGTGCCAGTATCCCGAGATTGGGTTTCTCGGCTATCCGTTCAGCATCAGCGAGACCTTTCAGCTGCGCAACACCAACGCGACGATCGCCGAGAGTGTGGAGCGTACACAAGCGATCCAGGAACTCTGCGAAAAACACGGCAAGTCGCTGGTGCTTTATCTATCCATGGGTTTTGGAAACCCCTACGGCGATCCCTGGAACGTGGAGATTGTGCAAAAGTGGGTGGACCGGCTCGTACCCTACGGGATCCGGATCTTCTCGCTGTCGGATACGATCGGGTGCTCCAACCCGGAAAATATTTCCTACCTGTTCAGCGACCTGATCCCGGCGTTTCCGGACGTGCAGTTCGGCGCGCACCTGCACACCCAGGCGCACAACTGGCGCGAGAAGATCCAGGCCGCCTGGGAAAACGGTTGCCGGCGATTCGACGGTGCCATGCGGGGATATGGCGGTTGCCCCATGGCCAAAGACGAACTCACCGGCAACATGGCCATGGAGAACCTGGTATTCTTCCTCGACGAGATGGGCGAAGACCCGGGGATCAACCGCAACGCCTTTGGCAAAAGCATGGCCATGGCACTGGAGGTGTTTCCGTGATTAACTACTGCCCTTTTACAAATACCAGGGTTTTTCTCTCAACGCCCGTTTCAAATACCAGATGGTAGCGTCCGGCTGGCAGGCCCTGCGGCAACTGAATTTGCTCGCGGTAGGGACCGGCAGGACGGTGAACCTGCTGAAGCGGCGTGCTGAGCAGGCGACCATTCAGGTCAAAAACGCGGATGCTCACTTGTCTGTCTTCCAATAGTTCGTATTCCAGTTGCAAGGATTCGACCACCGGGTTGGGGTAGGCCAGGAGGGTAGGGTAGGCCTCGGGCCGGTCCGCAACGCCCAGCACCGGGCCGGTAATCAGGCGGACCAGGAACAGGTCGTTCCGGTTGCTGCCCTGCGGAATACTGCCGGCCACGACGATGCTGCCATCGGGTTGCAGCCCCAGCGCCCTGGCGGCCTGGGCGGGGTAGTGAAACACGCCGTTGTCGGCAAACGTAGCGTCCAGAACGCCATTGGGATCGATGCGGGCCACAATAAAAGGGTCGCCGTTGTAGGCGCCGCTGCCGCTTTGATCCCAGCCGGCCGCTATGATCCGGCCATCGGGTTGGACCAGAATATCCAGGAAACGGCTGTTCAGCGGTCCCGCAGTCGGCAGCTCGAAGACGCCATTGCTGCCGAAATCGGGGTCCGGAGTCCCGTCGGGCAACAGCCGGATCACCGTGGGGTGGCTGGTAGTACCGGCGAGCAGGATCTTGCCGTCGGACTGGAGCGCCATCTTGTAGCTGTACGTGTAGGAAGGCGGGTTGCCCGGGCTCAGGTAGTAGCCCTGGGTTCCGAATTCCGGATCGGGTGTGCCGTCCGGGAACAAACGCGCCAGGAAAAAGCCTCCGGACACCACGGTGTCACAGCAGTCCCACAGGCCGATAGCCAGGATTTTGCCGTCGGAAGTACGGAGCAGGTGGTTCCAGGTGGTAATTCCCTGGGGAAACAGGTCCGGCGCCACCCCGTTGAGGCCAAAGCTGGTGTCGGGGTCGCCATTGGGCAGAAAGCGCATGAGCAGGTTTTGCACCTGTATCTGGCCCGGATAACCGGCTGCCAGGAACTTGCCGTCCGGCAACAGAAGTACTGTGTTAAAATTGCCGTATGGCCCTGCGTTGATCAGCACCCGTCCGGCGCTGCCAAATGTGCTGTCCGGTTTTCCATCGGGCAGAAACCTGCCGAGGCCGGGTTGTTGGCCGATGGTACCCCAGGTGATTATTTTTTGGTCCGGCTGTTCGGCCAGCCCGTTCCAGATATCCAAACCAGGCGACCAGTCCACCGTTGTGAAACCATCCTGTCCAAAGGACAGATCCGGGCTGCCATCCGGCAAGCGGGCTGCCAGTGCGGCATTGACATTTCCGCTAAAAGAAGGATCGTTATAGGCAAATCCTGCCATTTTTAGCCGGCCATCGGCATGCACAAGCAAATCGTTTGCATCGTCGTAGGAATTGCCCTGATCGATACGCAAAACCCCGTTTTGCTGAAAACCCGGGTCCAGGGTTCCGTTTTCCCGGATGCGCAGCACGGCGATATCCCATTCGGTTTTGTTTTCCGAGCGGCCGACCAGGGTCATGCTGCCATCGGGCTCGGGTACGAGGGCGTAAGAATTATCGTCCTTGTCGCTTACGGAAACGAGAAAAAGCCCCTGATCGGCAAAGTCCGGATCGGACGACCCGTCTGCCAGCAGGCGGAGCACAAAAAAATCGCGCGCGTCGATATCCTCGGTCATGCCGGAGATCAGGATCTTGCCGTCGTACTGGACCTGAACATCGGTGCCCAGGCTGCTGAACAGGCCGATGTCCCGGATCACTTTTCCCTGCAGGCCGAAACTAGTATCGATGGCGCCATCCGGTAGGAGCCGGGTGGCGGTCACCCGGGCAATGAAATCGTCGTACACGGAAAAACCGGCCAGCACGATTTTGCCGTCCGGTTGAAGGGTCACGCCCCTGCAGAGGTCATTGAAGGCATCGAAGTCGATGGTTCGGTAGCCGTTATCGCCGAAGCTGGAGTCCGGTTGGCCGTTGGGCAGGAAGCGGGCGGCGAGGAAATCGGCGGTGAAAATATCGTAGTACAACTGGCCGGCCACCAGGATCTTGCCGTCCGGCTGTAATAGGGCATCGAAGGTGACGTCGGAATACACCGAGCGCGAGAAAACGACCTTGCCGTTGGTCCCAAAACTGCTGTCGGGCTGTCCGTCGGGCAGGTAGCGCGCAAGGGCAAGGTCGGCTTCTCCCTGGGGCGGGGCCGTGCTGCCGGCTACGATTACCTTGCCGTCGGGCTGTATCATGACGGCATCCACGAAATCGTCGCCGCCGTCGAAGTCGGTCCGGACCTGGCCGTTGGCGCCGAAGCTGGCGTCGCGCGCGCCGTTGGGCAGCAGGCGCAGCAGGGCGAAGTCATTTTCATTGATGCCACTGCTGGCGATTCCGGCCAGCACCGTCCGGCCGTCGGGATAGGCGGCCACGGCGTAAGCGGTTTCTTCGTCCGGGCCCAGGGAGCGGATCATCAGGCCGTCCAGGTCGAAGGCCGGATCGGGGTTGCCATCGGGCAGGAGCTGCACTGCGCTGAAGGCTTTGGTGGAATCGAGGGTGGCGCTGCCGACGATGAGCAGGCGGCCGTCGGGTCGCCGCAGGGCGCCGAAGGCCTGGTCGTCGGAGCGGTACACGTTGGTGGTAACAAAACCGGCTTTGCCGAAAGAAGGATCAGGGCTGCCTGGTTGGGCGGAAAGGCTGGCGCACAGCGCCAGCAGGCTGCTGAGGAAGGCGAATTTGGCGTACATGTCGTGTGATTAAAAATGGTCGGTTTTTAAATAATTAACGCAACAAAGATAATTGGCATAGGTCGGTTCCCGGAGAGAGAATGTACTTTTGCCCGCCAGTTGGCAAAACGCGATGTTTCAGTTCGATTCCGCCAAAATACTCGACCAGTTTTTTTACCATCCGGAGTCACCGCTGTTGTTCAGCAGCGGGGTGTTTCTGTTTTTCTTTCTGGGCTTTCTGCTGATCTACCGCGCCTTGCTGCCGCTGGACCGGGCGCGGATCTTCTGGAGCATCCTGTTTTCGGTCTTTTTTTACTACAAAAGCAGCGGCATTTATTTCCTCTTGCTGGTAGCCAGTGTGGTCGTCGACTTTAACCTGGCCCGCTGGATCGAGCAGGCGCCCTCGCAGCGGGCGCGAAAGTGGTTGCTGGTGCTCAGCCTGGTGGCCAACCTGGGCATGCTGGCCTATTTCAAATACACCAATTATTTTCTCGAACTCTGGGCGGGCCTCAGTGGCGCCCAGCCCCTGCATTTCGATATTTTCCTGCCGGTCGGTATTTCCTTTTTCACCTTTCAGTCGCTCAGTTACACGATCGACGTGTATCGCGGCAATCTGAAAGCGCTCGACAATATCTGGGATTACGCGTTTTTCGTGACCTTTTTCCCCCAAATGGTAGCGGGGCCCATTGTGCGGGCCTCCGATTTTTTGCCGCAGATCCACCGGCCGCTGCACCTGACGCGGGAGGAGTTCGGGCGCGGGGTTTTCCTGTTCTGCATCGGCCTGTTCAAAAAAGCCGTCATCTCCGATTATATCAGCCTCAACTTTGTCGACCGGGTATTCGACTCGCCGGCGCAATACACCGGCCTGGAGAACCTGTTCGGTATTTACGGGTATGCACTGCAGATCTACTGCGACTTCAGCGGTTACTCCGACATGGCCATCGGCATCGGCCTGCTGCTCGGTTTTCAGTTTCCCATCAATTTTGATTCGCCGTACCAATCGCTCAGCATCACCGAGTTTTGGCGGCGCTGGCACATATCGCTCTCCACCTGGCTCCGCGACTACCTGTATATTGCCCTGGGCGGCAACCGGCGGGGGCGCGTGCGCACTTATGTCAACCTGATGCTGACCATGTTGCTGGGTGGGATGTGGCACGGCGCGGCCACCCGGTTTATCATCTGGGGAGGCTTGCACGGGGCCGCCCTGGCGGTGGAGCGCTGGTGGAAAAGCATCTTCCCCGGCCGGCCGGGTTGGTGGCGACAGTTTTTCGGCGGCTTGTGGACCTTTCACTTCGTGTGTTTTTGCTGGATATTTTTCCGGGCAAAAGACATCCCCACCGTACAGGCCATGCTTGGGCAGATCGCCTATGCGTTCAACCTTCAGGTGCTGCCCGAATTCCTGTCGGGGTATGGTCCGGTAGTATTTTGGATGCTGCTGGGCTACGGGTTGCATTTGTTGCCATCATCCTGGGAGCGGGCGGCCGAGCGGGGCGTGACGGCTCTGCCACTGGTCGCCAAAGCCCTGCTGGTGACGCTCATTGTGGCGCTGGTCATGCAGGTCAAATCCTCGGATGTGCAGCCGTTTATTTATTTCCAGTTTTGAGCTCCGGACATTTTTTTTCCAGCTGCGCCCGGATTTCCCGGCATTTTTCCTGAAGCCATTCCGAATCGACGGCGGGTTTTTGGGCCAGGTTTACCGTGATATCCTCCAGTTCCTGCAATGCGGTTGTGCAGTTTGAGCCTCGGAGTTGTAGTTTTTCCCGGAGCCGGTAGAGCCGGATGGCATAGTCATAAAAAGCGAGGATCCCTTCCCGTCGTTGTGGCGGCAGGCTTTTGTTTTCCTTGATCCGCTTATGGGTGGCGCGTTTCATATTGATCCCTTCCGGATCGAGCAGGGAGTTGCATTCGTACCGGATGCGGAGGTCCAGGGTAGCTGCCAGGGCGTACAGCACAGGGTCTTCGGATGCGCCGTAATTAAAATAATGCGGGAGTTGTTGTTCGGCTGCTTTGTAATTGCGGCGTGCAAAATGCAACATGGCGCGACCGATATCGGCCACGATCTCCGGGGCAGGGGTAGCCGTGATCTTTTCGGAAAACTCGTGCAGGAAGTCGCCCGCCCAGTCGAGGTGCCCCAGTTTGATCGCGTTGAAGAGCATATTTTGAAAATGGGAGCTTTGGATTGCCTCTCCGGTCCGGCGCAGTTGTTCAATATCTTCCTGGTGCGACAGGAACTGGCGTTCCAGAAAATCCCGGTCGCGGGTTTGCCGGTAGCGGCGCGCCCAGTAGGAGCGCACGATCACGTTGAAATCCTTGAAGCGTTTGGCCGGCACCAGATCGCGGTGTTGCCGGAGCAACAGGAAAAACTGCTCTGCCAGCGGGTCGGTTTTTTCCGGCTTTTTTTTGGCCAGCAGCCGGAGCAGGGTGAAATACAGGGCAATGCCCGGATCGTTGCGGTCATACCCGTGCTGCATAAGCAGGCGAGCCATTTTGACCGTCAGTTTTTGGTTGGTTCTCAGCCGGCGGTATTCATCGGTACCTTCGTCAAAAGGCATGGCGATTTGCTGCAGGTGCAGCAGTTTGCACATCTGGTCGAGTTTGCTCAGGAGGTAAAAGCGGTCGAGTTTTTCGGAAGCGACCAGCAGATTGAGAAACCCGCCCTGGGCCGACCACTCGTGGAGGCTTTCGTAAATGGCCTTTTCTTGTTCGGATAAATAGCGGAAGTAAAAAAAGTCGCTGTACTCGTATTCCGCAAAATCGCCGAAGCGGTGTTGCTGGTCAAACGCGTCCTCGAGTTCTTCATACAAGCCGTGGAAGTAGTTTTCCGCCTTTTTTACCCGCTTTTTTTTACCCCCGGATGCTGCGGCGGCGCTGTCCGTGTTTTTAAACAATTTAGCCGCTTCCACAGGTTTTTGGAGGAGCCGTTCGCTGTAAAACCGCATCAGGGCGAGTTGCTGGCGGGCGAAGTTGAGCAATGCCACCGGATCCTGTAGAATATTGGTCTTGCGCCCCCCGCGCACCACACGGCCTTCCCGGACAGCCGAGTAGCGGAAATTGATAAACTGCCGGACCACGTGCATGAGTTGGGCCATGGTGCGCTCCACCTCGCCTTCCGGTTGGCTCCGGTTGGGAAAAAGCGCCTTGCCGGCGATCTTTTTCCCGAGTTCCGGCCCCTGGAACTGCGGATAGTAATTGCGCAGGTATTCGAACAGCCGGACCGTGTCGTTGAAGCGGTTTACTTCATTGAAGATGGGCGATTCAACAAATTTTTCCAGCGTATCGAATTCTTCCGGTGTAAGTAATTGCAGGGTTCTGATCAGTGTGCTGTCCTGCATAATTTTTGAATTGTATGCCCTAAACTCTTGGAAATAAACTGTTTATGGAAAAATAAAAAAAGGGGAGGCGGTTCAAAAATCGGAAATACTCCGGTACTGCCCAAGCTTTTGGCAAAGGATTGTGGAAGTTAAGCGCGCTTTCGTGTTTGCCGGCGGGGCCGGGTGGGCTGCATCTTTGTCCCATCACCGCGAGCCTAAAGCGGGAAAGCACTCCAAAAGGCCGGCCCCGAAAAACCCTACTGGTTTAAAAATGCGATGTGTACTGTTCTTGTAAGCCCCTTAAAACCAAAAACACCTAAACCTTTCTTACGACGGAAGTAACCTCGATTGCCTTGGCTCATTAATCCCGAATACCGGTTTTGTTCTCCGGCGCGACTGGCGCAACTTGGCTCACAAACCCTTTAAAGCCTGCTGACCGGGTACCGTGTCAGATCGCCTGCCGGCCGAACAAAATAAACGCCCATTTTCTGCCCGGTGAAAACGGGGCGTTTTTTTACAGACTGCCATCAAACCAAGACGAATGCGGCTATGCAACCTCTGCTCTTGTCCAAACCAACCTGACGGCGAAGGAACCAAATGAACCCAAACCCCACCGACCATCGGAACGCGCTTCCGGAATCTTGCTCACGGGCGCCCCACAAAGATCAGTCCCCGGGTTTTCGTGCCAAAATTAAAGCCGGGACCACATTTGAGTGCGAATACCTACCCTGTAAACTTCGCGCCGAATGAACAACAACTGCCCGCTTCCCGCTTTCCGGGAGGCGGGCTTTTTTGTTGTGTCTTACACCAATTTCGCTTCCAGTTCAATCGGCACTGCCGATAATGCCCGGCTGACGGGGCAGCCGGCCTTGGCTGCCTGGGCGAGTTCCATGAATTTATCTTCGGAAATACCGGGAACCTGGGCTTCCAGCTGCAAAGTGATCTTCGCGAAGGACCAGCCGCTGTCGCCCTTCTCCATCTGGATCACCGCGGAACAGCGCAGTTCGGTGGGGGTAAATCCGGCATTGGTCAGCCCGAAACTGAGCGCCATGCTGTAGCAGCCGGCGTGCGCCGCAGCGATCAGTTCTTCCGGGTTGGTGCCGGCGCGGCCGTCCTCGTTCTGAAAACGGAGCTTCGCGGAATACGGGGTGTTGTACAGGACGCCGGATGGGCCGCTCAGGGTACCGGAACCATCCGGACCCGTTCCCTGCCATACGGCAGATGCAGTGCGTTTAAAAGATGCCATGCGAGAGTTATGAGTTTTGAGTTGTGCGTTTTGAGTTTTGAGTGTAGTGTTGCCTGTGGATAAGATTACACAGCGTCTTCTTCCGGTTTTGGGTTGGGGAAATTTCGGGCAAGGTAAATATTTTCGTTGGGGAACAAACCGGAAGCGCTCAGGGTTGAAGATTTTGGAACCTTTTTTGTTTCTGTCCGCGCGGCGGGGATTTAATACGCGGTGCGGTTTCGTTTTTAAGGCCAATTTCCCCACCTTTGCGCCGCTTTTTCCCGGGTTTGGGTATTTGGCCCAAAGGGCGCACTCAAAACTCAAAACTCAAAACTCAAAACTTTCCCACTTCCATGCAGGAGGATCTTTTTAAACGGCTGGTTTCGCACAGTAAAGAATACGGATTCATATACCCTTCATCCGAGGTGTACGACGGCCTCGGCGGTGTGTACGACTACGGCCCCATGGGCGCCGAACTCA
>CAYVDV010000040.1:0-18781 GCA_964450465.1 uncultured Saprospiraceae bacterium
CCGGTACCTGGTGATCAATGCCCTGCGCCAACGCCCGCACACCACCCACCTCAGTCTGGAGGAGGCGCTCGCACTGATCGAAACCATACAGCCGGTACACGCCTGGATCATCCACCTCAGTCATGAAATGGGCCTGAGTACGGACGTGGAAGCACAACTCCCGCCAGGGGTATCACTGGGATACGATGGCCTGGAAATCGAATGGTAAAGGGTACTTTTTATTGATTTGTTGATTATGCAACAACTGCTCCCTTGGGCCGACCGGCTGCGCAATGCGGCTACTGTACTGGTGATCGCCATTCATGTAGCGGCGCCGGTCGTACAGGAATATCCCGATTTTAACACCACGCACTGGTGGTCGGGGAATTTTTGGAATTCGCTGGGCCGGCCGGCCGTCAATCTCTTTGTCATGCTCAGCGGTTTTCTGTTGTTTGGCAAACAGGACTCTACCGGAACCTTCCTGCGCAAGCGCTTTACCCGGGTCCTGATCCCATCTTTATTCTGGATGCTGATCTACATGATCTATGGCCATATTGCCAACAATGATCCGGCGACGGCAAGCCAAATCCTGCCGAAACTGATCCGCGGACCGGTACACTACCACTTGTGGTTCATTTACCTCATTCTTGGGTTATACCTCATGTATCCCGTTTTGCGGCCATGGGTACAACAGGCCAAAGAATCGGAGTTCCGGTATTTTTTCCTGCTTTGTATTGTGGGCACCTGGGGATACAAGATCCTGATCACTTTTCTTGATATAAAGATCGGACTAAGCCTGGAGCTGTTCACCAACCAACTCGGCCATTTTGTACTGGGTTTCTACCTGGGCAATAAGGTAGCAGCGGGCGAACAAGCCCCGGTGCCGGGCATTGCCCCCTGGCCGCTCACCCGGCGGCAACTGGTCGCCCTGGGCTGGGCACTGATCGCCTGCGGCACGGCGGCTACGGCACTGGGTGGCTACTGGCACAGCAGCAGTGCCGGCGTCTTCCAACCGTTTTTCTACGATTACCTGACCCCGACGGTCACTACAAGCGCTGTCGGCTGGCTGTTGCTGGCCCGTCACAGTTGGAATAAACGCCCTTTGCTGGAGGTGGAAAGCCTGTTTGCCGCAGCCAGTTTCGGCATCTATCTGGCGCACGTAATTGTGATCGACTGGCTGGGCGAATGCGGCTACTGGCACAGCAAAAGCCATGCAGCCCGGACCATTCCGGTCATGATCGGCATGGTCACCGTATTTAGTTTCACGGTGGTGTTGCTCATCCGGGCGCTTCCCTTTGGCAAAAAGATCGCCTGATGCGGATATTGCTCCACTGGCGCTATCTCCTTCCCGCCATGCTGCAATTGGCGCGGCACTTCGGACAGGCGGCACTTTACCTTCGCTCCCGTGGCCTTCGCGACCTCCGGCTGCCCGCAGACAAAATGCCGGACGCCCGCGAAATCCGGCGCTGGCGCCATTACGTGTACGGATCGACCTTTCTCGGCACGGTGTTTTGTGTGCTGCGCGGACGCCCCCGAAACCACCCGGAGCTGGTCCGCTTCGCCCGGCTGGCGGCTCTGGCCTGTTTTTTCGACGACCTGATCGATACCGCAGAAGTACAGGACAACCCGCTTTCGTCTGGCGAAAACGACCCCGAAGAATTTGGCAGGAACGCAGACCCCAGCGGCCGGGCACTGCATTTACTCCATCAGCTCTACCCCACCCTGCTGCAGGCTGATCTGGCGGAATTCAAAACATACCTGCAGCGCGTGTTCGATCTGGAAACAGGCGGACGGCAACAACAACAAAAACAGCCCGGCATCGAAGAAGTCGCCCGGCTCACCGCCGAAAAAGGCGCCTATTCGGTGCTGCTCTTCCGGCGCCTGCTGCCCGAACCACTCACAGACTCCGAACGCCGGGCGCTTTTCGAACTGGGCAGCCTGATCCAGCTCTGTGACGACATCTTCGACCTCTGGTTTGACCGGCGAAACGGCACTGTTACCCTGGCCACAATGCTTGCCGGGGAAAATAAGCTGAATCAACTCAATTCCCGTTTCGACCAACAACTGGATGCCTGCATTGCAGCCTTCCGGCAAATACCCGGCCCGGCAACCCGGACTGAAACAGCGGTTCGGATCGTGCATTTTTTGGCAGGCACCACCCGAGTTTGTCTGCGCCATTACCAACATTTGCAAAAAAAGCACGGAACTTTGCCCCTCAACGATCGCCGGGCCATGGTGGTGGATATGGATCGCTGGAAGAACCGCCGGCGAACAGCCGCCGAAGTTTTACGCCCGAAAGGCATGTCCAAAATCCGGCGGAACGCAATTACACCCACACAGCAATGAACAGTATTATCGATACATGCATTCGCGAGAGTATTGCCGTCAAACAGGCCTTGCTGGCCGATGCGGCATTTTTACACCGCATCAGCGAAGTTGCCCGACAGATGACCGACACTTTCCGCCGCGACGGCAAAGTGTTGTTCTGCGGCAACGGCGGCAGCGCAGCCGACGCCCAGCATATTGCCGCCGAACTGTCGGGCCGCTTTTACACCGACCGGCGGCCGCTGTTTGCCGAAGCACTGCACGTTAATTCTTCCTATCTGACCGCCGTGGCCAATGATTACGGCTACGACCAGGTGTTTTCCCGCATGGTGGAAGCCGCAGGGCGCCGGGGCGATATGCTGGTGGCAATCAGCACTTCCGGCAATTCGCCGGGCATCCTGCTGGCTGCTGAAAAAGCCCGGACCATTGGGATGACCGTGGTGGCGCTCACCGGTGCAGGCGGCGGGAAGCTGGCCGGTCTGTGCGATCTGTTGCTCAACGTCCCCTCGACCGATACGCCGCGGATACAGGAGGCACATATCCTGATCGGCCATATCTGTTGTGCGATCGTCGAGCAGGAGCTGTTCGGCTCCTAGTCATGCTTCGCATTCTTCGACTTTTCGCGGCAGGACTTGCTCTGTTTGCCTCCGCACAACTCGGCGCCCAGGGCCCCCTCGACGGCTACCTCAAGGGAAAAGGCGTGCTGGACCTGGCTCCGTCTTTCTCCTTCAATTCCGCCCGGGATTTTGCCGGCGCCAACGGGCAAGCCTTTGATCTCGGCTACAAGGGCAACCTGCTCAGCCTTTTCGCCGAATACGGCCTCGGCAACAGCCTCGATGTGGTCGCTACGGCCGCCTATGTGTTTACCGCCAGCCAGAGCGGCCTGCAGGACGGCGGCCTCTTCCTGAAATACCGGCCCGTCTATCTGGAGACGGCCAGCGGCAAGACAGGTGTTTTGCTGGGTTCCGGACTGAGTTTTCCACTGGCCGGCTATCCGATTGCAGTTTCCGGCGCCCTCGGGCAAAAAGCCGTGGTGCTCCCTGCGCGCGTTGTGCTGCAGTGGGAAACTCCGCTGGGTTTGTTTTTCAACCTTACGGGCGGGTACAACTGGCGCTTTGACCGCCTGAAAGAGGTCGATATCCGGGAAATACAGAAAACACGGCCGGATTACCAACCGGCCCAGCCCGCCAACTTTACTACGTTCCTCCTCAAAACCGGCTTCCCGGCCGCCCGCTATTACCTCGATGCCTGGGTGGAGTGGCAACATACCCGCGGCGGCAACGATTACACGCCCGGGCTTCCCGACCTGCCACAGGCATTCGGCGTTTCCTACACCCAGGCAGGCGGCACGGTCTTTTATTCGGAATCCGGCAGGAACGGATTCTTCCTCAGCGGCGCCTGTATCTTCAAGGGCCGAAATACCAGCCGGATCCTGCGGATCACAGGAGGACTGGTCGTTAAATTCGGGAAAATACACTGACCGACATTTTGACAGTAAAGTGTTATTTATTTGTCAAAGTGGCGGATAGCATGGCAACAAAAAGGCTTGGAACGCTGTTTGAACAGCAATGATATGCCCGAAATCTTTTCATTCAGAAAAAAATTTTTGTCATGTTCCCAGCTCGAAATAACCGCCAACTCCCGGCCGAACAGCCGCTGTACTTCGACGATTTCATCACCCGGAACAGCTGGCTGGCAGCACAACAGCAGCTGCCCATCCAACTCAGCCTGATGCCGGCCACCAACGTTTACGAAACCCGTGACGTGTTTTATATCGAACTCGTAGTGCCCGGATTGTCGCACGAGGACCTGTTGTTTTTTACTACCGAAACCAGCATCGATATCCGCTACGAACCGGATGAGCGCGCGTTTGAACCCTATGGAAGCACGCGCAGCCTGCACCGCGAGTACCGCCCGGTGGCCTTCCGGCGCCAATTTCAGATCAACCCGGAAGCGCTTGATTTTGATGCGCTACAGGTCAGCTCCGCCAACGGTATCGTCCGAATCGCCATTCCCAAACGCGAATCCCATCAGGAAGTGTTGCCGCTTCGGGTGCCGTTTTCGCTGAACTAATAACCTGTCAGGTCAAAAAAACAAAGGCGACTGCTGCGCAAAGCGCAAGGCAGTCGCCTTTGTTTTTTTGACCTGACAGGTTAGTGGATAGCCACCTTCACCACACTACTCCCGTTGCCACTTTCCACACGCAGCACATAGATCCCCGCCGGCAGTTGCCGTACATCGAGGGCAAACTGCTGTCCTGCATACCCGTTTGTGTAGTACTCTCGGGCCACCACCCGACCGTCGGAAGCCAGGAGGAAGATCCGCGCAGGCCCGTTTATGGCTTCGCCCAGACTAAACGACAACACGTCATCGGCCGGGTTGGGTTGCACGCGCAATCCCAGGGCATTGGCAACCGGTTGGTCCACAGCTGTCGGAATGGCTTCCGTGTCCATGATAACGCCACGTTCCGGCGCTCCGTCGCAGGCAATATCGCCTTCGGCCGAGCTGACGCAGGCTTCCAGGTCGAAGTTGACCATATCGATGAGTTCAACCCGGTCCACCCACCAACCCCCGGCCGGAACATAAGTATTCTCGTCGGTGCCGAAGCGGAACTGGAGATTGATATCCTTGCCGATGAATTCGCTCAGGTCGAAGTAGGACCGCACCCAGCCGCCGGAGTTGCCGGAAAAGCCGTTGAGGAAGGGAATGGCGAAAGTGCCGTACTGAATTTTTCCAGTGTAGCCGTTCCGGAAGACTTTTTCCGGTGAAAGGCGGCGCCAGACGCTCTCTCCGGCTATCTGGATCTCCAGAAATCCGGCATCCGAGCCCGCCTGCGAGTTATAATTATGCCAGAACCGCAGCACCGGCTGCGAACCGCTTACCGTCAGATTGGTGTACCGCTGCAGCAGTTGATCCGTTTGAAAGCCCAGATCAGAGGCTTTCCAGGCAAAAGAGCCCACTTTTACCGAATCATTCTGAAGGAAAAAGGACTCCGATACACCGACAAGATTGGAATACGACAGCCAGTCGGTACCCTCCGTTTCCATATCGTCGGCAAACTTGAGTTGAGAATACGTCTGGTTGTCCGAACGGGCTGTGTAATCAAGCGTTAGCACCTGCCCCGACGCCAGCGTTCCGGCTTGCCAGGTGACGATGCCGCCTTGCAGGACGCCGCCATTGCTGGCAGAAAGGAGTTGCCAGCCCACCGGCAGGGGGTCCATCACCACCACGTCGGTCACCGGTTCGTCTTTATGATTCGTGACGGTGAGTCTAAAATGCACTTCTTCGCCGCCTTTGACCAGCGGGGTCGTGGTAATCTTTTCAATTTTCAGGGTTTTGACGCAAGCCGGGATCGGATCAAAATTTTCGATGCCGTCGGCGCCGTTGTTATTGTCGCCCTGGCTGGCTAGGTAGCCCATACCCCGGCGGGCAAATACTTCGCTGATCAGGCAGGTATTCGCGCCGCCGTAATCGAGCGAATCGGCCTTCATGATCGCATCGCGCCCGTCCATAAATCCGGGCCGGCAGGGTTGGAGTTTCAGGCCGTCCATGACGAGTTGAATGGCGCGGGCATTTCCGCTGTTCAGGTTGCTCAGGTCCGAATCGAAGCCGTATTTTTCCACCATGGCCCAGTAGAGATCCCAGGTGACGGCCGTCCAGACTTCACCCAGGGCGTGCGTTTCGGGGTTTTCTGCCACATTTCCGAAGGTAAGCGGGTTGACGCTCATGTTAGTGGAATAGGGAAAACGGCGGATACCGCCCCCGGTTTTGGTCTGCCGCCAGACGTAGGTTCCGATACCCCGCGGCGTGGCGCCGTTGTCGCCGGGCTGTGCCGTGAGTGCCAGGGCAAAAAAGTCGCTCCAGCCTTCGCCCATGCCCTCCTCGTTGAGGAGGCAGCCAAAGTTGGCGGGTCCGCCGGTAAGACGGCTGGAGATGCCGTGGGCGTATTCATGCAGCACCACGCTGTGATCGAAGGCGGCGTCGAGAAAGTCAGGGCCGGAAGACTGCGCCTTGACCAGTGAAATATTCAGTCCGTTGCCGGCATACTGCCGCAGGAGGTCGCAATCGGATTTTTTCATCATGATCACCGGGATATTCACGGAGGCGCCATAGTCGCCTTCGAGCATGCCGATCGTCGCATCTTCAAAATTGCAAATGATACAGCCCACGGCGCCGGCCTGCTGGGCGATATAGGCTTTTTCGCTGAACTGGCAGACGCCGCGGTCGACTATCGCAATTTTCCCCTGCAGGTTATTTGCCGGAGGCGTGCAGTTGAGGTGTGCGTCGTTGGAGCCGCTGCCGTTGTCGGCAACCACCACCTGCGCCGTGACAGGCGTAGTCGTGATCGGCGCACCCCAGCCTGTGGTGCCGCCCGTGTTGGAAGGCTGGCCGTCATAAATACCGACCAGTGCAGTGGGGGCATTTACCTTTACCAATCCGCCGCGCTGACCCCAGCGGTACATCTGCATGATACCCGGGTCGCCGTCGGGGGTAAGCACAAACTCGGAATTATCCTGTCCGCTGCCATCAAGGGCCTGAGCCATCACGGGATCGTTCCCTTCGCCGCCATGGCCATAGTTATTGAGTTGAAAATTGCCCGCCGGTTCATCGAAGCCGAAACGGTAGGCAATGTCGTGGATCATGTTGTTGGCATAGAACATGTTGGTCAGCGAAGCCGGCAAATTGACCACCGGTTCGGCATTGGGGTCAAACGGAAAATCAAAAACATGGTTCGGGCCGCCGTCGGCGGATTCGGCAGGGGTGGGTACGTTGTCGTTGGCGCTGTCGTCGAAGGCCCAGACGTTATTTCCCCGGGTGTAGGTATATTCGGCGCCGGGTTGGCCGTTGTCGTCGAGCCAACCGTAGGGAGAGGCCACCGGATCGGCCGGGTCCGTAAGCAGCGACCGGTTACCGAAATTGGGGCTTTCCACCGGCAGGGCAAATACCCGGTAGGTTTCAGCGGCAGCAGATGAACCTTTCGCGTCCTGTTCGGAATCGGTGGCTCCCGGCTTTTCATTTTGTCCGATCGTCCCTCGTCCAGCTGTATGCCCGGCATCGCAGCGCAAGGTCAGGCTGGAGCGATGCAGGATACGGCCGGTTTGGGCATCCACGCTGATCATCCAGCGGTCGGTGGTATTCATCTGATCGAGGATCAGGAGCCAGGCGAGGCGGGGCTGCCCTTGGTCATCGAGCTCGTAACAGGCGGAGACAGGGATATCAGAGCGGGAAACGGACCCGCCTTCGAATACCAGATTTCGCTCGTCGGTCTTGCGTTTCAGGGCGGGTGTGGGCAAACCGGAAAATCCGAGCTCCGCTGCGGCAATGTCCAGCGCCCGCGCAGCGCCCAGCGAGGGCAGCGTTGTGTTGGCGCGCTGTGCCAGATCGGGTATAAACCGGTGTCCCAAATGCAGGACCGACCCATCGGGCTTCACGTGGAGACCGAAAAGGCCCTCATGCACCGGAATACCGGCGTGTTGCTGCTGCACCCAAATGTGCGCCACGCCATTGTGTTTGGAGACATAAGCGTCGGCAATCCGGACCTCGGAAACATCCTGCCGCGAGAGATTAAATTGTTGTGGATTGCTTTGCAGAAACTGCAAGGCGGCCTCCCTGGCCTGCGCAATAGTCTGGGCCTGGAGGGAAAAAACCATACCGGACAAGATACCGGCGATCAGCCAAAGGCGTAAAAACATGATTTTGTTGTTAATGTGCTGATTTGTTGATGCGTTGATTTGAGCCGTCAAAGGTAGGGCTTCGGATATTTTTACCGGATATTGCGGTTGACAATTGACCGGATTGGGCATTATTAGGCAGCCCGAAACCGCAAAGTAGAATCGCGCCAAACCAGAAACCTTTATTACCTTTGCGCAAATCTTCGACCTTTTGCGCATCCATTTCAACGAAACTACTAATTCCCCGTACTCCGGCAACACCATGCCTGAAGTAAAATTATTTTCCTGCACAGCCTCCGAAAAACTGGCCGCCGACATCTCCTTCCACTACGATGCTCCGCTCGGCGACAAAACCCTGTCCCGTTTCAGCGACGGTGAAATGCAACCCATCATCAATGAAAGTGTGCGCGGCGCCTTTGTGTTTTTTATTCAAAGCACCTGCCAGCCGCACGACAATCTGATGGAACTCCTGCTGTTCATCGACTCCGCCAGCCGCGCTTCGGCAGGTTATATCACCGCTGTGATCCCGTATTTTGGCTATGCCCGGCAAGACCGCAAGGACAAGCCGCGGGTACCCATCAGCGCCAAACTGATCGCCAACCTGCTCACCTCTGCCGGCGCCAACCGGGTCATGACCATGGACCTGCACGCCGACCAGGTACAGGGCTTTTTCGATATTCCGGTGGACCACCTGCGCTCCGAGGCTATTTATATGCCCTACCTGGAAGAACAGGATATGTCCAACGCCATCTTTGCCAGTCCGGATGTCGGCGGGGTCAAACGGGCGCGGATTTATGCCAAGCATTTTAAGCGTGACCTGGTTATTTGCGACAAATACCGCACCAAGGCCAATGAAGTGGCTTCCATGACCGTTATCGGCGAAGTGGACGGCGCGGATGTGATCCTGGTGGACGATCTGGTGGATACCGCCGGCACGCTCTGCAAAGCGGCCGATGCCCTGCTGGAAAAAGGCGCCCGTTCCGTACGCGCCATTTGCACCCACCCGGTGCTTTCCGGCAAAGCATACGAGAACATCGAGAACTCGCAACTCAGCGAGCTGCTCGTTTGCGACACGATCCCGCTCCGGCGCGAATCGCCCAAGATCAAGGTCCTGTCCACTGCGAAGCTGTTTTCGCGGGCCATCCGCAACACGGTGGAGCACAAGTCGATCGCGGCTTTGTTCCATTGATTGAATTGGTTTTCCAACTGCAACAAGTATCATTTTCCGGGAGCTTCCCTTGTCCGCTTTGAAAGCAGGCAAGGGAAGTTCGCTTATCAGGCCATTCCGCCCTCCGGAAAGGAGAAAAACGGATGCGTTCAGTGGTCTCCTCCTTTACCGAACAGAAGGCGTTCCAACCAAATCCCTCCGACATTCCGCCGTTCCCTGGAAAAACACTACCGTAAAATAAAAGTGCATTTAGCGTTTGCAAACGGCAATTTACCTTCGTCCCAGTTTTCTCATAGTATGTTTTGATTTTCCTACTGCTCCCCTTCTGGCAGTAGGATTTTTTTCATCCACAGGGCCCCCGCCGCGCCTTTTTTAGTCCGCTAGTCCCCCCCTTCCTTTTTGTTTTGGCCCCTTTGTGTTGCCAAGACGTTTCAATCCATCCGCTACGGTAGTTTACCTGCGCAATTATTCCGATTTTTGCACGGAATACTAACGTGTATCATGAAAAGAAAAGGAATCTTGGTAGCCGGCTTATTGCTTTTTCTGGCGATAGCCGGCTACAGCCAGGTAAAAAGCGGCGCCTTCCGCCTTATGCTCAAGACATTGTTGCAGCACAGCGTACCCGAAACCGGGGTAAAAGCCGCTGCGCGCGACAGTGCTTCCATTGTCTTTCTGGATGCCCGCGAACCGCGGGAATACGCCGTCAGCCACCTCCGGGGAGCAATCCCTGTCGGCTACGACAACTTCGATATCCAGCAACTCCCGGCACTCGATAAAAACAGCAGGATCGTGGTGTACTGCTCGGTCGGCTACCGCAGCGAAAAAATTGCGGAGAAACTCCTGGCTGCCGGTTACAAAAACGTCTCCAACCTGTACGGCGGCATCTTTGAATGGGTCAACCAGGGCCATGCGGTGTACAATGAAAAAGGGCAGACCCGGCAGGTACACGCCTACGACCGTACCTGGGGCGTGTGGCTGGACAAAGGGGAAAAGGTTTACTAGTTTTGAGTTTTGGGTTTTGAGTTTTGAGTTGGTTCGACTTTTCGCGAAAGGTAGTTCCTGCTGGTGTGATGTCCAGTTTTCTATGCATTGGACTTAAATAGCTACAACAGCAGGTGAACCAACTCAAAACCCAAAACTCAAAACTGCAGATACTTTCCGCTCAGCACATCGTTCAGCCAGTCCGTGTTTTCGAGGTACCATTTTGCCGTGCGGCGGAAGCCTTCTTCGAACTGGATGGAGGGCTCCCAGCCCAGTTCGCGGCGGATCTTGGAGGCGTCGATTGCATAGCGGCGGTCGTGGCCGGGGCGGTCTGTCACATAGGTGATCAGCTGGCGGGAAGTGCCGGGAGGCCGGCCCAGGAACTCGTCCATGATATCGCAGAGTTCGTGTACCAGGTCGATGTTTTTCCACTCGTTGTTGCCCCCGATGTTGTACGTCTCCCCGGTTTTGCCCTTGTGAAAGATCAGGTCGATGGCGGCGGCGTGGTCCTTGACCCATAGCCAGTCGCGGGTGTATTTGCCGTCGCCATAAACGGGCAGTGGTTTGTTTGCCCGGATATTGGCGATCATCAGTGGGATCAGTTTTTCCGGAAACTGGTTGGGGCCGTAGTTGTTGCTGCAATTGGAGAGCAGCACCGGCAGGCCATAGGTATGAAAGTATGCCCGCACGAAATGGTCGCTGCTGGCCTTGGAGGCCGAGTAGGGTGAGCGCGGATCATAGGGTGTTTGTTCTGTAAAAAGCCCCTCCTCGCCCAGGGAGCCGTACACCTCGTCGGTGGAAATATGGTAAAAGCGCTTGCCGGCCGCACTGTCTTTCCATGCCTCCCGGGCAGCGTTGAGCAGATTGACCGTGCCCAGCACATTGGTTTCCACAAAGGCCAGCGGGTTGGCGATCGAGCGGTCCACATGGCTTTCCGCAGCCAGATGGATCACCCCGTCAAAGGCATATTTTTCAAACAAGCCCCGGACAAAAGCCTGATCCGTGATATCGCCCCGTTCAAATACGTAATTGTGAGCCTGCTCCACATCGCGCAAGTTGGCCTTGTTGCCTGCATAAGTAAGGGCATCCAGATTGACAATGCGGTAGTCCGGATATTTGGAGACGAAGAGGCGCACTACGTGCGATCCGATGAAACCGGCGCCGCCGGTAATGAGGATGATCATAGGTTGATCTTAAACAGGAGTTATCCCGAATTTTATGCCTTTGCACTTGTAGAGCATTTTCCCGCAGATCGCCGCAGAGAAAAAAACGCAGATACACGCAGAAAACGCTGGAAGTAATCCCTCCTTGTTATAACGCACAAGGGAATTCCGCGAAAATATGCGTCTTTTTGTGCGGAAATCACTCAAAAATCGGACAAAAAAATTCGGGATGACCCATGTTGTGGTTTGTTGACAAAAAAATGAACTACTCAAATACAGCCGAACACGCTCAGATCGGGACATGGCAGGCTTTCGCCACTATTCACCCTTTTTTCCTGTTAAATAATCGCCGCCAAGGCGGTTTCCCACACCTGCGCTATTTCAATTAGGTTTTACCACCTGCTTGAAATATTCATAGGTTATCTCCAAACCCCTCTTCCGATCGTACTTCGGCTCCCAGCCCAGCAGTGTGCGGGCTTTGGTGATATCCGGGCGCCGTTGCTTGGGATCGTCCACCGGCAGCGGGCGGTAATCGATAAAGGCTTTGGGGTTGCCTACCAGTTCCAGAATCTCGTGTGCAAACTGCATGACGGTGATCTCCTGCGGGTTGCCCATATTGACGGGCAGGTGGTAATCGCTCAGCAGGAGGCGGTAGATGCCCTCTACGAGGTCATCGACGTAGCAGAACGAGCGCGTCTGGGAGCCGTCGCCAAAAACAGTCAGACCCTCGCCGCGAATAGCCTGGCTGAAAAAGGCAGGCAACACGCGGCCGTCGTTGACCCGCATACGGGGGCCGTAGGTATTGAAGATGCGGATGATGCGGGTATCCACCTGGTGGTAGTTGTGGTAGGCCATGGTGATGGCTTCCAGGAAACGCTTGGCCTCGTCGTACACGCCGCGCGGGCCAACTGGGTTCACATTGCCCCAGTACTCTTCTGTTTGCGGGTGCACCAGCGGGTCGCCGTACACCTCCGAGGTGGAGGCCACGAGAATGCGGGCGCCTTTTTCCTTGGCCAGGCCCAGGCAGTTGTGCGTGCCGTGCGCGCCCACCTTGAGCGTCTGGATCGGCATCTGCAGATAATCGATCGGGCTGGCGGGCGATGCAAAGTGGAGAATATAGTCCAGTTTGCCCGGCACGTGGATGAATTTGGTAATGTCGTGGTGGTAATACTCGAAGTCTTTTTCCTTGAACAGGTGTTCGATATTATCCAGGCTGCCGGTGAGCAGGTTGTCCATCCCGATGACTTGATAGCCTTCGGCGAGGAAGCGGTCGCTGAGATGCGAGCCGATAAAACCGGCGGCGCCGGTAATGAGGATGCGTTTTTTTGCCATGTCGGTGAATGGTGCAGTGTTAAAGCGGCGCAAAGATAGGGCGGGATTTCGGGGGGAGGGAGGGAAAATGAAAAAGAGCGCGCGGGATTTTGCTGGATGGGTGACAAAAGCGGGGTATTCGGCGGAATTCGTCCACATTAGTGACACACATCATATTTAACAGGCGGTGATATCATTGGTTTTTGAACAGGGAAGGACCAGCTTGCCCGAAATTACCAGTCGTGTCCGGCCTGTTTTCTTCCACAAAAGCGACACCGACACGTATGAATTCCTGGGATGATTTGCTGTATGCACTTAAAAAAGGGCAGTGTATTCTGGTTCTTGGGTCCGGGGTATCCACCGGCAAAGGGGAGGATGGGACGGAACGACCGATAACGGAGTTACTGGCTAATCATTTGTGCGACCAGATGGAACGGAAAAACCTGGTGGTGGAGGGCAACCGAAAAAACCTGTTCCAGATTGCCAATGAATTTGTCCATCATTTTGGCCACACGGCGCTGGAGCGGGAAACGGAAGGTTTTTACCAACGCGATGCCTATGCCCGCCCCAATCCCATTCAAACGGCGCTCGCAGCCCTGCCCTTTCACCTGATCCTCAGCGCGGCGCCCGACAAGCTGTTTTACAAAGCCCTGGTCGGGAACAATAAAAACCCCGAGATGGTCCACTACATGCCGCCGGGTACCGATCGCGCCGAAGTACATAAAAACCTGGCCAAGCCGAGTGTCAGCAATCCGCTGGTTTACAATATGCTGGGCGTATGGGACGATCCTGGGTCCGTTATCCTGACCGAAAGCGCCCAGCTCGATTACCTGCAGGATGTGATCCGGCACAGCGACGCTATCCCGAACAGTTTGCTGGAGATCTGCAAAGCGGAAAAAGGGGTGTTTGTTTTTCTGGGTTTTGATTTCGAGCGCTGGCAACTCCGCCTGCTTCTGCGGGCCCTGAAACTCGGCGGGGAAGACATCAACCACTGGGCGATCCAACGCCCGGATTCGCTGCAAAAAGACACCATGTTGTTCTTCAAGGACCAGTATGGCGTGCATTTCATGGATATGGACAGCGCCGCATTTGTAGAAGAACTCAGCCAGCGTTGCCGGGAAAATGTTCCGGCAGAATCTGCGCCGCCAGCTGCCCGCTTGCGGGCCGTTTGTCTCTATGCGCAGGAAGACGAGCCGTTCCGCCATGAACTGGACGCGCACCTCGCCCCCTTGCGCGAGCACCAGCAGGTAGAAACCTGGGACGAGGCCTGCCTGCTGCCCGGGGAGGCGGTCAGCGAAGCCACGCAAAAAGCGATTGATGCCGCCCACCTGATCATCATCCTGGCCAGCGCCGATTTTATCCAGTCCGAAGAACACTACCACGACCAACTCGGGCGGGCTATTCAACGGTTTGAAGCGCATCAGGCCAAGATATTCCCCATCATGGTCCGCCGTTTTGCCTGGGAAGATACGCTTTTCGACCGGCTGCCCATAAAACTGCCCCAGGAAAACGGTGTGGTAAAGCCGGTGGCGGAATGGGAACAACGGGACACAGCCTATGCCGGTATCGTCAGCCTCATCCTGCGCCACGTCAAATTTTTATTGGAAGACCTTAAATCCATACCTGCAACATGAGTCGCTACCGTTTCCCCGGACTCCGCTCGTTTGAAGAAGGCGATGCCGCAATCTTCAACGGACGTGCAAAGGAAAAACAACAATTGTTCGACCTGATCATGGTGGAGCGGGTGGTGGTCATGTTCGCCAAATCCGGTACCGGAAAAACGTCTTTGCTGCGCGCAGGGATCGTGCCCATGCTGGCAGATCTTCCCTATCAGCCGGTATTCATCCGGCTTAACCACCCCGAACAAGCGCTGACAGAACAGGTTTTTTCGCAACTGGCGCAGGTGTTTGGCATTACTGCAAAGCCGGATCAAACCCTTTGGGAATACCTGCAAACGCTCCATACCTATAGCGGAAATGCCACCCCGGTTTTATTTTTCGACCAGTTTGAAGAGTTGTTTACCCTGTATGACGCTCCGGAACTGCGGGAAAAACTCATCGTCCAACTGGCCGATATCATCAATGAAACACTGCCGGCCGCAATCCGCCAACGCTTGCAGAACAACGTCGCCGGACTTACGGACCGGCAACTCGTGACCCTGGAAAAAGCGCCGCGGGTAAAAGTGGTCTTTTCCATCCGCTCCGACCAGCTCAGTTACCTGCATGACTTGTCTGACCGGATCCCCGGCATCCTGCGCAACCGCTTTGAACTCAAGGGCCTGCAACGCGAACAGGCTGCCGAAGCCATGCGCAACCCCGCTGCCCTGGCCGACAACAGATTCGAATGCCCGCCGTTTGCCTTTGAACCGGAAGCGCAGCTGGACATTCTCGACCATCTCGGCGCATCCACAGCCGGTGAAGAAACCGGGATCGAATCATTCCAGCTCCAATTGGTATGCAGCCATCTGGAAGCCGCAATGTTGGAGCAACACAAACAGGGAAAATCTCCCTTGCGCATTCGCGTGGAAACTTATGGCGGCAGAGCAGGGCTGGAGCGCCTGCTGGCCAACTTTTACCAGGATACCATCAAACAAATTCCCGATCCGGTACAACAATACCACGCCCGGCGTTTTATTGAAAATGAACTGGTGCGAAATGAACGCCGCGTCAGCGTGGCGGAAGCCGCTGCCACAGGCGGACCGTTCCCGGTTGCGCAGGACACGCTACGCCAACTGGTGAACAAGCGCCTGTTGCGCCGCGAAGAACGCCCGGGCCTGGGCAATTACTACGAACTGGTACACGACACCCTGCTCAAGCCCGTGCTGCAATTCAAGCAGGAACGAGAACTGAAAGAAGCCGCGGAAAAAGCCCGGCAGGAGCGGGATGCAGAAGCGCGCAAGCGGCGGCGGGTAGTGGCATACGCCAGTGTGGTGGCCGTGCTGGCGCTGGTGGCTTTCATCGCCTTCCTGCGGGCCTGGTATCAGGAGCAAAAAACACGATTCGGCTACTTGTACACCGCAGCCCAGGTGCAGGCAGATAAAAACCCCACCCTTGCGTTTCGGCTGGGGGAACAAGCCTGGAAGATCGAACCCAATAACCTGCAGGCGCAGGGTATGCTCTTGCATACCTTTTATGGCCCGATGTACGCGGTAGGAGACAGCTTCTACCCTACCCCGCATTACCGCGAACTGGACGCAGCCTGGGCCAAACCGGCCGGAGAAAACCGGATCCTGGCGCTCGACCCCGATTTAACACGGCTGCACATCCTGAACCCGGACAGCAGCGAGGAAAAAGTTCTGGATACCGGCGCCGGCAAGCCGGTCATCGATGCAGCGCTCTCCCCCGATGGTCAATGGCTGGTATCGGTGCACCGGCAGGACAGTATTGCCCGCTTGTGGCAGGTATCCTCCGGAAAACTTTTCCAAACCATGCCGCATCAGGGGCCTGTACTTTCCGCAGCATGGTCATTCGACGGGCGCTTTTTCACCACCAATGCCAACGACAACACCCAGCGCGTATGGCAGGCTGACGGGAAGCAGCTGATGCGGTACGAGAATACGGCGACGACCGACCTCGTGCCCTACTGCGCATTTGACCCGGATTCCAACCAGGTACTGGTGCTCGGCAACGACACCACCCTGTGCCTGTACGACCCGGTTTCCGGGCGACAGATCTGGCGATTTACCCAATCGGAAGGGAATATTATTCAAGCCCGATTTTCACAGAACGGACAATATGTGAGTGCGCTGGCCTTTGATCCCAGGCGTGGGACCACCATACTGACAATGCTCGACCGGCAGGGAAACCGCCTTTACACCCACGCCAGCGACCGGCCGGCAAATGCCGTTACCAATGCAATACCCGGCGATGATGGGCAAAGCGCTTTGGTCGCGGTCAAAGACGGAACGCTGGGATGGCTCTACCTCGCGCAGGATTCCCTGCAACTGCTTGGAACGCCTTTCGACCAGCACCAGGGCGCCATAACACAGATTTCCGTTTCGGGCGACGGGGCGTTTGTCGCCTCGGCGGGAAATGATAAAAAAATCAAAGTCTGGGACCGGCAGGGGCAATTGCGCTTTACCTTGACGCAGCTGGAAAAAACCGAACGGATATTTTTCACAGCCGACAGCCGTTTTTTGGCAGCCTGCACCGCCAACGGCAAGACCCGGTTCTGGGGTTTGAAGAAAAACGCCATTGCGCAATTACCCCTTTCCGGCGTCTCGCAGGTCTTTTTTGATCCGCGCTCCAACCATATCGCCACCGTGGACCGGGAGCGGCACTGGGGCTACTGGGATGTAAACGGCACGGCGGCCTCCAGGCCCACATGGATGACCGATTCCCTGACCGACGCCAAACCCTGGGGAGATGACCATTCCCTGCTGATCCGCACGCCCTCGAACAGTTACCGGATTCTGGACCTCCGGTCCGGCCAAAGCCAGCAGCTGCCGGTAGAACAAAAGCGGGTGCTGGCTACAGCGGCACTCAGCGATCTGTTTGCCGTAAGCGTACATGATACTGCTGCGGAGCTGTGGAGTTTGTCCGGCGGAAAACGGGCGATACTGCACCATGCCGGCAGGAAGATCGAACAGGTCGCACTCTCGCCGGACGGCAGGTATGCCGGTGTTTGCTACCGCTACCGGCCGGAGCAGACCGAAAGCAACGCCATTTATGAGGCCTGGATCACGGAATTACAGACCCAAAGGGCGACCTTGATCCTGTCGGGTGAAACGAATGTAATCCTTGATTTTGCAACCGATGGGCAAAGTCTGCATATCAGCCGGGACGATGCCCTGCTGGAATGGGATGTTCGCAAACAAACGCTCCGCCTCTTGCCCGGACAGCGGCCCGACGGCGTGAGCCCTGTTACCGCACTGACACACTCGCCCGATGGCCGCTGGATAGCCACCGTTGCCGAAGACCGCACGGTCAGCCTCTGGAGCCGGGACGGCAACTGGCTGCACACCTTTTCCTGCGGTCGCAGCCGGACCAACTTTGTTCGGTTCTCTCAGGACGGGCGCTATCTGTTGTATGAATACCACTGGCCCAGCCGGAACAAGCAGGTGCAGATCATCCTGCTGGATCCGATTCGCCTGCGCGCCGCGTTTGACCGAAACCAATTTTATCAACTCCCCGGTACTACACGGGAAATTTTATCATCGTTTGTAAACCAATAAAAACACCAGCCATGCGTACCCGACTGATTACCCTTCTGCTGATCGTACTCGCCCCGGTATTTGCCCTTGCCCAGATCAAACAGGCAAAACCCAAAAAGGCGGCTGAACGGCCCACAAAAGAATCTATCCGCATCGAAAAAGCCAAAGCCGTCCAATTGGGCATACCTACAGATCTGAATAAAGAATACCAGCAAAAATTCAAAAACCTGCGCGATATCCTCCAGATTAACTTCAAACGAAACCGGAGCGGGAAATTGCAGTATTGCTCCAAACCGGACCTTATCCCGAATGAATGGCTGGATGGCCAATACCACTTTATCAACCAGATGGCAGAGTTGGATCGTTTTGAGACCCTGCTATGCGAACTGAACATAGGCTATCTGCAGCAGGAAATTGACCAGGCACGGCAATTCGAGATCCTCAGCAAAACCCGGGAGATCCTGCGGATGAAAGACAAGGTGATCAAAATCGCAGACCGGAAAGGGCAGGTCGTTGTTCCCAGGCCACCGCTGCAAACCATTTCTAGCTCCCTGAGCGTAGATGTCCAGTTTATCCCTGTTCGGGGCAAAACCGGCATCCGCATTGATGGCGCCCGGGTCTATGCCATCAACCCGTTCCATTTTTTCAACTGTGAAACCTGTGCCGACTGTCTGGCGCCCGACTCCGGTTGTGATATCAATACCCTCAAAGGTGAAAACAACTACGATGTAACCCAAATGGCCCCGGGTACGGTCCTCGACCCCGGCTCCTACTACATCTTCGTAACACTCATGGACTATGACGTCGAACGGGTGATCTACTTCGAGAACCGGGAGATCGGGATGGAAGATAATGGGAAGGTAGTGCGGTTGGGGGTACGATAGGGGGGCATTCTTATAAATTTGAGGTGGAGTAGACGTGTTTGGTCGTGGATACTTTCATTTTTTCCGTTGTTCAAGATGCTGTAAGGCTTCCTGCGCTTGTTGTTCCTGCTTGGTCAGCAATGGATCAACAACAATCCTGCTTTGGA
>CAYVDV010000041.1:0-18696 GCA_964450465.1 uncultured Saprospiraceae bacterium
CGCATACAGCTACAATTGGGGCGGCGGTGTAACCACACAAAATCGCAGCGGCCTTACCGCCGGTACATATACCGTTACAGTTACCGATGCCAACGGTTGCACGGCAACAGCCAGTGCTACTGTGACCGGCCCGCTCAGCGGTATGACCCTGAACTCAACCATGACGAACGTTTCCTGCAACGGCGGTACCAACGGCAGCATTGACATCACTGTTAGTGGCGGTACCTCGCCGTATTCCTATAACTGGGGTGGCGGCATTACTACAGAAGACCGGACCAGTCTGACGGCTGGTGTCTACAATGTGACGGTAACCGACGCCAACGGCTGCACCGCCACCCTGAACAAAACCATTACGCAACCATCTGCTTTGACCCTTAGCGTGGCTGCAACCAATCCCACCTGTCCGCCTGCTTCCAACCCACCGGTAAACACCGACGGCGCCATCGACCTGAGCGTCAGTGGGGGCACGGCGCCCTACTCCTACAGTTGGAGCAACCTCCCCGGCGCGCCTGATCCACAGGATCAGACCGGCCTGGCCGCCGGAACGTATACGGTCACCGTCACGGATGCCAACGGCTGTACGGCAACTATCAGCGCTACCCTGACGGCACTCAACGGATTACCCAACCCGCCATCCGGGATAAACAATTGATCCATCCGGTAATTCCCGGTTTTTAAAACTAAATATTTGAAAAAGAACTCTTTCTCATGAAAAAGAATACTTTCCCAGGATATTTTCCGGATTTATTCCCTGCCCGTTACAGGCTGGCAGGTAGAATATTCCTGATGGCGCTCGGTATTTGGGTTATGGGATCCTGTCCCTCTGCTGCACAAACCGTGACAAAACAACTATATTTTTCCGACCCCTCTCAAGCCCTCGACCGCGTAGACCCTGTAGCCACGGCTGACGCAACGACCGCGCAGACAGCCTTATTGGGCGTAGGCGGAGGCGCCGGAAGCGTAATTGTTGACGCTTCCAGCAGCGGTAAAGTGGAAAATGGGAATACCGTAACAATTTCACATACAACCGGTACGGGCTCGAACCGCCTGATGATCGTGGCGAGCGCCCACAGGGACGATAAAGATCCTACCGGTGTGACCTATGGAGGAATTCCTTTAACGCTGTTAGGTGTCTATGACGATAATGCGCATACTCAGGTATTTATTTACTACCTGAACAATCCGCCCTCCGGCACGGCCGATGTAGTCGTGAATTTGAGTGCCGCCAGTCATCAGGTGGTAGGCGTAACTACTTTTTCGGGTGTTGACCTTTCTTCCACGCCGGCAATATTTAACCTGCCAGGTGCTGGCGGGGACCCAAACCCTTCTGTAGTCACGGCGACTACGGCGGTAGGCGATCTGGTTTACGGCATTTTTGCCAACGAAAAAGATCCCACACTTACGGCGGGCGGTGGACAAACACTTCAGTGGGACATCCAGAATGACAATGTGACCAGCAACAAAATGCACATGGCCGGTAGTACAAAGGTTGCGACATCTGCATCGACGAACATGTCCTGGACTATGAGCAATCCCGACCACCATGAGAATACGGCCCTCGTACTGAAGCCGGTTCCTGGCCCTCCTACCATTACCAATACTACGTTTACGCAAAGTCCTGCCCTGTGCAGCAATCTGACGGTGAAAGCTGGTCAGACCATCACAGTTACGGCATACGTGTCCATCCTGAGCGGCTCCATGCCTGCCACCCCTGGAATTTCAGCGGCACTCAGTCTGGGCGGCGTATCTACCCTGAATTTGACGAATCCATCGTATAGCGGCGGTTTACTGACCTGGACAACTTCTTTGCCCAGCGATGTGACTATTCCTTCGGGCCAGACAGTCAGTTTAACTATTACCACGGCCCAAGCGGGAGTTACTTTCTACATCGATTACGACAGCCAGACCAAGCCGTCCAAAATATCCCTGCCGGTTTCGACTTATATCGATATCACGTCTCTTGCCTTATACAACGCAGCATATCCGGGTGGGTCGGTGATTACCACTGCAAACAACGGATCGACGGTTTATGCGCGCGCAGTCGTGACCGACCCCTTCGGTTTTGCCGATATTACAGGATTGGACATTACCATTACGCCTCCTGGAAGTAACGTTGCAGCAATTCCCGTAGCGAATTCCACCTGTACCCGTACCTATCAGTATGTGTGGAACACTCCGGCCACTCCGGGTGATTATACGATTGGGGCGACTGCCAGAGAGGGATTTGAAAACATGGTTACAGACGTCGCGGCCACTAACTTTTCCTTGTGCCCGCTCACGGTATCCGGAAGTGCGACCAACTCGCCAACCTGTGCCTCCCCATCCAGTGGTGTCATTACACTGACGGCCAGCGGTGGAAGCGGCCCCTATAACTACAACTGGAGCCGCATTGCTCCGGCTGGTACAGGATCAGGAAACGGTCTTGTCATCAGCAGCCTGACCACCGGTACGTATAACATAACAGTGACGGCTAATTCCGGCTGTGTGGGTACGACAACAGTGGTGATTGCAGCGCCAAGCGGCCCGCTGCTGAGCACAAGCGTTACCAATGTTACCTGTGCCGGTAATGACGGAACCATCAACCTGACCGCATCTGCCGGATCGGGCAGTTATACCTATGCCTGGAACGATGGCCCAACCACGGAAGACCGGTCGGGACTTTCGGCGGGTACCTATACCGTGATAGTGACTGACCAGATCAATGGTTGTACCGCCACGGCATCGGCCACGGTTGCTTCTGCTGCAGTCATCGGAGACAATGCCTTTGTAAAAGCGGTGGACTGTTACGGCGGCAACGATGGTCTTATCAACCTGACGCCGACGAATGGCGTAGCCCCTTACACCTTTACCTGGGCGGACGGCCCCACCAGCGAAGACCGTATTGGCCTCGCCGCAGGAGCCTATGCCGTGACTATTACGGATAATGCCGGTTGTTCCGGAATATTTTCCTACACGATCGCACAGCCGGCTGCGCTTTCCTTATCCACCTCGGTAACCGAAGTAACCTGCAACAGCAGCGGTTCGATCGATCTGTCGGTCAGTGGCGGTACTTTGCCCTATACCTATGACTGGGCCGATATACCCGGCACGGCCAATACGCAAGACCGTTCCGGTTTGCAACCCAACACGTATGGCGTCACGGTAACGGATTCAAAGGGGTGTACCTCAGCGACCTCAGTTACCCTTAACCCGCCGGTTTGCGATCCCGCTGCCAATACTGTTTGTACCTCTGAAACCATGGATATGTTTTCGGTGGATCCCGATCCTTTTGTCACGTCCTATGTATGGACGGTTCCACCTGGAGCGGTAATTGTCTCGGGGCAGGGCACTTCGGTCATTAAAGTGGACTGGACCAATGCTGCACCCGGTACGAACCAGGTTTGTGTCCATTCGATAAATGCTTGCGGTGAAAGCGCCAATGTGTGCCGGATCGTATATATCCGCGATGTAACGGCCACGGCTTCTTTTGTGCCGCCGGCTTGTGCGGGCGGTAACTTGCAGTTGCTGGCCGGTGGCGGAATGAACTATCAATGGAGCGGTCCTGACGGTTTCGCCGCAAATACGGACGCGCCGGTGATCTACAATACTTCAGTGGCCAACTCGGGAACCTATTCCGTCACTGTTACAGACGAATACGGATGCAGTGATGTGGCCTCGGTCAGCATCACCATATATCCCACCCCATCCGCTTCCCTATCGGTGACCAATGCGACCTGCGGGATGCAAAACGGCGCGATCGATCTGACACCCTCGGGCGGGACAATGCCGTATGCCTATGCTTGGTCGAACAATGTCACTACACAGGATTTGAGCGGTATTGGTGCCGGCACGTACAATGTCACGGTTACGGATAACAACGGTTGTACAGTATTGGCTAATGGTTCAGTTGTTAACACCGATGGCCTGTCGGTCAGCCTCACACCGACGAATATACTTTGTAACGGCGGCAATACGGGGGCAATTTCGCTCGCTATTACCGGCGGTACCGGCCCCTTCCAGTACCAGTGGTCCAATGGCGCTACAACCCAAAACCTGAGCGGGTTGACGGCAGGCGCATACGAGGTAACGGTAACCGACCTTGGCGAGAATTGCCAGGGCGTAGCCGCCGTAACCCTGACCCAGCCTGCTGCCTTACAGCTGAATAAAGCCGTTACAAACGTCAACTGCTTCGGCGCCAGCACCGGCGCGATCGACCTGTCGGTTAGTGGCGGCGTTCCGAACTATACCTACGCCTGGAGCAACCTGCCCGGTTCGCCCGATCCACAGGATCAAACAGGGCTGCCTGCCGGCATCTATACCGTGACGGTAACAGATGCCAATAACTGCCCGGTAACCACAAGTGCTACCATTAGCCAGCCGGCTGCTGCACTCGGTACTTCCATCGTGGTTTTGAATGTTTCCTGTAACGGCGCTGCCGACGGGGTGATCAACCTTACGGTCACCGGTGGCACCGCTCCATATAGCTACAACTGGGGCGATGGCCCGACGACAGAGGATCGCACTGGCCTCGGCCCGAATACCTACTCGGTGACGATTACGGATGCCAAGGGGTGTATCACTGCGACTTCGACTGCCATTACAGAACCGGTAGCATTATCGGTATCGACCAGTTCGACCAATGTGAACTGTTATGGCAGCCAAACGGGTGCGATCAACCTTACCGTAAGCGGCGGTACTACGCCATTTACCTATTCGTGGTCGAACGGCGCCACGACGGAAGATGTCAGCGGGCTGGCCGCGGGCACCTATGGTGTAACGGTCGTCGATGCGCATGGCTGTACGATTTCCACGGCCGCTGTGGTCACTCAACCGGCAGCCGCCCTGGCGCTTTCTACTTCAGTAACGAACGTATTGTGCAACGGCACGGCTACCGGCGCCATTGATCTGACGGTGACCGGTGGTTCGCCGGCCTACAACTATTCGTGGAGCAACCTGCCCGGCTCGCCTGACCCGCAGGATCAATCCGTGCTGGCTGCCGGCACCTATACGGTGACCGTCACCGACAACAAAGGCTGTACGGCAAGCACTCAGGCTACTATTAACCAGCCAACTGCGCTCAGCCTGACCGGCTTCGTTACGCCGGCAACCTGTAATGGTACGGCAACGGGCAGCATCAACCTGACCGCGATGGGCGGCACTAGCCCCTACAGCTACAACTGGGGCGGTGGGGTGACGACGGAAGACCGAAACAACCTGGTTGCCGGCACGTATATCGTTACGGTGACCGATGCCAACAGTTGCACAGGCACTCAGTCTTTTACCGTGACCCAACCTGTTGCACTTAACCTGAATACATTCTCCCTGAACAGTACCTGTGCAGGCGCAAATAACGGCAGTGTCAATCTGACCGTAGCTGGTGGCACCGGTCCTTTTAGTTATACCTGGTCCAATAACCAGTCTTCTGAAGATATTTCCGGCCTGGCCCCGGGCTCCTATACCGTGACGGTAACCGATGCCAATTTATGTACGGCCACGGCCTCCGCCACAACCGGTCAGCCCACGGCGATCAGTATTCCGGGTAACATTATCCCCAACTGCCCAATGATGTCCAATGCATCCGTGGATATTTCGCCGAGTGGTGGCACCTTGCCGTATACCTATCTTTGGACCGGCGGCTCTACCAATCAGGATCTGATTGGCGTGGGTAGCGGAACCTATACCGTTACGATCACGGATGGAAACGGTTGTACCGCCACTGCCAGTTTTGTGGTCATGGAATTGACGGTGACGCTGCTTGTAGTGAATGAAACCTGTAATCTGAACGACGGCGCGGTGTACGCTACACCTGCCGATGGTTTACCGCCGTATTCGTACAGCTGGTCGAACGGCTCCAGCAGTGCGGCCATCCTTGGTGTTTCCAACGGCACCTATACCGTAACGGTAACAGCCGGTATTTGCACTGCTACGGCATCGGCTACCATCGCGGTACCTGTTTGCAACCCGCCCGTGGCTATGGATGATAACTATACCACGCCAGAAAATACGCCGGTAAGCGGTTCGGTTGCGCCGAATGATTCTGACCCCGATAACTTGTTGAGCGAACTGACCTTCCTGCCACTTTCCACGCCGCCACTGACGCAGGGGCTGATTTCCTGGGATCCGTCCTATAATGGGGACTTTACCTTTTTACCGGTAAACGGATTTACCGGTATCGTCGCTATCCCGTATCAGGTTTGCGATCCGCTGGACCTGTGTGATGTGGCCTTGCTGACGATTACGGTGACGGCAGTGAATTCGCCGCCTGTAGCGGTAAACGACGACGTCACCACACCGGAAGACACTCCGGTGACAGTCTGCGTTCCACAAAATGACAGTGATCCGGACGGTAACCTGGATGTAGCAAGCGTTATGGTCATTGAAAACCCGGACCACGGCGCATACAGCGTCAATCCGGTAACCGGGTGCATTACCTACACGCCGGCGCCAAACTACAACGGCCCGGATACCCTTCGCTATAAAATTTGCGATACGGAAAACCTCTGCGATACCGCCTACGTTTTCATTGCTGTTTCACCGGTAAACGATCCTCCGGTGGCGGTAAACGATACCGCCTACACGCTGGAAGATACGCCTGTTTCGTTCAATATCGTTGTGAACGATTCAGACAGCGACGGCAATATCGATCCGGGTACGATCGATCTGGACCTGGTAGTTCCGGGCCAGCAAACAAGCTATACCGTACCTACTCAGGGTACATTTACTGTTAACCTGACCACCGGTGTGGTGACCTTTACGCCTGTGCCCAACTTCAACGGAACGGTGAACCCCATCGGTTACAGCGTTTGTGATGATGGGACACCGCTCCCTGTACAATGCGACCAGGCAGGAATTTATGTGACTGTTACACCAGTGAATGACCCGCCGGTGGCGGTAGACGATCCGGTCACAACGCCGGAGGATACGCCCGTAACGGTGTGTGTGCTTGCCAACGACACCGATCCGGATGGCCCGCTGGCCGGAAACGGTGTTATGGTGCTGGATGGCCCATCCCACGGCACCTACACACTGAGCCTGACGACTGGTTGTGTTACCTACACCCCGGATCCGAATTACAATGGCCCGGACACCATTAGGTATAAAGTGTGCGATTCCGGCATGCCTGTGCTCTGTGATACGGCTTATGTGCTCATCACCGTTATTCCGGTCAACGATTTGCCAAATGCGATAAATGATGGCCCTGTACCGGTAGTGGAAGACACGCCGACTCCGGTCAATGTCCTGGTGAACGACGACTTCGGCGGCGACGGACCCTCAACGGGTACGATCAACCTGATCACTCCGCCGCTGCACGGCGCAGCTTCCCTGAACGATGGTGGCACGCCTTTTGACCCGACGGATGATTCATTCAGCTATACGCCGAACCTGAACTACAATGGCCCGGATCAGTTTACCTATCAGATTTGCGACAGCAACGGAGACTGCGATCTGGCGGTGGTGACGCTGAATGTGACGCCGGTGAACGATCCGCCGCTGGCTAACAACGACAATGCTACCACGCCGGAAGATACTCCGGTTGCTATCTGCGTGCTGGACAACGACACCGACCCCGATGGCAACATCAGCGGCTCCGGCGTCATGGTGCTTGACGGGCCCTCGCATGGTACCTATACACTGAATCCGGTAACTGGCTGCGTTACCTATACGCCAAACCCGAACTATTTCGGCCCGGATACCATGCGGTATAAAATCTGTGATACCGGTTCGCCTGTGTACTGTGATACTGCTTACGTCTTCATCGAAGTCGGGCCTATCAATGACTTGCCTGATGCCGTGAACGATGTGACGACGACCAACGAAGACACTCCGGTGAATGTACCGGTGCTGACCAACGATACTTTTGGTGGTGACGGCCCATCGACGGGCGCCATCACAGTGTTCACTAATCCGCTGCATGGCACGGCTGTGGTGAATACCAACGGTACGCCGGCCGATCCGACAGACGACTACATTACCTATACACCTGCGCCGAATTACAATGGTCCGGATCAACTTACCTATCAAATCTGCGACGCGAACGGCGACTGCGATGTAGCGGTGGTTGATATTGCAATCAATCCGGTCAACGATCCGCCCGTGGCCAATAAAGACATGGTCACTACGCCGGAAGACACCCCGGTAACAATACCGGTATTGAACAACGATACAGACCCGGACAACAATATCGATCCAACCTCCGTGGCAGTAACCGATCCTCCGAACCACGGCACAGCCGCGGTTAATCCGGATGGTTCGATCACATACACGCCGGACCCGAACTATAATGGACCCGATACGCTTATTTATAATGTATGCGACACCGGCATGCCGGTCTACTGCGATACTGCCTTGGTGGTGATCAGTGTGACGCCGGTCAACGACCTCCCGGATGCTGTAAATGATGTGTCTGTGACAAACGAGGATACGCCGGTGATCGTGCCGGTGCTGACAAACGACAGTTTCGGCGGCGACGGCCCAAACACCGGAACCATCAGTGTCTTTACCAACCCTTCGAATGGCACTGCAGTGGTGAACAACAATGGCACGCCAACCGATCCGACGGATGATTTTATCACCTACACGCCGAACCCGAACTATAACGGCCCGGATCAGTTTACTTACCAGATCTGCGATGCCAATGGCGATTGTGATGTGGCTGTAGTGAGTCTGACAATCAATCCGGTCAATGATCCGCCGCTTGCCAACCACGACAACGCCACCACACCGGAAGATACTCCGGTGACGATCCCGGTACTGAATAATGATACCGATCCGGACAATAACCTCGACCCGACGACGGTGACTGTCACGGATGCACCTGATCACGGCACGGCTACGGTGAACCCCAACGGTTCGATTACATACACGCCGGACCCGAACTACAATGGGCCGGATACCCTGGTTTACCAGGTTTGCGATACCGGCTTGCCGGTGTATTGCGATACCGCTCTGGTGGTGCTGAATGTGACGCCGGCGAATGACCCGCCGATGGCCAATGACGACTATGCGACGACGCCGGAAGATACGCCGGTAACGTTTAACATCACCTCGAATGATATCGACACCGACGGCGCCATTAATCCGGCTACAGTCGATCTGAACCCGGCTCTGCCCGGGCAGCAGACTGCGTACACGGTGCCTGGCCAGGGAACCTTTACCGTGAACCTGGGAACAGGCGACGTAACGTTCACGCCGGTGGCTAATTTCAACGGCGCAGTGACGCCGGTTGCGTACAATGTTTGTGATAACGGCACTCCGTTGCCTGCACAATGCGACCAGGCAATTATTTATGTGACAGTGACGCCGGTGAATGACCCGCCGGTAGCCGTTGACGATAATGCCACCACACCAGAGGATACTCCGGTGACCGTGTGTGTGCTGAACAATGATACCGACGTGGATGGCCCGCTCTCCGGCTCTGGTGTTATGATTATCGAAACGCCCGACCACGGTACCGCCACCCTGAACACGACAACCGGCTGCATCACCTATACGCCAGACCTGAACTATAATGGTCCCGATACCCTGCGGTATAAGATCTGCGACTCGGATGGCCTTTGCGACACGGCTTATGTGTTCATTGAAGTCGGTCCGGTCAATGATTTGCCCGATGCAGTCAATGATCTGGTTTTGACCAATGAAGATACGCCGGTGATCATACCGGTGCTCAGCAACGATACTTTTGGCGGCGACGGCCCGAATGCAGGTCCGATAGCCGTATTTACCAATCCGCTGCACGGTACGGTTGTGGTGAACACGAATGGTACGCCTACTGATCCGACGGACGACAATATTACCTACACCCCTGTGTCAAACTACAACGGTCCGGATCAGTTTACTTACCAGATCTGCGATAGTAACGGCGACTGTGATGTAGCGGTGGTTACGCTTGTCATCAATCCGGTAAACGACCCGCCCGTGGCGGTAGACGATCCTGTAACAACACCGGAAGACACACCGGTAACGGTTTGCGTATTGGACAATGACTTCGATGTGGACGGCCCGCTGTCCGGTAACGGAGTAATGATCATCGATCCGGCCGGCCATGGCACAGGCGTACTGAATCCGTCAACAGGATGTATTACGTACACGCCGGATCCGAACTATAACGGTCCGGACACCATCCGGTATAAGGTGTGTGATGCTGGCGGTCTTTGCGACACGGCTTACGTGCTCATTACGGTGACGCCGCTGAACGACCCGCCGGTTGCCAACGATGACAATGCGACGACGCCGGAAGATACGCCGGTGACATTCAATATTACGTCGAATGACACCGATACCGACGGTGCGATAGATCCGGGTACGATCGACCTGAATCCGGCTCTACCGGGGCAGCAGACCTCGTACACGGTGCCCGGCGAGGGAACGTTCATCGTGAACCTGGGCAATGGAGATGTAACGTTTACCCCTGTTGCCAACTTTAACGGGATGGTTACGCCAGTTCCGTACAGCGTTTGCGACAATGGCACACCACTGCCGGTGCAATGTGATCAGGCCATCATTTACGTAACGGTTATTCCTGTTAACGATCCGCCGGTAGCCAATAATGACAATGCAACCACACCGGAGGATACTCCCGTAACCGTGTGCGTTGCAACCAATGATACCGATCCTGACGGTAATCTCGATGTGACGACGGTTATGATAATCGACGCGCCGAACCACGGCAGTGCTGCCGTGAATCCGGTTACGGGTTGTGTTACGTACACCCCTGCGCCGAATTATAACGGTCCCGACACCTTATATTACAAGATTTGCGATACCGGCACACCGGTGTTGTGCGATACGGCATACGTGACCATTAATATTATTCCGGTAAATGACCTTCCCGATGCCGTGAATGATATGGCGGCTACACCGGAAGATACCCCGGTAAATGTACCTGTGTTGACCAACGATACCTTTGGCGGCGACGGTCCGAATGCAGGTCAAATCAATGTCTTTACCAGCCCGTCGAACGGAACTGCTGTTGTAAATACAAACGGCACGCCAACTGACCCGACGGATGATTATATTACCTACACGCCTAATGCGAATTATACCGGCCCGGATCAGTTTACCTACCAGATTTGCGATGCCAATGGCGATTGCGATATAGCTGTGGTGAACATTTCAGTGGCGCCGGTGAATGACCCGCCTGTGGCCAACGACGACCCGGTGATAACGCCGGAAGATACGCCGGTAACGGTTTGCGTACTGAACAACGACTCCGACGTGGACGGCCCGTTGTCCGGCAGTGGGGTGATGATCATCGCCCCGGCCAATCATGGTTCAGCCACCCTGAATCCGGCAACAGGTTGTATCACCTACTCACCTGATCCAAACTACACTGGTCCGGATACCCTGCAATACAAGGTATGCGATGCCGGCGGCCTTTGCGACACGGCCTATGTGCTCATTACAGTGACGCCGGTCAACGACCCCCCGGTCGCTAACGACGATAATGCAACCACACCGGAAGATACGCCGGTAACGTTTAACATCACTGTCAACGACACCGATACGGATGGCGTCATAGATCCCGGTACGATAGATCTGAATCCTGGCTTGCCGGGTCAGCAGACTTCATATACGGTGCCTGGCCAGGGAACCTTCACGGTAAATCTGAGTACTGGCGATGTGACCTTTATGCCGGTACCGAATTTCAACGGCGCAGTGACGCCTATTTCGTATAGTGTATGTGATAACGGAACGCCGTTGCCCGTACAGTGCGATCAGGCTGTCATTTATGTGACGGTGACGCCGGTAAATGACCCGCCTGTGGCTGCAGATGATCCGGCGACCACACCGGAGGATACGCCGGTAACGGTTTGTGTGCTGACCAATGATTCGGATGTGGACGGTCCGCTGTTGGGTAGCGGGGTGATGATCATTGATCCGGCCAACCATGGTGCCGGTGTGCTGAATTCGTCTAACGGCTGTATTACGTACACACCGGATCCGAACTATAACGGCCCGGATACGATTCAATATAAGGTATGTGATGCGGGCGGATTGTGCGACACTGCGTATGTAATTATCACTGTATTACCGGTGAATGATTTGCCCGACGCGAAAAACGATGTGACAAGCACGCAGGAAGATACACCGGTGAATATACCGGTGCTGACGAACGATACTTTCGGCGGTGATGGCCCCTCGACGGGTCCGATTACCTTGTTCAGCCCGCCATTGCATGGGACGGCGACCCTCAACGATAATGGCACGCCAAGCGACCCGACGGATGATTCGTTTACCTATACGCCTGCCCCGAACTATAATGGCCCGGATCAGTTCCTGTACCAGATATGTGACGCCAACGGCGATTGTGACCTGGCATCCGTAACGCTGACCATTGTGCCGGTAAACGATCCACCGGTAGCCGTAGATGATCCTGTGACCACTCCGGAAGACACACCGGTTACGATCTGTGTCCTGGCCAACGACAATGATCCGGATGGTCCTTTGTCCGGCTCGGGGGTTATGATCATCGACGCGGCGGACCACGGCACGGCAATCCTGAACCCATCCACCGGTTGTATTACCTATACGCCGGCGCCGAATTACAATGGCCCGGATACGATTCAGTACAAGATATGTGATGGCACCGGTTTGTGCGATACGGCTTATGTCATCATTGATGTATTGCCGGTGAACGACCTGCCTAACGCAGCAAACGACAATGCAACGACAACGGAAGATACGCCCGTAACGATCCTGGTGCTGACCAATGATACTTTTGGTGGCGATGGCCCGGGTGTGGGAGCGATTACCTTGTTCACACCACCGAGCCACGGCACGGCTGTAGTGGACGACAACGGTACACCTTCAGACCCGACAGACGACAAGATCGTCTATACCCCTGCTCTGAATTTTACGGGTGTTGACCAGTTTAACTATGAAATATGCGACTTAAACGGTGACTGTGACCTCGCATTGGTGCGCGTAACGATCACCCCGGTAAATGACCCGCCTTTGGCGAACGATGATCCTGTGACGACACCGGAAGACATACCTGTAGTAATATGTGTATTGACCAACGATACAGATGTCGACAATGTCCTGACCGGTAGCGGGGTCATGATTATCGAGCCGGCCGGCCATGGCACAGGTGTACTGAATCCGTCGACAGGATGTATTACGTACACGCCGGATCCGAACTACAATGGTCCGGATACGATTCGGTACAAAGTATGTGACACCGGCGGTTTGTGTGATACCGCCTATGTGCTTATTACGGTGACGCCGGTCAATGACCTGCCGGTGGCCAACAACGACAACGCTACGACGGCAGAAGATACCCCGGTTACGATCTCAGTGTTGACAAACGACAGCTTCGGCGGCGACGGTCCGTCTGTGGGCGCGATTTCCATGGTAGCCCCGCCGCTGCACGGCACAGTAACGCTAAACGACGGTGGCACGCCGAACGACCCGACTGATGACTCATTTACCTATACACCGAATGCGAATTACAACGGCCCGGACCAGTTTACCTACCGTATTTGTGATGCCAACGGCGACTGCGATCTGGCTGTTGTAAACATCAGCATAACGCCGGTGAACGACCCGCCGGTAGCAAACGACGATCCGGTGACTACTCCGGAAGACTTGCCGGTGACGGTCTGTGTGCTGAACAATGATTCGGACGTGGATGGCCCATTGGCTGGTAGCGGGGTAATGATCATCGACCCGGCCAATCACGGTTCCGCGACGCTGAACCCGACAACCGGCTGTATCACCTACACCCCGGATCCAAACTACAATGGCCCGGATACTATCCAGTACAAGGTTTGCGACGCTGGCGGCCTGTGCGACACAGCGTACGTCATCATTGACGTTCTGCCGCTTAACGATCCCCCGCTCGTATTGGATAACTATGCAGCGACGCCTGAAGACACACCGGTGACGTTTAACATTATCGCCAACGACAGCGATCCGGACGGCAACATCGATCCGGGCACTATTGACCTGGATCCGCTGACGCCTGGTCAGCAAACCTCGTTCACAGTGCCCAGTCAGGGTATCTTTATCGTGGATTTGATGACTGGCGACGTGACCTTTACGCCAGCGCCGAACTTCAGCGGCACCGTGACGCCGATCAGCTACACCGTGTGCGACGACGGTACGCCGTTGCCTGTACAGTGCGGTGAGGCCCAGATTTATGTAACCGTTACGCCGGATAACGATCCGCCGGTAGCAGTCTTCAACGAGGCAACCACGTCGGAAGATACGCCGGTGACATTCAACATCACGAACAATGACACCGATACGGACGGCTCGATCGACTTGACGACCATTGACCTGGATCCCTGGACCCCGGGTCAGCAACTCACATACGCGATACCCGGTCAAGGGGTATTTACGGCGAACGTTCTGACGGGCGAAGTGACCTTTACGCCTTCGCCTGAGTTTAGCGGGACGGTAGATCCGATCGCTTACGAAGTGTGCGATACCGGTACGCCGCTGCCTGCACAGTGCGATACAGCTGCGATCTATGTGACGGTAACGCCCGTGAACGATCCGCCAGTGGTGCAGGACGACTACGCCAACACCAATGAGGATACGCCAACAACGTTTAACATCCTTACGAACGACAGCGATATTGACGGTAATGTCGATCCCGGCACCATTGACCTGGATCCGGTAACGCCGGGTCAACAGACCTCCTTTACCATACCGGGTCAGGGTATCTTTACCGTTAACCTGTCGAACGGGGACGTAACCTTTACACCGGAGCCGAATTTCAATGGTACGGTAGTGCCCATCAGTTATTCGGTATGCGACGACGGTACACCGTTGCCACCGGAATGTGCCGTTGCACAGATCTACTTGTCGGTCCTGCCTGCAAACGATCCGCCGATTGCGTACGATGATTATACCGTAACACCGGAAGATACGCCGGTGAGCATACCGGTGCTGGGCAATGATACCGATCCGGACGATAATATTGACCCGGCCACAGTGACGGTCACCGACGGCCCGGACCACGGTACCGCCTCGGTGAACCCCGATGGTTCGATCACTTACACACCGGATCCCAACTACAATGGTCCGGATACGCTTACCTACTCCGTGTGCGATACCGGAGTACCGGTGCTTTGTGACACCGCCCTGGTCATCATCAATGTGATACCGGTCAATGATCTTCCTGTAGCAAACAGCGACACCGCAACATTGAATGAAGGCGATCCGCTTACTAACCTTCCGGTACTGACAAACGACGACTTCGGAGGCGACGGCCCCTGTGTGAATTGCGCAATCACCATTACCGGACCGGCCGGCAACGGCACCAGCTCGGTAAACGACGGCGGCACACCGGACGACCCGACGGACGACTCGGTCGACTACACGCCTGATCCAAACTTTAGCGGCCAGGATACGATTGTGTACCAGATCTGCGACGCCAACGGAGACTGCGATACAGCCCTGGTTGTCATTACGGTGATTGCGGCGCCTTGTGTTGATATCGAAGCCTGGGTCTATCTCGAAGGTGCAGCTATCTTGCCCGACGGTTCGCAGAATTATGCGTTGCCGATGCGGACTGATCTGAACAACCTGCGCATACTTCCGGGGCAAGTGTATCAGGATCCTTTCTTCCTGACTTTGAATTACACGCCGGCAGGCCAGCCTTACAACATCGCACCCTGGAACTACATGGGTACGGAAGGTGCGGGCTTCGATTCCGGCAATGACCTGAACTTCGCGGATGCCAATTATCCATCTACGGTAGTGGATTGGGTACTGGTATCCCTGCGCGACAACCCGGCGGGCACCGGCGGACCTGTTTGCCAGGCCGCGGCGCTCCTGCACTCGGATGGGCATATTGAATTTGTAGATCAGTTCGCGTGCTGCGATATCGATCAACTCCAGAACTATTATCTGGTGATCGAACACCGCAACCACCTGATCGTCATGTCGCACGAGCCCATTTCGATCGTGAATAACAAGATTACCTACGACTTCCGGACCCAACAGAGTTATATCGATGATCCGTTCCTCTTCGGAATTTTTGCCGGTCAAAAACAGATCCTGCCGGGCGTCTTCGCGATGTATGCAGGTAATGGCGACCAGACACAAACGACGATGTCCGACACCGATATCAACTTCGGCGACCGTACCTTCTGGGAAGGTGAAAACGGCGATGTGGGTCAGTACCGGATTGGAGACTACAACCTGAACGGCGACACCAACTTTAACGATCGCCGGGCATGGGAGATCAACAACGGCAAGTTCACCAGCGTGCCGCGGAATTAATGGTAAATCAGTTGAAAATCTAATGCCTCGACAGATGTTGGCCGGTGTGGTTGGGCGGGAAAAATAATCGCCCGCTCAACCACCGCCACATCACCGGGACAAAGGCTTTCGCCAGACTTTCACCACAGAATCTTTTTGGTAACAAATAAAAAATTAAAAAAATGAATATTCTGAAAGTCACCTTAAAACGCAACGTGCTGCTTGCTTTTTGCCTGCTCTCCGGTATCAGTACGATTGCTTTCGCGCAGAAGTCTGCTTCTGCACAACTTTCCACCCGTTTTGCGCATGCACAGTTCAATGCAGCAGCCAGGACCTATTCCATCGATATTGAAATGATGTCGGAGGGCACCGCCCAGCAGCTTTTCGGCATGAACCTGCGCTTTTTCTATGATGCAGCCGATCTGGAGTTCGTCTCCATAAGCGACCTGCATCCCAGCTACCAGACGCTGGGCGCTCCTCCGCAAGCCTTCAAAGGCAATGCCGCCAGCGGCTCCGCCATGTTTAATCTGGAGGAATCCGCTGCCTATATCAACGGCGCCATCCAGTTGACGAAAGAGGATGCTCCGCTGGAAATCCTGGCCAACCAATGGACCAAAATCGGAAAACTTAACTTCAGCGTACCGAAATCGATCCCCGACGGCAGCCGGATCTGTCCGAACCTGATCTGGGATTTGCAGGCTGCTGCTGAAAAGGGCGGATTTTTCGCCGGCGATAACGGCCTGACGGTGACGGTGGTGGAAAAGGATCCCAAAACCCGGGAGGTTTCGGCGCCGGCAAATGTTGCTGTGTTGCCGTTCAACTGGGAGTACACCAATACCGACCATATGCCCTTCGGCCACCCGCTGAATGCAGACTGCTTCTCTATCGGGGGCGTAGTAAGTTCCAGCAATGAGGTGACCAATCACCAGGGATACACCTTGTACCAAAACTATCCTAACCCCTTTGCCGACAATACCATTATTGAATTCGTTCTGCCCAGCGCACAGCAAGCCCGCCTGGTTTTCTGTGATGTTACGGGAAGGGTGATCCATACGATTCAAGGAGATTACAAGGCCGGCCAGAATGCGGAAAAAATCGAACGCAGCGTCTGGCCCACGCAGGGAAGTGTACTGTTCTATCGCCTGGAAACTGCCGAATATACCTCTCCGGTACTTAAAATGACGGTGGTTGACCGCTAAGGAACGTATGCGTACTCCCCAATTCAACTATCCCTTTTCTCATTATAAAAGATAAAGAAATGGTACCGTATATATCCTTGCTCGCACGGAATACCTTCGCAAAGACCGGATTCATGGCGAGGCTTGTCTTGTTCGTCCTGCTGTTATTATCTGTAGCGGGAACGACGCTATCCGCGCAAACGCCCGTTGTAACGGTGCGCTTTGCCAACCCCCAATACAATTGCGCAACCGACGAATACTGTCTGGATGTGGAATTTCAATCCAATACAGCCGGCCAGAAAGTTCTCGGAATGAATGTTCGTTTCTTCTATGACGATAACATCCTGGAACTGGTCGATTTTCGCAATTTTCAGGGTGGTTACGGGGCTGTTGCCCCAAACCCGCCGGTTATTGCTACCAGCCCTACTGCCGGCCCGGCATTTTTTAACTTTGGTGGTGCGGCAGAATTTGTCAACGGCGCCATACAACTTGTGAACTATGGCGCTCCGCCGATCTTCGTCTCGTCACCGACTGGCTGGACCAAGCTGTTCACTGTTTGCTTTCACGTGGATGATCCCAATGTAAACCTGGATCAGTTTTGCCCCAGTGTAGTTTGGGACCTCGAACAGAACCCGGCCAATGGCGGTTTTCTGACCGGCGACGACGGGGTCGTGATCACCCTGGCCAACCCGGCAGACCCCAACAACCCCAATAGCTCGATACCCTCCACGGAAAATGTGGTGCAATTCAACTGGCAGTACACCGGCCCCGGAACCCCGCCTTATGGTGCGCCCAACCCTACACAGTGTATTTCTATCCGTTGCATTGACCTCGCGCTGGATATTTCCGTGGATAACCCGACCCCTGTTGTAAATGGTACCGTGGTTTTCACGATTACGGTGGATAATGCAGCCGGATCTGATCCGGCCACGAATGTGGCGGTCACCAGTCTGCTGCCCAGCGGTTATACCTATCTCAGCGATAACGGCGGCGGCGCCTATGATGATAACACCGGGATATGGACCATCGGCACGCTGAATGGCGGAGCCTCCACAACCCTGCAAATCACCGCTACCGTCAACCCCACCGGTAACTATCTTGTACTGGCCGAGGTAACGGCAGCAACCGGCCAGGACGCGGACTCCACGCCGAATAATGGTGTGGATACCAACAATAATACCCTGGTAGAAGATGACCCGGGCGATGAAGACGACGGCGACGGCGTATCGGTAGCCCCGCTTGCTCCGGAATTGAGCGTTACCAAAACGGATATCCTGGATCTTGGCCCGGACAACAAACTGAACGCCGGCGATGTGATCAACTATAC
>CAYVDV010000042.1:0-18526 GCA_964450465.1 uncultured Saprospiraceae bacterium
GTTAACGGGAACTACCCTGAAAGTGCAACCAGAAACCTTCTAACCTTCTAACCAGTAACCCGCTAACCAGAAACCTGCAATTCTTTAACGTACCACCAGTTTCCGCACAGCGGCAGCATTTCCGCTTTGCAGGCGGACAAAGTACAGGCCTTCCGGAACGCCGGCAAGCTCGAGATTCAGCACATGCCGGCCGGCGGGTAGTACGGCTTGCGGGATGCTGCGCAGCAGTTTGCCGGTGGGATCGTAGAGGGCCACGGAAGTGGCTGCTTTTTCGGGCAGATCAAAAGCAATTTGTGTGCGTGCGCCGGCCGGGTTGGGATACACGGCAAAGTCGATAGCCGGGATTGCCATGGTGTGTGTACGTACGATATCCTGGTCCGCCAGATAAATAATATCGGACAGTCCGTCCTGATTATCGGCTTGCAGCACGGAGGAACCAGGGGCAAAGTCGCGCTGATAAATAAAGTGGAATTTATCCTGCGCCTGCTTGTAGGCCATCGGCCATACGCCTTCGCTCAGGTCGGCAATAATGGAATCTGCGCCGGCGGCAGCGAGATAAAATACATCCACGGGTTCGGTCCAGGTCCGGCCCAGGTCGGGCGATTTCATGGTGTAAATATGCCGGAAGTTGTTGCTGTTGAAATCGGCCAGATTTTCCACGCCGGCCGAATAGGCCAGGTAAAGGTTGCCTGCATCGTCGGAAGCGGTCGCCGGCATGCTGGAAAGACCCGTGCCGTAGCCGATCACGCCCGTGAAGTCCAGGGTGTCGTTGCTGTTGTAATCCCGGGCGTAGGTGATCTCGTACAGGGAGTCGGGCTGCAGTTCATCCCAGTAGATCATGCCGTTGATGCCGGGGTAATAACTGGTTCCACCATCGGTAAGCACGTCGTCCTGTACATAGGTTTCTCCTACCCAGATATGCACCAGGCCCAGCACATCGACCAGGATGGAAGCGGAACCGTCGGTCGTGAAAATAGCCAGCTCATTTGGAGCATTGGGGTCGGCGCCGCCCAGGTCGTCCACGGTATAACCCTTATCGGTGACATATTTATCCAGCGGAAAATCCCAGATCAACGTGGGGTCGCCCCAGGTATCGCCACCGTTCTCCGATTTGAACACCGCTGCGTCATTCCAGCTGTCGAAGATGCCAACAGCCACCACGCCGTTGCGGGCGTCGATGCAGTATTTTTCCGCACTTAGTTGGGCAAAGTTGGTGCTGTCGAGTCCCGGAATCACGCCATCGACAATATCCCAGGTTGCACCGGCATCCTTGGAGCGCCAGTAGAGCACGTGGCCGTCCACACCGCGATAGACATCGCCGAAGGTAGCGCCGCCGACCGGCGAAGTGATCGCCAGTACGTGGATGGTGTTGCCGTCCACGGCGGCTTTGCTCCAGAGTTCGCCCTTGGGCACACTGGTCGGGATGTCGGCTTCCGTCCAGTTGCTCTGGCCGGCAGCGCGGCGCAGGGTATGCAGCAGGAATCCGCCGCCGGGTTTGGAGCGGTGGGCGACGATAAACTCGGTGCCGTCTTCCGTGACGACATAATTGGGGTAACCGGTGCGCAGGTTGTTGGCTTCCAGGCGGCTGCCGGGTTGTATCTGGTTCAACCAGTTGCTGCGCTTGTTGTAGCCCGTGCCGCGGTCGGGCCAGCCGCTGCCGTCAGCCTGATTGGAAAACAGCCAGGCGGCGGTCACCTCGCCGCCGGGCCAGACGTGCAGGCGTGCCGATTCGGTGCCGTTGGACTGTACATCGTATGGCGTAATGCCCGGAATTTCCTCCGTCAGGCCGCTCCGCAGCATCGTTGCGGCAGGCGGTACCGATGGTTGAAGTGTTTCCAGCCCGGTAAACGCCGGCTGGCGCAAAACAGGCAGCAGCAGGCTGGCCGGGCTTGCCGGCTTTTGCATGTGCCGGCGAAGGGATACTGCCGACTGGCCCTGCAGGAGGGTGCTGCCGGCAAAAAATACGAGTAGTCCGAGGAGCAGGTTCATTTGTTTCATAGCAATAGTGTTTAAATGAATAAAATAAATGACCGGCGCCGCACCCGGGCAAAACCGTAATGCGGCGCCGGAAGGCAAATGTAAAGAATGCCAACATCCAAAACGCGAGTTTCCCAAAATTCAGGATCGTTCCTGTTTTCAGGCCGTGTTATTCCTCTTCCGTATTTTTCATTTTCATCAAAATCGCATAGGCGTTTTTCAGAACCAGCCTGGTTTGGCCGAGATCCGGGTTGCCCACCGGCAGGATCTGTATATACCCGTCGGTCGTGGCGCCGGGTTCCACCTCCAGCATTTCAAACCCGGCGTCGCCGCGATCGGCAAAAACGAAATGGCGGTTTTCCCAGCGTACTACTGCACTTTCCGGCACGGCCAGGGCCTGCTGCTCCGTTACTTCCACCTCGGCATTCATGTACATACCGGGAAATAATTTGGGATCGTATTTTTCAAAATGGCAATGCACCTCCACAGCCCGCTCCGGACCCACGCTGCGCCCGATCAGGATGATCTCGCCGGGATGGGCGTCCTGCGGCCGGTCGTTGGTGTAGGCATTGATGCGCTGGCCGATCCGGAGCGCCGGCACGTCTTTTTCAAACACCTTCAGGTTGAGGTGGATGTCCGAAGGATTTACGAGTTCAAACAGGACATCCGTAGGCGTGACGTATTTCCCGATATTGACGTTTACGACGCTGACAAACCCGTCGATAGGAGATGGGACCCGCACACTGCGCGACAGGTTTTGCTCATCCAGGTTCTTGGGGTCGAGGCCGATGAGGAGGAGTTTTTCCCCCAGGGCTTTCACCAGCACCTTTTGGGCCGTGTATTCGGCTTGCGCCTGCTGGAGCGCCTTGGCGCTGCCGGCCTGCCCTTCTTGCAGCGTTTGCTGACGCTGAAACTCCGCCTCCGCATACGTCAATTTGGCCTTGCCGATCAGGTAGTCCTGCTGCAGCTGGATGTACTGCGGATCTTCCAGGACGGCGAGCGTCTCGCCCTTGCGCACGTGCATGCCGGGCAGCAGTTTGGTGGACTGCAGGTACCCGCCCAGCGGGAAGCTGACCGACACCAGGCTCTGCGGCGGCACGTCCACTGTGCCGTTGACGCGCAGGGTGCTGCGCATGGGCCGGTGTTCCGGCATTCCGGTTTCGATGCCGGCATTTTGCCGCTGTTCCGGGGAAAGTTGGACCAGTGTTTCCGTTGCAGCGGCTTCGGCGGTTTCCATTGTTTGGGGGGCATTTCCACAGCTGGCGATAAAGAGGCCCAGAGCTGCGATCCATATATTTTTCTTCATGTCTTTTTTTAATTTAGTGCAATGCACCTTGGTTATTTTGATAAAAGGTATTCCAGGGTAAAGGCCGCTTCATTGCAGGCCTGTACGGTGTCGAGGTATCCCTGCCGGATGTCGAGGGCTTGCCGGGTCAGCAACAGCCACTCGACATAGTTGATCTCCCCGACCTGCAATTGCCGGCCGGCGGTAGCGAGCAGTCCGGCGGCGTTGGGCAGCAGGGCAGACTCGTATTGCTGTACCTGGGCGTCCAGCTGCCGGTAGCGGGCCAGCGCCTGCCGGTATTCCTGTTGCAGCGACTGGTTGAGCGCCTGGAGTCGCGCCGTCTCCTGTTGCTGAAGGATGCCGGCGGCGGCAACCTGATTCTTTTGCGCCCGGGTGATGAGCGGCGCCTGTACGCCGATGGATACGGCGGAAAAGCGTTTGCCGGCATCGTAGTACACCTCGGCGCCGGACTTCTGCTGTTGCCAGCCGATAATGGACTGGTTGCTGTAACCCAGGGAGAAGGAGGGCAGTAACCTGCTTTGCTCAACTTGTTGGTTCGCAGCCGCCAGATTGATCTGTTGTTGCTGCGCCTGCAAGGCCGGGTGCTGGTTCAGCCGCTCGGGATCGGGGAGTTCCGGAAGTACATAGCGGATGGGGCTCCTGGTCGGTTCCGGCGGGGTCTCGGCGTTCAGTAAAACGCCGAGTTGCGCACGGGTTTGCTGCAGGTCCGTATCGAGGCGGTCCAGTTGCTGGCGAATCAGCAGGCGTTGTGTTTCCGCGGCGTTTTTCTCCAGGGCATTGGTTTCGCCGCTGCGCAGGCGCAGATCGGCTTTTTGCACAAAAACGGCGTACAGGCTATCGGTCTCCAGCAGGAGCCGGCGGTTTTCCATGCCGGTGATCCAGGCGTAAAACAGCGATTTTACCCGCCAGGCCAGTTCCTGTTCCTGTATGTGCAGCTCCGTTTGGCTCAGTTGCCAGCTCTGTTGCAAGGCCTCCTCCCGGCGCCGGTACACGGCCGGCAACTGGATCGTCTGGTTCACGGCGAAGCGGGTGTCGAACAGGGCCGTGTTCATTTGGCCCAGCTCGACGTTGAACGCCGTGGGCGCCCACTCGCGGGCGGTGCCGCGGCGTTTATCGGCGTATTCCACGCCAACCCGGGCAGTTTGCAGCGAAAGATTGCTGGCTTGCGCCTGGCTGAGCGCCTGTTCCAGACTGATGCCCGGTTGCGCCCAGGTCTGTTGAACGGCCAGGAAGGCGAATAACAGGAACGGCGCTGCAGGCGGGGTATGCCCCTTGCGGTGGCGGTGCTTGCGTTGTTTGCGCCGCTTGCTGAAATGCTCGAACAGGATATACAGCACCGGCAATACCACCAGGGTCAGGATAGTCGAACTGACCAGCCCCCCGATGACCACGGTGGCCAGGGGGCGCTGCACCTCGGCGCCGGCGCCCGTGCTGAGCGCCATGGGCAAGAAGCCCAGCGAGGCGACGGAGGCCGTCATAAGCACCGGTCGCAGGCGGATCTTCGTCCCCTGCAAAACAATGCGGCGCACATCGTCCATGCCCTCCAGGTGCAGGCGGTTGAATTCGGCAATAAGCACGATCCCGTTCAGCACCGAAATGCCGAACAAGGCGATAAAGCCCACGCCCGCTGAAATACTGAACGGCATGTCGCGCAACCACAAGGACAACACGCCTCCGATTGCCGACAGCGGGATAGCCGAGTAAATGAGCAGTCCGTACTTGATCGAGTTGAAGGCGAAATACAACAGCAGGAAAATCAGGAGCAGGGCAACCGGTACGGCAATGGCGAGCCGTTCCTTGGCCTCCTGCAGATTCTCGAAGGCGCCGCCATAGGTTATGTAATAGCCGGGCGGGAATTTGATCTTGGCCTCCACCTTGCCTTGCAGTTCATTGACGATACTCTGTACATCGCGGCCGCGCACGTTGAATCCCACCACGATCCGCCGTTTGGCGTCTTCGCGCTGGATCTGGTTGGGGCCGTCCTGTATCGCTACGCTTGCTACCTGCGCCAGGGGGATCTGTACGCCCTGCGGGGTTGGGATCAGCAGGTTTTGCACGTCGCGCAAATCCCGGCGGTCTGCTGGGGTCATGCGGAGCACCAGATCGAAGCGGCGTTCGCCCTCAAAAACCAGTCCTGCGCTTTCGCCGGCAAATGCGGTGTTGACCACGCGGTTGACGTCGCGGATGTGGAGCCCGTATTTGGCCATGGCGGCCCGGTTGTAATCGATCACGATTTGCGGCATGCCGGTCACGGGTTCCACGTAAAGATCGCGGGCGCCGTCCACGGTATTGATCACATCGCCCAGGCGCTTGGAATAGGCCGCCAGGGTGTCCAGGTTTTCACCGAAGATCTTGCACACCACATCCTGCCGGGCGCCGGTCATGAGCTCGTTAAAACGCATCTGCACAGGATACTGAAAGCCGGCGGTGACGCCGGGGATCGCCTGCAGTTTATTGCCCATTTTTTCCGCCAGTTCATCAAAAGATTTGGCGGAAGTCCAGTCTTTCTTGGGTTTCAGGATCACCATCATATCCGAAGCCTCGATCGGCATGGGATCGGTAGGGATCTCGCCGGAACCAATCTTGGTGACCACTTTTAACACCTCGGGGAAACTGTCGAGCAGGATGCGGGCGGTTTTTTGGGTGGCCTCGATGGTGGTTGTCAGACTGCTGCCGGTGAGCACCCGGGTATCCACGGCGAAGTCGCCTTCTTCGAGTTCGGGGATGAATTCGCCGCCGAGACTGCTCAGCAGCAGTATAGAGCCGGCAAACAAGGTTACGGAAACGGCTACAATAGTCTTTGGAAAATGCAACAGCCGGTCGAGTACGTGCTGGTACCAGCGCTCCAGGCTGAACATGATCCGGTCGGTCCAGCCGGGCTGGTGGCCGATTTTTTTACTCAGCAGGATCGAACTGATCATCGGCACGTAGGTGATGGAGAGCAGCAGCGCGCCCAGTACGGCAAACGATACGGTCTGCGCCATGGGCCGGAACATTTTCCCTTCGATACCCTGCAGGGCCAGGATCGGCAGATACACGATCAGGATAATGATCTGGCCGAAGGCCGCGGCGTTCATCATGCGCCCGGCCGATCCCTGCACCTCGGTATCCATCTCCGCCTGCGTGATGCGGTCGATATGGACAAAGTGCTTGGAGTGCGTAAGCCGGTGCATGACGGCTTCCACGATGATCACGGCCCCGTCCACGATAAGGCCGAAGTCGATAGCGCCCAGGCTCATGAGGTTGCCGCTGACGCCGAAGAGGTTCATCATGCTGATGGCAAACAGCATGGACAACGGGATCACCGATGCGACGACCAGACCGGCTCGGATATTGCCGAGGAAGAAAATAAGCACCAGGATGACGATCAGGGCGCCTTCAATAAGGTTGCGTTCCACGGTGGAAATGGCATTGTTCACCATTTTGGTCCGGTCGAGGAAAGGTTCGATCTCCACACCTTCAGGGAGGGTTTTCCGGATCTGCCCGATCTTTTCCTTCACCCGCTTGATCACCGCCGAGGAGTTTTCCCCCTTGAGCATCATCACCACGGCGGCAGCCACTTCTCCCTGGTCATTGTAACAAACGGCGCCATAGCGGGTGGCGGCGGCGAAACGGACCTCCGCCACATCGCGCACGAGGATAGGCGTGCCGTCCGGCATGGTGCGCAACACGATCGAGCGCAGGTCGTCCAGGCTTTCCGCCAGTCCTTCGCTTCGGATAAACAAAACGGTCGGGCCTTTTTCAATATAGGCCCCGCCGGTATTCTGGTTGTTGCTTTCGAGGGCGTCGAAGAGGTCGGCTACCGTGAGCCCGAAAGCCTGAAGCCGGTTGGGGTGCACCGCCACCTCGTATTGTTTCAGTTCGCCGCCAAAACTGCTGACGTCGGCCACGCCGGGCGTGCCGAGCAACTGCCGCCGTACGATCCAGTCCTGGATGGTGCGCAGTTCCATGGCATTGTACCGGCTTTCGTACCCGGGTTTGGGCTTGACGACGTACTGAAAGATTTCGCCAAGTCCGGTGGTCACCGGCGCCAGTCCGGGCGTTCCGATACCGGCCGGGATCTGGGTTTGCACCTGCTGCAGGCGCTCACTGATCTGCTGCCGCGCCCAGTACACATTGGTGGCGTCGTTGAATACGATGGTAACCAGCGAGAGCCCGAAACGCGAAAAACTCCGGATTTCTTTCAGACCGGGAATATTGCTGCAGGCCTGCTCGATGGGGAAGGTGATCAGGCGTTCCACGTCCGGCGCACCAAGTGCGGGCGTAACGGTGATCACCTGCACCTGGTTGTCGGTAATATCCGGCACGGCATCGATGGGCAGGCGGGTCAGCTGGTAACTTCCCCAGCCAACCAGGCCCAGCACAAACAAGCTGATCAACAACTTGTTGCGGACCGAAAAATCTATAATCGCTTGAAGCATATTTTTTTAATATGGTCGATGTGAATGAATGTGGGGGTATTGGGGGCATTATGGGTCATTATGGTCATTGAGGTCATTTATAGTCATTGGGGTCATTATGGTCATTGGGGTCATTTATAGTCATTTGGGTCATTATGGTCATTGGGGGAAGGACTTAAGTGGCGTAAGTTGTGACCTGATTGTCTGTCTTTGGTCTGCTTTCATACAGGAGGAATTTCTGCAAACCGGAAAATTTCCCCGAGCAGGGAAAGCCTCCGCCAGGCCATAAGGCAACAGCGCAGCACAACTCCTGCTGACAGGAAACAGACCTTGGAAAACGGCGGACACTAAGAGATACGCCTTGTTGCCCGACAGGGGCTTTCAAACTATCTCTTATACTTCCGGAGGTTCGGAAGGCATAGCCAGAAATGGCTTGGATGGGAACTGGCAGACCGGCGGAAGGGATTGCCGGCTTGCTTCAGGGGAAGGAACAATGTGCGTTGCAAATGACTCCGGGGCAAAATCCGCCACTGCCAGCGAAAACGCCGTCACTTCCAGCGTTTTAAAGGGCAATTGCATATCGCGCTCGTAGTCCGAATCGTGCGGGCTGCCGCTGAAATAGTGCAGGATCACAAAGCCGAGCACGGAAGTTTGCGGCTTTTCCCGCAGGTGTTCCTGAAAATGTTCGATCAAAACAGGGAGTTTGAGCAACTCCTGCAAGGGGGAAGCCACCGCCAGGTAAATCCCCAACAGCAGAAAACCCGTGATTTGCCGAACATTATTTTTCATGCGGGGCAAAAGTACGCTTTTCGCCGAATTAACCATTAGGACTTTTCTCCGGATTTGCTGGACGGATCAGGGAATAACACCCGGAAGGCTGTTCCTGCTGTGATCAAACAAAAAATAAGTACCTGGACTGAATTAATTGATAAAATAAACGCAGGGATTTTGAGGCAAGACAAGGCATTTTTTGAGGGCATAGCAGCGCTACGGCTGAAAAAAATAACGCAGTATTGCGGCAAAAGACCAAAGTGGATTTTATCAATTAATTCGGTCCAGGTACTTAATAAAAAAAAAATTTAGTAAAATTATTTGTTTTAAAAAACAAACTGTTTATTTTTGTTGCGTGTTTTACAACAAATTATTCCGCGTAAACAAAAATGGCTATGGAACTGGAAGTTTTTGAAAGTAAATACGGCACCAAAGTGGTCGCTGCTTCCAATTTATACCAGGTATTGGGCCTCCCCGCCAAACACTACGGCACGCAGCTGCGCAAATGGATGAAAGACCTTTATGAGTTCCGGGAAGGTATCCGCCGCCCGCAGCCCCTGCGCGATTTTGCCCGCCGCCCGCGTCCCGGGGAACCCATGGAAGACTTCTTTCTCACCCTCGAACTGGCAAAACTCATTGCCCTGCGCACCAACAGCAAGTTCAAACTCAAATATGCCCGCCTGCTGGACCTGATTGCCCACAATGGCCAGATGGACCTGTTCCAACAGGGTACGCCCGCTGATGCCGCCCGCCAACGGCAGGTTGTTGCGGCCTGATGTACGGGTATCCCGGTTCAGGACATTTCCGGTACGCCTGATTCAATTTGTCTGTGGCAGGATGTTGCTGTCGTTTTGCCACCCTGCTTGATGTTGTCACCAAGCGAATTCACTCCAGTATTCAAGTCTGCCTAAGCCGCACTATACCGAAAGGGAGCGACATGTCTGCCCGGTGACAACATCAGGCAGGGCGAGCTATCCTATTTCGGTTTAGCCTACATTTGCCAAATCTCCCGGACGCCTATGCGATCTTTCGGGAAAATCTCCGAGCGCGGTTAAACCTTTTCAACCGCTTCCCGTCATAACTACAAAATCAACGGATTTGCAGGCAACGGCAACAAAAACTCCCGCTACGGACGACCAGATCCTAAATCTCCTGCGCTCAGACCGCACGTTTGAGCGCGGGTTCCGGCTCCTGATGGGCACGTATAAGGAACGCTTGTACTGGCACATTCGCCGGATGGTACTGGTGCATGAAGACGCAGACGATGTTTTACAAAACACCTTCATCAAAATTTACCGCGGGGTCCTGCAATTCGAAGGCAAGTCGAAGCTGTACACCTGGTTGTACCGCATCGCCACCAACGAGGCGATCACCTTCCTGCAGAGCCGCTCGCGGCACAGCACGCAAACCATCGATCAGGAAGACGGCGCTTCGCTGACGCAACGCCTCCGCGCCGATACCTGGTTCGACGGCGACGCCCTGCAACTGCAACTGCAGGAGGCGACAGCACAACTCCCGGAAAAGCAGCGCGTGGTGTTCAGCCTTCGCTACTACGATGAAATGCCGTATGAGGAAATGGCCCGGGTGCTCGATACCTCCGTAGGTGCGCTGAAGGCTTCGTTTCACCATGCCGTAAAAAAAATTGAAACCTATTTCCGCGAGGCGGATCACTTGTAACCACCAAACTAAAACCGGAAAATCAAGCGGTTATGAAAAAAGAAGATCGTTTGCAAGACGAATTGAACGAACAGGCTCCCCTGCTGAATTCCCTGCGGGGAGGCGGGAGCGGGCTTCAGGTGCCCGACGGCTATTTTGAGGAACTGGAAACCAGCGTGTTCCGCCAATTGGATGCCCTTGGCGCAAAACGAAAGCCCCTGGTTTCCCCGCAAACCGGCCGCAGCTGGTGGCAATGGCTGCAATACCTGTGGCAACCTCGCTTTGCCCTGGCTCTTGCCGGAGTCGTCACTATTTCCCTGACGGCCTGGTGGTACTTCCGCCCGCAAACGGCAGTATTTCCGGAATCCCAAATCGCTGCAATTCCGCTTACCGCGGATGATGCCGAGGCCTACCTGCTGGACAACCTGATGGAACTGGAGCCCGAACAACTGGCCCTGGCCTTGCCGGCGGAAAACCTGCCCGTCATTTCTATAGAACCGGCCGAAAACGCCAACAACAGTTCCCCCGAAACCAAACACCGGGAGATCGAACTCTCCCACGATGATCTCGAAGATATTCTGCGGGATATGACCGACGAAGAACTCGAAGACCTGATGATGTAATGCGAATCAACGAATAAATACACAAGTGTTCACCAATATTATGTCTTACGCCATGAAGCGCCATCTTTTCACCATCGCCTTAATCCTGTTTGGCGTCGCCCTCTGGGCACAGCCCGATCCCGACCGGCGCGACGAACGCCTGAAAGCATACCGGGTCGCCATATTTACCGAAGTACTCCAACTCAACGCAGAGGAAGCCCAGGGGTTCTGGCCCGTTTACAACGAGTACCTCGATAACCGCGACAAATTGCAGGACGAGCTCAAGCCCAAAAAGCAGCTCGACGCCATGAACGACAACGAAGTGGAGGAGCAACTCAAACGCCACTTTGAAATGCGTCAGCGCGATCTGGACCTGGAAAAAGACCTGTATCAAAAACTGCGCGCCGTTCTCCCGTTGCGCAAAATCGCCAAAATTCCCAACGCCGAACGCCAATTCCGCGAGCGCCTGCTGATCAAACTGCAGGAAGCCCGCAACAAACGGCAGGAGCGCCCCCGCCCCGGCGCACGGAACAAGTAGCGATACCGCTTCCCCCCGGCCTTCCGGGGTAACCGCCCTTCAAAGTCCGCAAAAACACGAGGCCGCCTCACCGGAAGTTCTGGTGAGACGGCCTCAATTTTTATGCGAACCCAAGGTCCGCTACACATCAAATGCACTTATTGTTTCGCAAACGTGCTTTCCAGTCTTGCTTCCGCCGTTTGCAGCGATAAGCGATACAAGCCAGCCGGCAATTCCGATACATCCAGCTGGAAGTTGCTGCCGTTCGCCACTACCACCGTGCGTACCAGACGACCGTCGGCCTGCCGGATCTCGGCAGTAGCCTGACCCGCCACTGTACCGGTGCTTAGTTGGGCAGTTACGGAGAGCCAGTTGCTTGTCGGATTGGGCGACAGGACCAGTTTTCCGCCCGCAGCCTGCCGTTGGAACTGTTGCGTGCAATCGACCACGCCCAGGTTCACCGCGTCGTGGCAATCCGGATGCAGGTGGTCTTTTACCACAAACTCATATTGGGTGACGCCGTCGCCGTCCAGCGGACCCAGAATGATAGGCTGCTGGGTATTGTACGGATAGTTGCCGTAGTTGACGCCGTTGCCGGCAATGTCAAATCCGCCACTACCGCCAAACTGATGCTTGAACGTGACAATGGCAAAGAACTGTCCGCAGAGGCAAGGCGTAGCCTGCACCTGAAGATCCCAGATCTTGCAGTGCGGCACATCCATACAGTTCGGATTCGGGAACTTGACCGACTTGCAGCAGAGCGGCGAATCGGCGTTCGGCGGCACCAGACATACTTTTATCACCGAGGAGTAGGTTGATCCCGGCGGGAAGTGCTCGATGTGCAGGGGCAGCGCACTCAGCGGCCAGGTGCCCAGCAACTGTCCGTTGTTGGCCCATACCTGGAAATTCAATCCGGCAGAAGTGGTATTGAGCGCCTGGAAGTCGATCCACACGTGGAAGGTGCCGTCGTCGTTGCAGTCGCCGGTCTTCACATGGAGGTTGACAATCTGGCAGGGGCCCGACGGCACGCAATCGGGTACCGGGAACTCCAGTGTTTCGCAGCAAAGCGGCGTATTGGCAGCGCTTCCGATCAGGCATACTTTTACCACATCGTTCGGGCCGCCATTGGTCGGGAAATGATCGATATGCAGCGGTAGTGCGCTCAGCGGATAGGTGCCAAGGAATTGTCCGTTGGCCCAGACGCCAAAGACCGCGCCGGCCGGGGCATTGTTCACTTTGAAATTGACCCAGGCGTTATACGTGTGGTCATCGTTGCAGTCGCCGGTTTCCACTTTCAGGTCGTAGATATCGCAGGGATTGCCTTGCACACAGTCCGGCGCCTTGAACTCGGCATATTTGCAGCAGTCGGGATGGTCGTTGATGCAGATCTTGATGACGTCCACGTTACCGCCGCCCCAGGGGAAGTGTTCGATGATAAGCGGGAGATTACTCAGCGGGAAGTAGCCCAGATTTTGGCCGCTACCGGCCCAAACTTCGAAGAAGTCATTACCCGGGTTATCCACCTTGAAATCAATCTTGATGGTGTAGGTACCGTCGTTGTGGCAGTCGCCGGTCACTACGGTCACGTCGTAGATCTTGCAGTCGCCGCCCAGGCAGGCCGGTACGGGAAACTCCAGTGTTTCGCAGCATGCGGGTGGAATGTTCGGTGTCGTTCCGATCAGGCACACTTTGACCACATCCTTCGGGCCGCCGTCGGTCGGGAAATGCTCGATATGCAGCGGCAGGGCGCTCAGGGGGTAGGAGCCCTGGAAGACGCCGTTTGCCCATACGCCGAAGAGGGCATTAGCCGGCACATTGCTCGCTTTGAAGATAACCCAGGCGTGATAAGTGCCGTCGGCATTGCAGTTGCCGGTTTCCACCTTGAGGTCGTAAATATCGCAGGGGGACGGCACACAGTCCGGCACCGGGAATTCCAGGGTAGCACAGCAACTGATGGCGCCGGTGTTGGACAGGCACACTTTGATCACATCATTCGGACCGCCGTTGGTCGGGAAGTTCGGGATGTACAGCGGCAGCTGGTTGAGCGGGAAGAAACCGATCAGCTGGCCGTTGGCCCATACGCCAAACGGCGTGGAAACTGCCGGCGGGTTGGCAAACTTGAAGTTGACCCATACCTGATAGGTACCGTCGTTGTTGCAGGCGCCGGTTTCCACCTTGAGATCGTAAATTTCACAAGGATGGAACAGGCAGGAGGGCACCTGGAACTCTTTAGTTGCGCAACAGGTGACGGAGCCGCCGCTGTTGCTCGTTACCAGGCATACTTTCACCACATTGACGTTGCCGCCATCCCAGGGGAAGTTGGCAATACTCAGCGGTAGATCGCTCAGGTTGTAGAAACCGAGCAGTTGGCCATTGGCCCACACGCCGAACTGGCCGGTCTGGCCCGGGTTCTGCACCTTAAAGTTGAGGTACAACTTATAGGTGCTGTCGGAAGTGCAGCCGCCCGGATCAACCACCAGATCGTATATTTCACAGGGGCCGGTGCTCAGGCAATCGGGCACTTTGAATTCGAGCGTTTCGCAGCAGATCACCGTGAGCGGGCTGACGAGACATACTTTCACGACATCATTTGCCCCGCCATTCCAGGGGAAGTTGGGGATATACAGCGGCAGAGCGCCCAGGGGGTACTGTCCGAACAGGGTGCCGTTGGCATAGACCGCAAACTGCGCAGAGAGGGTCGGGCTGTTTACCTTGAAATCAATCCAGACCTCGTAAGTGGAATCGGCTGTGCATTTGCCGGTTTTTACGGTCAGATCGTGCAGGCCGCAGGGGTTCGAAGAGCAGTCCGGCGCCTTGAACTTCAACGTACGGCAGCAGGTGGGTACGGTAGAGCCAGGGGTCAGCAGGCAAACCTTGATCTCATCCATGTCGCTGCCACTGCCCGGGAAATGCGGGATCTTTAGCGGCAGGTCAGCAATGGAATAGATACCGATGAACTGCCCGTTGCCGGCCCAAACGCCAAATACAGCCGGAGCGGAGGATACCGTAACAAAGTTCAGCACGACCTGGTACGTACCGTCGTCGTTGCAGGGTCCCGTTTCCACTTTCAGGTTGAAAATGCCGCATGGGTTGAGGCAATCGGGTGCTTTGAACTCGACTACCTTGCAACAGTACGTATTCAACGAATTGCCGATACAGATTTTGATGTAGTCAACGGCATTTCCGCTCCAGGGGAAGTTCTGGATGGTGAGCGGAAGGTCGGAAGTCATGTAGTTGCCCAGCGACTGGCCGTTGCCGGCATACACCGTAAACGGCACGTTTACACCGGGCGCCGGGGTGGTTACCTGAAAGTTGATCAGGAGTTTATAGGTCGTATCAGAAGTACAGCCGCCGGGATCCACCACAAGATTGGCAATGCCGCAGGGCGGCGCCGCGCAATCCGGTGCATTGAATTCTTTTGTTTCACAACAAGCATTGCTGAAGCAAATGACGATCTTGTCGATGCTGTTGCCGCTTGCCGGGAAGTTTGGGATATAAACAGGCAGATTGCCCGTGGAGAAAAAACCCAGGAACTTGCCCGTGCCGGTCCAAATGCCGAATTTGCTCAGGCTGGCCACAGGGGTCTGAAAATCAACCCAAACCTGATAACTGCCGTCGTCGTTGCAATCGCCGGTTTTTACCGTCAGGTTGAAAATACCGCAGGAAATGCCCAGACAGTCGGGCGCCTTGAATTCGACGACCTTGCAGCAGACTTCATTGCCGTCGGCGTCAAGGAGGCAGACCTTGAGGGCGTCCACATCGTCGCCATTCCAGGGGAAGTTGAGCGCTAAAGGCAATTCGTTGAGACCATGTGTCCCCAGGAAATCGCCGTTGTCGGCATAGACGTTGAACTTGCTGGGGTTATTTGGCGTGGTACTGGGTACGATAAAGTTGAGCACCACTTTATAGGTCTTGGGCGAGGTGCAGTCGCCGACCTCTACCTTCAGATCGTTGATGCCGCAGGGCGGCGCCAGGCATTTGGGTACGTTGAATTCTTTTTCGCGGCAGCAGGAGTTGCTGACGCATACTTTCACGGCATCCACCGAACCGCCGCCCCAGGGGAAATCGGTCAGGTGAACCGGCATGTTTGCCGTCGCGAAACGGCCCAGGTATTTGCCGTTGCCGGCCCAGAGGTCGAAGGAATCGATCACTGCGAGTACGGCAGGCTGGAATTTGACCCAAACCTCAAAGGTCGAGTCGGAGGTACAGTCGCCGGTTTCCACATGCAGGTCCTGGATGCGGCAGGGGTTGAAGCAGGCTGGTGCCGGAAACTCGACGGTTTTACAGCAGTCGGGGTTGTCGTTGATGCAGATCTTGATATGGTCCACTGTGCCGCCGCCCCAGGGGAAGGCAAGGTTGACGGGAAGTTGATTGATCGGGAAATTGCCGAGGTAAGTGCCGTTGCCGGCCCACACTTCAAAGAGGTCGTTGCTGGCGCCCGTGACGTCGAAATCGAGTTTCAACTTGTAGAGGCCGCCGGGTGCACAGTCGCCGGTTTCGATGGAAACATTGGAAATCTCGCAGATCGTGGGTTGGCTGCAATCCGGGGCAATAAACTGTTTAATACTGCAGCAGTTGGGGTCGCCCTTGATGCAGACTTTAATGTAGCCGCCGAGCGTATTGGCAGCCGCCGGGAAGTTGTCGATCTTCAGCGGAAGGGCACTGAGCGGGTAGGTTCCAAGTACCTGTCCATTCCCAACGACTTCAAACTGGTCGCTGGAGGCGTTGTGGACTTTGAAATTGACCGTTACGGCGTAGGTACTGCTGGAGGTGCAGTCGCCAATGGTAACGGCCATGTCGTAAATTTCGCAGGGGCCGCTGTTGGCGCAGGTAACGGTGCCGAGGCCGACATCATCGGCGCAGTCCTGATACACCAGGTCGCGGACGACAAATCCGTAGTTGGTGGTGCCGTTGGCGGGCAGCGGACCGATAACTACAGGCACCTGACTGTAGGAGAAGTTGCCGTAACTGACACCATTGCCCTTGACGGAAAATCCGTCGCCGCTGGTGTTCTGGTGCTGAAAGTTGAGTTTGGCGTAAAATTGTCCGTTGGCGCAGTCCACCACCTGAGCGGTGAGGTCGTAAATGTTGCACGGACCATTCTGCGCGGCTAATGACAGCGACAGCGCCATTAGCAGCATCGGTAAAATGTTCGGGATGCGCATAAAAGATTAAGATGGTTGGTGAGAAAATGGCGGATTAAAAAGGGATATCGGGAGGATACATCGAGTGGGAGAATCGCTTCCCGGGTGGAAAACTTTTTTATCATCCCGGGAATGCTGTTCTTTTGGAGAAGAACCGCACAAAAATACAAATTTGCGGCAGAGCGCATTGGAATTTTTTGGCACTTAGCCCGCACTGCGGCCTCTAAAAGTAAACCGGGTGGAACCGCATCCGCCCCCGGCTGTTGATCTCCAGCGCCGGCGCCGGGAATTTGAGGATGTTGGCGGCGCTCAGCAAGGTGCGGAGAAAACGGTTGCGAACTCCCAGCCGGGTGAGGTCCACATCCGGGGACAAAAAGAATTGCCGGGTGCGCGGGTAGGCGCCGGCATCCACCCGGTAGCGGACGCAATCGGGGCCGCTGCAGTCTTTGTCGGCCTGCCATTCGTAGCCGTAGCCGGCAAACAGGTTATCAGCGCCCATGCCCACCGCAATGTTCAGCCAGCGGGGCAGCCAGGCCGCGCGTTCCGGCAGCAGGGAGCGGGGATTGACAGAGGCCCAGACCACGAGAGTGTTGTAGTTTTTCAAAAACAAACTCATCGGCCCGGTGCCGTAGAGGGCGTCGGCGCGCTGCCGCAGGGTGGTCCATTGCATACTGCCGGCCGGCGCCACCGGGTAAATGGGGTCGCCGGGGTAGGACACCGGCCAGGCGCTCATTTTCATCATCACGCGTTGTTCACCCCAGCCCAGCTGCTGGGCCAGGAACATGCCCGAGCCCAGCAGGTTAAAGCCGATATCGCTCCAGGAAAAGCCCCATTGGCTGGAGAACCCGTCGAGCACTTCAAAAGAAGTCTGGATCAGTTGCCCGCCAGCGAAGCCCAGCCAGGCCGCTGTGCGAGGTTTCAGGCCGGTCCAGCGCGCGCCGCCGTACACCCAGCGGCTTTCGTTGTACGACATGAGCCAGTGCCCCATTTTATCCATCTGGTTCCATTCGCCCGCGTCGTTAAAAAAGTGGAAGGGACCGGTCGGATAGCCGGCATACCAGGCCTGTTGCAAGCCCAGCATGGCGCCGCCATAGCCCAGGATGCCGGCGCCCAGCGCCAGCCGGAAGCGGCCGGGGTGCAGGGTGTCGGCCGGCTGCAGGGAAAGCAGCCCCTGTGCGCTGCCGTTAAGCGCGGCGCAACAGAAAAACAGGAGAAAAAACTGTTTTAGCATCGGGACAGACAAGGCGGCGGGTTTGAAATGACAAGGTAGCATCAGGTAAGTTCAAAAAGCCTCGGCCCAAAGATCAGCAGTCCCACCACCACGGCTCCGACAGCTGCCAGCAGCACTGCCGCCGCCGCCGCGTCCTTGGCCTTGCCGGCCAGCGGGTGGTATTCCGGTGAAACCAGGTCCGTAAGGTACTCCAGGGCGGTATTGACACACTCCGCGGCCAGCACAAAAGCGATGCACAGCGCCACTGCCGCCCATTCGAGCCGGGAAAGCCCGAAATAGACGCCGGCGGCAAGCACGGCTACGGCTACCAGCAGATGAATGCGGGCATTGGGCTGGCTGCGGAACAGATCGGCCAGCCCCTGAAAAGCGAAGCGGAAGCTATCGGCTCGTCGGCGTAAACTCATGGGTACTGTCGTTTATTTCCAGTGCCGGAGGGCTGCCGGCGCCGGGATCCGGATTTTTTATTTCATTAAAAAACAAACAAATCGCGGCGCTGCAGCCCAGGCAGACAAACATCAGCCGCGTGCGCTTGTACACCAGCAGGGCCATGGCCACCAACACGTAGCCCAGCGCCACCCAACCGGCCTGCGCGGCCCACCAGGCCAGCCTGGGCTCATGGGCCGCGAACATGGTTGATACTGCAACAGCCAGCAGCACAAGCGTCGTCGCTTGCCGGGTACGCCGGCGAAATAAAAAATCAAAATTCATGTGCGGCCAAAGATACAGCCGCCGAAACGTGCTTTTTAAAAATTCTGCAGGCCTTCCTGCTTGCAAATTGTTAAATCACTACTTACCTTTGCACCCGCTTTGAAAAAGGGCACGATTTTTTCTGTTCCCGTCCCGAAATCCCGGGATTCAATGCAATACGGAGAGATGTCCGAGTGGTTTAAGGAGCGCGCCTGGAAAGTGCGTATACGCCAAA
>CAYVDV010000043.1:0-18439 GCA_964450465.1 uncultured Saprospiraceae bacterium
AGTTCCAGCCCCGCACTATACCCGCCACGAGCGGCCCGATAAAGCCGCCGATATTGACCATCATGTAAAAAATGCCGAAGCCCATGGACGCCGTGCGGTCGCTGGTCACCTTGGAAATGGTGCCGATGACCACGGGTTTGAACATGGCAGCGCCCATGGCCACCAGTAAAAAGGCCAGGAAAAAAGTCGGGAAGGTCTTGAACTGGCCCAGCAGGTAATATGCCGGCACCAGCACCACAAAGGCCGCAAGCAGCATGCGCTTGAACCCGTAGCGGTCGGCCAGCGCCCCGGTCACCACGGGAAACAGGTACAGGAAGAAGGTGACAACCCCCTGGAGCACGCCCCGGTCCTGATCGGAAAAGCCCAGACCGCCCTTGCTTACCTCACCGGTGATGTACAGGGAAGAGACGGCAAAAAAGCCGTACCAGGCCATCCGTTCGAAGATCTCCATCGTGTTGACGGCCCAAAAAGTTTGCGGAAATTCTTTGAGGCTGATTTTTTTTGAATCGCTCATGGCTTTATCGTTTTGCTGCCGCCAAAGATGGGAAATTTACGCCGTGTGAAAAATTTTTACCTTCACGCACAAAAGATACCTTCCTGTTATGCGCCGTTTTGTTCTGGTTTTTTCCCTGCTGAATTGCCTGTACCTGCCGGCACAGGCGCAGCCCGATACCGTCCGGGTAGGGGCCTTTATCAACGATATTTACGATATCAACCTGAGCGAGAAGAGCTTTTCCGCACAATTCTGGGTTTGGTTCAACTACCACAACCCCGAGCTGCACCCGCTGGAATCGCTGGAAATCGCCAACGCCAAGGAAGTGGACGCCAGCCTGGATTTTACGGAGCCCAAAAACGGCCTTATCTGGTCCGGTAAAAAGATAACTGCCGTGGTCAAGAAAGACTGGGACGTCCGCCGGTTCCCTTTCGATGAACAACAAATGACCATTGTGCTGGAAGAAAGCGACAAAGACACCAGCGCCATGGTATATCTGGCCGATACCGCCAACACGCGGCTATACGACAAACTGACCCTGCCCAATTGGAAGATCGAACGCTTTGAGCTACAGGCGGGTACCAAAACCTATGAAACGACCTATGGCGACCCTACCCTTTCGGGTAGCAGCGCCTACCCCTTTGCCACCCTGGATATTTTCATCAAACGCAAGAGCTGGGGATTGTTCTTCTCCCTGTTCACCGGCATGTATGTGGCGTTTTTTATCGCCTCCCTGGTGTTCTTCATCGATCCTATCGACGTGGACCCGCGATTCGGGCTCTCGGTAGGCGGTTTGTTTGCCGCAGTGGGCAACAAATACATCGTCGATTCCATTCTTCCCCAGTCCACTACCTTTACCCTGGTGGACAAACTCCATATCGTCACCTACTTGTTCATGCTGGTGTGCATCGTCTTGTCGGTGATCTCGCTGCGCATGTGGAAAAACGGTAAAGAGGCAACCTCGGCGCGCTTCGACCGGCGAGCGTATTACCTGATCCTGTCGCTGTATGTGCTGGTAAATTTTGTGCTGATCTTCCGCGCAAGTACCTAGTGCCGGACGCGGCACTAGTGGCCCTGGAATAACCACTCCGCCGCCTTGGGGAATTCCTGCCCCCAGCGCGCTTCGTTGTGCAGGCCCTCAGGGTCGATTTCCAGTTTGAACTGCACGCGGTCTTCGCTGCGTTTTTTCATGGTCTCCTTGAAACGCCGGGCATTGGCCAGCATGCCGGCGCCTTCTTTTCCACCGGCATAGAGGTAAATTTTGGTCGATGAGTAGGCGGAAAAACGCAGGGGCTCGTAGTACACCTTGGGCGTCACCCACAGCGAGGGCGAAAAGATCATGAACTTAGAGTACGCCTGCGGGAACATGATGCCGGCGTAAATACTGATCAGGCCGCCCATGCTGCTGCCGCCGATACCCGTGTGCTCGCGGTCGGGCAGCGTGCGAAACCTGCCGTCGATGTACGGCTTCAGGGTTTCGGTGAGAAACTGGGCATAATCGCGGCCCAGCCCCTCACCCCATTTTTGGGTGTCGTAGGGCAAATATTCCTTGATGCGCTCCTTGCCGCCGTGGTCGATCGCCACCACGATAAAGTCGCCTTTGCCACGCTGACTCAGCGCGGCCAGCTGCTTGTCCACCCCCCAGGTGCCGAAGGGAGCGCCATCCTCAAACAGGTTCTGCCCGTCCTGCAGGTAAAGCACGGGATAGCGCTTGCCGGAGCTTTCGTAGTTCCAGGGCAACAGCACCGAGATCCGGCGGCGGCGGCGCAGCTGGGGCACGTTGAACTGCTTGGACATGATCTGGATGTCGGGGTAAAACTTCGGGTCGTACCCGCCGCTGTGCCGCTTCCATTTGGGCACCACATCGGTTACTTTGCCGCGCGGCACTTCCATGCGGCGGTTGACGGGCGGATGGCCATCGGCATCGAGTTCTTCGCTTTCCCAGCCGCCTTTGATATACTTGTATTCCAAGGGTTCGGAAACCGGAAGCGGTTCCTTCAGGGTGATCTGATAGTGCCCGTCTGCAATCTTTTGCATGCGGAAACGCTCGTCCCGTGTAACCCAGCCGTTAAAATTGCCGGTTATAAAAACGGGACGCGCATCGTCTGCCTGTGTGATCAATTCCAGCGTGAGCATGTGTAGCAAAGGTCCGGTGTTGGCGGACGGAAACGTTGGTTTCGGGATTATTTTAACAGGTTGTCCTGAAAGAACTGGTCAATTTTTTCAAACAAATGCACCCGGTCTTTGCCCCGCACATTGTGTTCGTGTTCGGGGTAAACAAAATAGTCGATCTGTTTACCCTTGCGCACACATTCCCGGATATAGCGCAGGGAGTGTTGCCAGAGCACTACGTTATCGGAAGTGCCGTGGATCAGGAGCAAACGCCCCTGCAGGTTGTCGATATAATTGAGCAGGCTGTTTTTCGCGTAGCCGTCGGGGTTTTCCTGCGGAGTATCCATGTAGCGTTCGGTGTACATGATCTCGTACATGCCCCAGTCGATCACCGGTCCGCCGGCGACGGCGCATTTGAACGTGCCGGCCGCCTCGGGGCGGGTCATCAGGGAAGTGGTCATAAAACCGCCGTAGCTCCAGCCGAAGACGCCCAGGCGGGTCGAATCGACGAAAGGCTGGCTCTTGAGGTAGCGCACCCCGGCCAGCTGGTCCTGGATCTCGGCATCGCCGACCTGCCGGAAAATAGCGCTCTCGAAATCGTAGCCGCGGTTGGCGGAGCCGCGCCCGTCGATAGTGAACACGATGCAGCCTTCTTCAGCCATGCGATGCATCCAGAGTTCGGCGGCGCCCAGCCAGGTATTGGCTACGAGCTGGGCATGGGGGCCGTTGTACAGGTACACCAGCACGGGGTATTTCCGCGCTGGGTCAAAATCGGTGGGCAGGATCAGCCGGGCATTCAGGGTCGGGCCGCCCGGAGAAGGGATGCTGAGCAGCTGCGTTTGGCCCAGGGCATAGCCCTCCACAGGGTTTTTGGCGCTGAACACGAGCTTGTAGTCGGCCGGCTTTTTCAGCGGTACGGCGTAGATGTTGCGCGGGGTGGACTGGCTGCTGAACACGTCAAGCATCCAGTCGCCGTTTTTGCTGAAGATCCCGCTGTGCATCCCTTCCGCGTCATCCAGGCGGGTACTGGCGCCGGATTTCAGGTTGGCTGCCCAAAGATAGCGGTTAAGCCCGCTTTCGTCGGCAGTTTGGTAAAAACAGCGTTCGCCGTCGGCGGAAAAGCCGTAAAACGCCGTAACCGGGAAATTGCCGCGGCTGATCTGCCGGATGAGTTTGCCGGAAAGGTCGTACAGGTACAAGTGGTCAAATCCGTCGCGTTCGCTCCACCAGACAAACTGGTCGTTGTGGCCCGGCACAAACTCGGCTGGATGCTCGGGTTCCACCCATTTGTCGCTGGTTTCCTCAAACAGGGTTTTCACCAGATTACCGGTAGCCACCTCATACTGATTGAGCCACAGGTGGTTCTGTCCCCGGTTGAGCACGGCGATCAGGATGTATTTTTCATCGGGCGTCCAGGCGATATTGGTCAGGTATTGTTCCACGGGCTCGCCGGTGTTCAGGTATTTCTTTTGGCCCGTTTGCGTGTCGTACACCCCCAGGGTCACGTGGTGGCTGGCGGCGCCGGCGAAAGGATACCGGATCATGCGGGCCTGGGCAGGCATGGAGTCGAGCACATAAATGGGGTACTGCGTTACCATGCTTTCATCCATACGGTAGAAAGCGAGGTAGCGGCCGTTAGGGCTCCAGAAGGTGCCTTTGTTGATCCCGAACTCGTTGCGGTGCACGCTTTCGCCGTACACGATGCCGTCTTTTTCACTTTTGGCGACGCCCAGCTCTTTGCCTCCGATGCTCACCCAGAGGGCCGTATCGCGGGTATAGGCCGCCTTGAAGGTTTTTTCATGGATGTCGGTATTAGCGGCATCGGCGGGCACCCCGTTTTTGCGGTCCAGATCGCCGTTCAGGGCGTAGGTATAGATGCCGGATTCGCTCTCGAACCAGAGCGTCTTTTCGTCCAGCCAGCTCAGGACCGGCAAAGCATCCAGCGTTTTAGCGCCCTGTTTTTCCAGCTGGGCATTGATCCCGGCGAGCAGATCGAGCGTATCGGTAGCCAGGCTGGCGGCCTCCACGCGCACGAGCTTGCCGGCGGCCACATGCGTAAACCGGGTAGTTCCGGGTATCCACTGCAATTGCCGCAGGTTTTCCGGCGCCAGGGCGGTACGGCCCTTGAGAATAGCGTCGGACATGGAAATGGTTTTCTGGGCAGGGAGCAACAAGGGCGCTGCCAATGCGACAACGAACAACAGGAAGGTGCTTTTTTTCATGAACTAGCCGGTTTGGTGGTACGGCCGGCAAAGGTACAACCTTGCGGAGGATTGGCGATCCCTGCAAAGCGGATATGTTGTGACCGCTGCAAGCAGAAAACAAAAAGCCTTACCTCACCGGCTATTTCCCCACAACCTCCCCGGCACCCCGGGTTTTCACCGAAAGCAATATACGGGGCGCCGGAGCGCCGCGAAAACCGGCATCCACGGCCAGGACATTTGTGCCGTTGCGCAACTCGGGCGGCGCCTGCGGCAGTTGCAGGGTATCGCGTTGCCGCCCTTTGGCGTCGTAGATGCGCAGCAGCGGGGTGCCGTCGCAAACCACAGACTCCCCGGCGGCCAGTTCCACAGGTATCGGCAGGTCGAACACCCGGTCCAGCGTAAGCACCGGATTGCGCACCGAACCGGTGTCGCCCACCACTTCCAGCCGGAACTGCAGGGCTTGTGCCGCGTCCGGGTTTTCGACCTTAAGTTCGGTAGCCGTCGGTTCGCCGGGCTGGAGGGATTTCCGTTCGACTGTAAAGGCGCCTGCCGGATGGAAGGGGTACAGCATCCATCTGTTTTCGCCGGTTTTTTCGAGGTGAAACTCCTGTTTGGGGTCTTTCAGGCGCTCCCGTTGCGCGGGGGAGAACGCATCGGCGTTCCGCGCCGCTTCCCATTCCCGGATGGCGTCGAGCAGGGAGCCGGCAATGGGATTGCCGCGCAGGGCATCGGGCCGGATCACCATGGCAAAGCCGGCATCGTAGCCGGCGGCGCGGGCCAGCATCCACTCCATTTCGGCGATGGAGGTGGTGGCGGTCATCAGGTACCAGCCGAGCATGTGGGGCATGAAGTTGCGGTCGAACAACTCCTGATTCCGGATGCGGTATTCCTGCATCGATTCCCGGAACCCGCCGTACCAGGGCTCGCCCCAGTTGCAATAAGTATTGATATGCCAGTAGTAGTGTTTGGAGTTGCTGGTGCCGTTCAGGTATTCGTGCCGGATATGGTCGTGGAACGTTTTGGAAAAATGCTCGATGCCGTAATCGCCCTGCCCGCATGCCAGGCCTCCTTCGTGGCCATCGAAGTCGAGGTGGTCGATCCCGGTTTCGTTGAAGATCTCCGCCAGATTCCGGGCAATTTCTTCCTGCAGTTCCAGTTCCGGAAAAAAGATCTGGTAGGGATGATCCATGAGCTTGCCTACCGGGTCGGCGACGGCATGCCCGGTTGCGACGATGCCGAATGCGCCGCGCCGGCAGTCGAGCAGGCGCCAGGGTGCCGTTTCCGAAACGGCGCGGTAGCGGATCAGTTCATCGGCGATGCGTACGGTGTGGAGTGTGTTGTTTTGTTCGGGCAGGAAGTATTCGGGCGAATCAACGGGAATCTCCCGGTCATCGGGACCAATCGCGGCGCTTAATGCACTGCTGCCGGCAAGCACCAGACGCGGGTCGGGTCGGGGCGAGACATAGGGATCGTTGGTGTTGATAAAATTGGTGAGCGTATGGGCGCCGAAAAAGAGCCCGGCTGCATGGGCTTTTTCCACGCAGCGCCGCACGCTGGCTTTCCCTTCGGGGAAAAAATCGGGGTTGAAGCCGTAATGACCCCAGGTTTGGAACGGCCCCTCGTGGTAGAGCGAGATGAGTCCGGCGCGCAGGGCCGCCGCGATCATCTCGTCCACATCGCTCTCTGCAAACGAGGAGATCAGGTAGGAGCGGCCGGCCAGGGGCGATTGTTTTACCCAGGTGCCGCGCAGCATCGGGTGCGGCAGGCCCTCGGCCAGTTCGATGGCGCCGATTGTAGCCAGGGCTTCCGGTTCCGGGCAGCCGAAGAGAGCGATCCTGCTGCCGGCAACGGTGCGGCCGGGCAAAGGCGTTACGGGTTTGTTTTTGAAAGCGCCCCACCACACATCTGCCTTCCGGGCTTTGGCGCGGTTGAGCGCAAAAGCCTGCAGGGTGCTGCCCCAGCGCGCAGGCCAGGCCGCCGAACCACGGCCGTCCACCAGACCTTCGTTGTTCTTAAACAGCCCGCCGGTCGTTTCCGGATTCAGAGCCTGTATGCCGATGGCATAGTGCTCATCGCGCACCACGCCCACGATCTCGCCGATCGTCCGGTTGATCACCGTAGGATAAGGCCCCCAAACGACGGCATCAATGCGTTCAGCCGGTTCAGCGCGCAGAATTTCCAGCGCCAGGTGTGTGGGTTTTTCGGCAATGCCCAGATCGATCTGCACGCCGATGCCGGGGTATTCCATGCGCAGGATGCGGGTCTTTTTGTTCCAAACAGCCTTGGCTGGGCGCTCCGTTTTACCGGCGGATAGTACGCTGAGCAGGGCGACGGTGGTATCGTTCGACAGGTATTCGGTGCTGTTATCGCGGTCGAGCAGGCTGATGATCTGTCCGGTGGCGTCAACCGTGAGCTGGAAATGGTCGGTGCGAAACGCGAATTGTGCGAAAAGCAGGGAGGGCAACAGGGCAAAAAAAAGCAGAACAAAAGGGCGCATGGCAGTTGATTTGGTAGAATATTGTGCTGTGGAGAAATTTCCGGAGCACAAACCTACTCAACTACGGCCATCATGCCGCACAGAAACCGCTTTTCCGCGAGCGGGCAAAGCGCCGGGAAGATTTTCTATTTTCGCGGCGAAATAAATCGGATTGGGAAAATCAGCGCGGCCCGGTAGTGGGCCGCAGGAAATTGATCCGGCGCAAACTTTTCGCGCTAAAGCGCAAAAAAAAGAGGCAGTGCCACCACAGCACTACCTCAGCCCTAACCAAATAAAACCAAATTACTCTTTAATCATTTGTCTTTTGATGACACAAAGGTAAACTACTTTGTGTAACTTATACAAGAACGAATCAAAAAAATTTTTTCTTTTTCGACGAACGATTGCCCTGCAAATAATCCATTGCACAGGCATTTCCTTCGAAGTGAATTATATTTTTTGAACCGTTTTATCAAAAACAAAAATTTGCAAAACGATATTCCAAATAAAGCGATTTATTTTGCCGCTATTTAAAACATAATTTTATTCGTTCGACTTCATGAAAAATAATTGGATGTTTTTTGCCAAAGGTGTTTTGTGGGCCGCAATGCTTATTGTACTTCCTACACTTAAGCCGGTGCTTTTTGCCCAGGCGCCCGATCACGCCGACGACGAGGTATTTATCCGAAAAATTTACGATCAATCGCTCACGGATGCACGCTGCTATCCCTGGTTGCGCGACCTCTGCCTGGGGGTGGGCCACCGTTTAAGCGGCAGTGCCGGTGCGGAAAAAGCCGTGCAATGGACCAAGTCGGTGCTCGATACGATTGGGCTCGATTCGGTTTGGTTGCAGCCGGTCATGGTCCCCCACTGGGTACGCGGTGCAGCGGAGCAGGTGCGGGTGACCGGCTCGAAAAAATACGGAAACCTGCAGCTCAATGCCCTGGCTTTGGGCGGCTCGATAGGCACAAACGGCCAGGCAATCGCTGCCGATGTGGTGGAAGTGAAGAGCTGGGAAGAACTGGATCAACTCAACGAACGCGGCATCCGCGGCAAGATCGTTTTTTATAACCGCCCTATGGACCCCACCCGGATCCGCACCTTTGAAGCGTATGGCGGGGCCGTCGATCAGCGTTCCGTCGGTGCTATTCGCGCTGCCAAATACGGCGCCGTGGGTGTGCTGGTGCGCTCCATGGGTCTCCGCCTCGACGACTACCCGCACACCGGCGCCATGCAGTACGACTCCAGCGTCACGCGCATCCCGGCCGTGGCGATCAGCACCAACGATGCCGAAAAACTCAGCGCCCTCCTGAAAGCGGAAGGTAAAGCCACCGTTTCCATGAAACTCGACTGCCAAACCCTGCCCGATGCGCCTTCCTTCAATGTCATTGGTGAAATTCGCGGCAGCGAATACCCCGACCAGGTCATCCTTGTCGGCGGACACCTCGACAGCTGGGATGTCGGCCACGGCGCCCATGACGACGGCGCCGGCTGCACGCAAAGCATGGACGTGCTGCGCAATTTGCTGCGAATGGGCTATCGCCCCCGCCATACCATCCGCTGCGTGCTGTTCATGAACGAAGAAAACGGCCTGCGCGGCGGCCGCGAGTATGCCCGCGAAGCCGAACGCAAAGGCGAATTCCACGTATGCGCGATCGAAAGCGACGCCGGCGGTTTCACGCCCCGCGGCTTCTCCTTCGATGGCGACCAAACTGCGATAAATGGCCTCTTTGAAAAAGTAGCCGGGCTCGAAAACCTGTTTGAACCCTACGGATTGAATTTCCGGCGCGGCGGCTCCGGGGCCGATATCAGCCCGCTTAAAGATCAGAAAGGTTTGCTCAGCGGATACAACCCCGACTCCCAGCGTTATTTCGATTTCCACCATACCGCCGCCGATGTGTTTGACGCGGTGAATCAGCGCGAACTCGAACTCGGCGCAGCCAGCATGACCGCCCTGGTATTTTTATTGGATAAATACGGGCTGTAGAGACGCGATGCATCGCGTCTCGTACACGGTACACCCCAGGCCCCCAATGTAGAGACGCGATGCATCGCGTCTCGTACGTGGTATACCCCCCGGGCCCCCAATGTAGAGACGCGATGCATCGCGTCTCTACGCCAAACCCAAAATCGCCTGCAAAACCGGTTGCACCAGGGCTGCCCGTTCGGGGTCCCAATCATCTGCGTTGCCGGCGGCAACACCTGTTTCATTACCCCTTCGGGCGAGGTCCAGCATTTTTTCCCGTTCGGGTCCGCTGAAGCGGCTGAAGGTGCGCCGGAGCAGGGGCAATAATTCGGGGAAATCGGGTTCAGCGATACCGCTGACCCAGCCATCGAGGATCTGCCAGAGCAGCGGCTGGTGCAACAGCAGCAACCCGCTGCCGTGCAGGAAGCCTTCGAGCCATTGCGCAGCTTCCTGTGGCGGCTGGGCATGGGAAAGACGGAACTGCATTTGGGTAGCCGTTTCATCCGCGCTGTCTGCTTTTTGCTCGAACAGCAGGCGGGTCGCAAGTCCGGCGAGCAGGGGTGCTGCCGGACCGGTTATTTGCCGGAGGGCAGCGACCCAGCCCGGTACAAAGTCCGCCGGACGCCAGAGGTTCAGTGCCCGGTGGACCGACAGGATTGTCGGGAGCACTTCTGCGGCCAGTTCTTCATTGATGCCCATGCAGGCGCCGGGCAGCTGGATGCAGACCCGCGGGATGATCTGTTCCAGCAGCAGTTCGATAGCGCTGAGGTCCATTTGGCGGGCATGGCCGTAGCGCAGCACTTCCACGAGCGGCAGCGCCGTTTCGGCAAGGGTCAGCGTATCAAAGGCCAGGGCAGTCATCTGGCGCAGCTTATCGAGCAGCACAGGCAGCACTGCCGGGAGGTCGGCTTTGAGCAGGCGGTCGAGCAAGCCGACCAGATCGGGCAACTGTTCCGTTTTGCGGATCTGGCGGCGGGCCCGGCGGGCGGCGGCCTCCTCCACGGTGTTGCCCAGGGCGCCCGCTTCAATGAGCCGGATCTCGTAGTCGGGCAGCCATTTCAGGGTCCAGTTTTCGTGAAACCCGCCTTCTTTGCGACCGCTGATCGCTTCCGGTTTGCCCCAGGGGATGTTGAGCAGGTCGAGCCGGTGCAGCAGTTTGCTCTTGCGCAAATGCGCCTCCTCCCGGAGGTCGAGCGCCAGTTCCTGCACTTCGGTGCTGATCTTCAGCCGGGCGCTACGCACCTGAGCCTCAAAATCTTCCCGCAGGGGCACCACCGGCACCGAGCCGGGTACGGCGCCCAGTACATCGCCGATGACCAGCTGTTGTTCGATCAGTTCGTACTGTTTTTCCGCGCCCTCGCACAACACCGTCACGGCAGCTTCGCGGAGTTCTTCGATACCCGGTAGCGGCGTATTGCGCAACACCGCCAGGGTTTCCGACAGCCGTACCGCCTCAATCACATGCGCCGACGACAGCAGCACATCCTGTCCCCGCAGCAACTGCGCGGCCCGAGAAAACCAAACCGCATGCGGCTGGGCAAGGCCGGGCGAGTACATCGCATGCCAGAGTTCCCGGTACCAGGCCGGGGCGAGCACGCCGGCGCCATAGCCGCTTTGATGGGCCAGGCGATCGAAGGACCAGGGGATCCAGGTCGCCCGGGTCTTTACTTTTTTGAGGCCTTTCAGTAACGCGGCATCGGCGGAAGCCCGGATATCCGGGGTGTCGGCCAGCGCCGGGCCGTGCCAGGCGCCGCACACCACGGCGATACGCTGAAAGCCTTCTTTCTGGGCCTGGCGGATGGTTTGTCGCATGAACGCTTCCCGCAGAAGGGTTTCGCGGGACTCTGCAAAACCGCCCTGTTCTTTTGAGTCCCGCAGGGCGCGCATCAGGTCCAGCACAACGGCAAACACCGCCGCTGCATCTTCGCCGGTTTGGCCGCTGCTGCGTTCGAAAGCGGCTTCCCACCAGCGCTCCGGGTCGGAATAGCCAGCCAGGCGGGCGATTTCCGCGAAGGGGTCGGCTGCCGCAGGATCTGCAGCGCCCGGCAGTTCCAGGGTAAGTTGGAGAGGCTCCTCCGCTTCGGGTTGCAGGCCGAACGCCAGGCTCATGGGTAAATCCATCAGGCGGACCGGGATTCGGAGCCGGAGTCCGTATTGAATAGCCTGCCACTCCGGGGAGAACTCCGCGAAAGGGAAAAAGGAGGCCTGGCGCAGGTATTTGGGGTTGTAGATCAGCAGGGCAACAGGTGGGGTCATCTCCGGGTCGGAGGCCAGCGGCAACATGCTCTCCGCATCGGCAGGTCCCTCGATCAGGATAAGATCGGGCGGCGCCTGTTCGAATGCCGCCAAAAGGCTCCGGCTGGAGCCGGGACCGTGGTGGCGGATGCCGAAGATGGAGAGCCTGGTCATACACGCAATTATTTCCGGAACGGCGAATGTTCCTGGTGGTGCCGGATAAGCCGGCCGCCAAAGATAAGGCTCATATAGAGTGCCAAGGTACCCAGGGCCACCAGCCAGCGCGAAAGATCCTGCAGCAAGAGCAGGTCATAGGTGCCATGCAGCAGGATGGACAAGCCCAGGCCATAGGCAAGCAACCTGGAGCGCCGGGGCAGGTCGAACTTGGCCATGCCGGCAAAATACCCCTGCACGATAGCGAAACAAAGGTGGGCGGGAACAGCGGTCAGCGAGCGCAAAAGTAGCGTTTGGAGGCCAAAGCGATCGGCATAGACGATGTTTTCCAGGGTAGCGAAGCCCATGGCGATCAGCACGGCATAAACAATGCCGTCGAGCGGTTCATTGTAGAACCGGTGTGGAAAAGCCAGCAACAGCAGCAGGGCGAACTTGGCCAGTTCTTCCGTGAGTGCCAGGGCGCCAAAAGACAGGAGGGCTGTTTCGCCGAAATGGAACGGCGGTGCACCCGCCAGGGAATACGCCCAGCGTTCGATCACAACGACCGGCATGGTGATACCGGCGCCGGCAGCAAAGCAGAGGAAGAGCGGAGCCAGGGGCTCGCGCTCGTATTTATCCGCCCGGAAGATAAAGTAGCTGATGAGCAGCCCGGGCAAGGTGGCCAATAGCAATAACAGCAGGTGCACGGTGTGTAGCGGCAGCGCCGCGTTTACGGGAACAAAAAAAGGCAAAACCGGCGCATAATGTCCGGTTTTGCCTCTTTAAATATTTTTTCCCGTATCCGGGCAGCTTATTCTGCGTCTTCCTCCTGCGATTCTTCGCCGGTCACCACCTCGAAACGCGCCTTGGCGATCACTTCCGGGTGGAATTTGATCGCAGCTTCGTAGGAGCCGAGTTCTTTGACTTCTTCCGGCATTTCCACGATCCGTTTTTCCACCGCAATCTCGAGCTGCGATTTGATGGCGTCGATCAGGTTTTGCGCCGTTACGGAGCCGAACAGGCGGCCGCTTTCGCCGGCTTTGGCGACGATCTTCAGCGTGGTGCCGGCAATCTTGGCAGCGAGTTCCTGGTAGGTGCCCACCATAGCGGATTCCTTCTTGGCAGCTTGTTTTTTCATGCCTTCGAGGCGCGCCAGATTGGGCTTATTGGCCACGATGGCCAGCCCTTTCGGGATCAGGTAGTTGCGGCCATAGCCGTCTTTTACCTTGACAACATCGTGTTTGTTGCCAACTTTTTCAATATGATCAAGCAGTATGATATCCATTGTAATGTATTGAGTATTGAGTATTGGAACTATTTAAGCAGGTCTCCGACAAACGGCAGCATGCCCAGGTGACGGGCGCGCTTGACGGCAGTGGATACGCGGCGCTGATACTTGAGGCTATTGCCGGTGATGCGACGCGGCAGCAGTTTGCCTTGTTCGTTGATGAATTGGATCAAAAACTCCGGATCCTTGTAATCGATGTATTTGATACCGAATTTGCGGAAGCGGCAGTATTTTTTACGTCTCAGTCCTATTTTCGGATTGCTGAGAAACTTAACATCTTCTCTCGAAGCAGCCATATCGTAAAGTTGTAATTTAGCACGTTAAAAAATGAAGTGAAGTTGGGGCGCCTTATTCGGCATCGGCCTCCGGTTCGTCGTCTGCAACAGCATCATCGAGGTCGACCACGGCAGGTTTGGGCACGCTTTCCACGGCGGCAACCACCACTTGTTCTTCCTGTTTTTTCTTGCCGATGCGGCCGTTGCGCTTGTCGTCGTTGTACTTGATACCGTATTTGTCGAGCTTGACCGTGAGAAAGCGGAGCAGACGCTCGTCGCGTTTCATGTTCAGTTCGAACTTGGTCAGCCAGTCGGCAGCCACGCAGCCGAACTCGATGCAATAGTACACGCCGCTGGAGCGCCGTTTGATCTGATAGGCCAGTTGCTTGAGGCCGATTTCATCCACCGACACGATCGTCGCGCCGAAGTTTTTCAACTCATTTTGGATGTGCTCTGCTGTCGATTTAACTTCATCGCCCGACAGCACTGGATCTACGATGAAGGTGACTTCGTAATGTCTCATTTTCAATTACTTGTGAAAAAATAAAAGAGCGTTCGCATAAAGCGGGTGCAAAAGTAGGATTTCTGCCCGAAAATGCCAAACGGAAACGGCATTTCTTTCTTTTTGATTAAATTTGCAATTCCACCTTGTTTTTTAATCTAAAAATAGACGATTGACAGAAACGACGATCCGTTTTTTTTGCACCGACCTGGACGGCACGCTGCTGGGTCATGAAAAGGCGGCAAAATTATTCAAATCTGCCTGGGAACGCATCCCCGCCCCGCACCGCCCCATTCTTTGCTTCAACACCGGCCGGCTCCTCGATGATGTGCAGCAATTGCTCCGGGAAGGCTTTTTGCCCAAACCCGACTACATCATCAACGGCGTCGGCACCAACATTTACCACATGCAAAAAGGCGTGGTCCTGAAGGAATTCACCGAAATTCTGGAAGAAGACTGGGATATCGGGCGGGTCGAATCGGCGCTGGACGGCCTGAACCTTCCGCTTGAAAAGCAACCGCAACACTATCAGAACGACTATAAATCCAGCTGGTACCTGGACGACGCCACCGCAGAGCAGATCGAACAGGTCCGGACGGCCCTGGACGATGCCGGGCTGGAGGTACGCGTGGTATATTCCAGCGCCCGGCATCTCGATATTTTGCCGAAGGCGGCCAACAAGGGCAATGCGCTGCAGTGGCTGCTCCGGCAACTCGCCATCCCCCATGCAGAAACCCTCGTGGCCGGAGACAGCGGCAACGATAGCGCCATGTTTTCGCTCAAGGGCGTGCAGGGCATCGTCGTGGGTAATGCCCAGCCCGAGTTGCTTGAGCTGACTAAAAACATGCCGGTGTTCCGGGCCGAGCGGGGTGATATCTGCGCCCTTGGCGTCATGCGCGGGTTGCAACATTTTGGCATTGAACTCGATACCGGGGAAGAGAAAGAAAGCGAGGCTCCGCCCCTGCTCTACGAAGCCCTGTCGGCTTCCGGCGCGGAAATGACCGGGCCCTTGTCGCAGGAACAACTGGCGTTCATCCGGCAGGGCTACCACAAGGCCATTGAAGCCCTCAAAAAAAACATTACGCCCCTGGGCTTTGCCGCCTGCTCGCCCGAAGACAACCCGGTAACCGGCACCGACGAGAACTACCTCAGCGTGTGGGCCCGCGACGGCGCCCTGACGCTCATCGGCTCCCTCCCTCTGCGCACGCAGGACGATGCCATTCACCAATGCCAGCGGGCAACCCTCGAAACCCTGGTCCGGCACATCTCCCCGAACGGACAACTGCCGGCCAACGTGCGCATCGCCGACGAGCGGCCCGACTATTCCGGCGTGGGCGGCATTGCCTCGATCGACAGCGGCTTGTGGGTGATCATCGCCTTTCATGCCTATGTTTCGCAAACCCGCGACCTCGATTTCCTGCGCCGGAACCTGCACCGCCTGCAAATGGCTATGGACTGGCTCAGCGCGCACGACAGCAACAACGACGCCCTGCTGGAAATACCCGAAGCGGGCGACTGGACCGACCTGTTTGGGCGGAGTTACAACGTGCTGTACGACGAAGTGCTCTGGTACCAGTGTAACATCTGTTTTGCCCGCCTGCTCCAGATGCTGGGTAACGAACAACAGGCCAGCGACTACCAGCGCTGGGCGCGTGTGATCAAACGCGAGATCCTGGCCAATTTCTGGCCAACCACCCAGCAGCGGATCTACGACAATGTGTCTTTTGCCGAACAGCAGTACTCCATCGGCGATGCGCGCTACCTGATCGCACAGATCACGCCCTTCGACTTCAGCTGGCGCTGCGATGTATTCGGCAACCTGCTCGCCTTTCTGTACGATGTTACCGACGCCCGCCAGGCCGCGCAAACCTTCCGGTTTCTCTGGGGCGTGGGTGTAAACGAGCCCCACCCCGTGGCCAATATCTACCCGGTTGTCAATATGGGCGACAAAGACTGGCGGCCCTACTATGCCGTCAACCTGCTCAATCTGCCGCACCACTACCACAACGGGGGCGCCTGGCCTTTCGTGGGCGGGCACTGGGTGCGATTTATCCACAAACTCGGCCTGCGCGACCTGGCCCTGCAGGAACTCTACCGGCTCGCCGAACTCAACAAACTCGGCGTGCAGAACGAATGGGAATTCAACGAATGGGCGCACGGGCAAACCGGCCGCCCCATGGGCAAAGCCTACCAGGCCTGGTCGGCAACCGAGTTTATCCGGGCCTGCCATGACTTGCATATCGTGGCCTGAGAATCCGCGACCGGACGTAATACTATAGTTCTTTCATTTAAAATGAGATTCATGATAAACCAAACCGGATCAACCAACAGTATTCTCCTCATCTCCCTGCACGGCTACGTCGGCGCCGAGCCCGAACTGGGCAAACCCGACACCGGCGGACAGGTCGTGTACGTACTCGAACTGGCCAAGCGCTTCAGCCGGCTGGGGTTGCGGGTTGACCTGGTCACCCGCCGTTTCGAAGAGCAACCCGAGTTTGACCTGGTAAACGACAACCTGCGGGTATGGCGCATTCCCTTTGGCGGCAAAGATTTTATCCGGAAAGAGGATATGCACGATCACGTCCCGGATTTTGTGACCAACCTACTTTCGGCTATCCGAACCCGGCGGCACCACTACGATATTGTGTACACCCACTACTGGGATGCAGGCTGGGCCGGCCAGAAAATTGCCGAAGCCCTGGAGATCGCCCACGTACATACGCCGCATTCGCTCGGCTGGTGGAAACAGCACAGCATGGGCGTGGATATGGAAGAAGCGGAAATGGAGCGGAAATACCGGTTTACCGAGCGCATCCGCAAGGAATTTCTGGTTTATCAACTCTGCGACCATGTGATCGCCACCACCGAGCCGCAGGCCGAGCTCCTGCGCGAACACTACGATCTGCTCGAACGCCGCGTGACCGTAGTGCCGCCCGGCATGGACGAAAGCCGGTTTTCACCCACCCGGCAGGAGGAGCGCAAAAAACTGCAGGAGCGCTACGGTTTACAGCCCAACGACGTGCTCACCCTGGGCCGCATGGCCCACAACAAGGGCTATGATCTCCTGATCCAGGCGCTGCCGGTCCTGTTCGATCTGGTGCCTGACGCCCGCCTGGTGGCAGCCATCGGCGGCGAAGGCTCGGAACGCGACAACAAGGGCATTGCCAAACTCAAAAAACAGGCAAAAGAACTGGGGGTGTACGACCGGATCAAATGGGTCAACTATGTGCCCGACGAAGACCTCAGCAACCTTTACCGGGCGGCAAGCGTGTTTGTCATGCCCTCGCGCTATGAACCTTTCGGCATGGTAGCCATTGAAGCCATGGCTTGCGGCACCCCGGCCGTCATCACGGTTCACGGCGGCCTGCACGATCTGGTGGGCTTTGGCCAGCACGCGCTGTACGCCGACCCAAACCGGCCGGCCGAACTCGGGGCTATCCTGGCCATGCCGATCCTCTACCCTACCCTCGCGCACCAGCTTTCTGTAGAAGGCGCCCGTTATGCGCGGCGGAATTTCGGATGGACCGGCATTGCCAAAAAGCAGCTGAGCATCTTCAACGCCGTGAAACAACGGCGGAATGAAGATTTTGTGTAAGGCGCCGGAGCTGCCCGGATCTATCCGCTCAGCCAGCGGAACAGGCGCAGCAGTCCGCTCAGCAGCAGGCTCAGCAGGATCATGGTGGTGATGGGAAAGTAAAAACGGAAGTTGTCCCGTTCGATCCGGATATCGCCGGGCAGGCGGCCCAGCCAGCCGAGCCAACCCAGGCGGCCCTGCAGGGCCCAGGTCAGGAGGCCGAGCAGGATGAGCAGCGCGCCGGCTGTAAGGAGAAGTTTGGGGATAGAAGCGCTGTTGAATTCCATGATCAGTCCGCTTGTTTATTCCCGCCGGAGCGTCGTTCCGTACGGTACGGCGCAGCCCTGCAGGGTTGTTTCGCCGACCCGGACCTCGACGGTGAAGGGGTAGTTTCGATCCGACATCCCGTCGCTGCAGACTTGCCGGCGGACGATCGCCGTGAGTTTTTCGCCGCTGGCGGGATCGGCAGAGCGATAGGTCCAGGTATCGCCGCTTTGTTGGGGCCGGGTCCAGGGGAACGTTTTGCCGAGCTGGTCGCCCATGTTTTTCAGAAAGAGGCCGCCCTCCGCTTCGGAGATCAGCAGGCCCCAGAAGGGTTCGGTGCCGATGCACCAGAAATCGTAGGGTTGGCAGGTATTGTACATGGTTTTGGGCGTCAGCGTATCGACCCGGATGATGCGCAGGGCATCGGCGTTCAGCTGCCCCTGCACCACGGCATAGACCGATTCATTCGGACAGGGAGCCGGTTCGCAGGCTTCTCGGTACTGTGAAGCCAGTGTTTGCGTTTCATCGATCGCCCGGTAGGTTTTACCCGTGGCGCAATCAAAGAACGAGCTCCCTCCGGCGCCGCTTTTGTACATGCCCCGCAGCGTTTGCAGGGGTTGCGGCGCCGCTTCCACCGGTTTCAGGGCGTTGACGCCGGTTGCCGGCGCCGGAGTGTTGTCACAGGCCCAAAGCAGACTGGAAAAGAGGACTAAGGCAAGTACTTTTTTCATGGCGACAAAATTTAAAATATTCGTAAACATAACCTTTCCCATCCGGATCCCGCACGAAAATATCGAAAAAAAACACAACCCTTCCCATCCCAAACGGCAACCCGGCGAGCTTTTTGTGTGTTTTACACGAACCATTGGGAAATCGCCGTACTTTTGCGCCGCTAAT
>CAYVDV010000044.1:0-18408 GCA_964450465.1 uncultured Saprospiraceae bacterium
TACCTGGACTTCGCGGGTACAGGATTATCTGCACAATCCGGACGGCGGCTATCAGGTACAACAGGCCAAGATCGCCATTGCCCGCGGGGGGCTGTTTGGCGCTGGCCCGGGCAACTCCGTGGCGCGCAACTTTCTGCCGTACTCGCATGCCGATTTTATCTATGCCATTATTTGCGAGGAATACGGATTGGTTGGCGGGGTACTGGTGTTGGGCTTGTATGTCATGTTGTTTTTCCGCACGGTCAAACTCGTTACCAAGAGCCCCAAAGCCTTTGGCGCATTCCTGGCGATCGGCCTCAGTTTGATGCTGACCATACAGGCGCTGGCCAATATTGCCGTATCCGTGCACCTGGTACCGGCCACCGGCCTTACCCTGCCCATGATCTCTATGGGTGGCACAAGTCTGGTGTTCAGTTCCATTGCATTGGGGATGATCCTTAGTGTCAGTAAATTTATTTAAAAAATAGAAAATACGTAGAGACGCGTTGCAACGCGTCTCTGCCACCCATACTATCATGAGCAGGAAATTGCGTATAATGATCACAGGAGGAGGAACAGGCGGACACGTCTTTCCGGCCATCGCCATTGCCGACGCCATACGGGGTCAGCGACCGGATACGGAATTCCTGTTTGTGGGTGCGGCCGGGAAAATGGAAATGGAACGGGTTCCGCAGGCCGGGTATCCGATCGAGGGGCTGAATATTGCCGGCCTTCAGCGGGGATTATCGCTGGAAAGTATCCGGCGCAACCTGAGTTTTCCGTTCAAACTGTTCGGCAGCTCCCTGAAAGCCCGGCGACTGGTGCGGCGCTTCCAGCCGGATGTGGTGATCGGTACTGGCGGCTATGCCTCCGGACCAGTGATGCGCGCAGCTCAGCAGCTGGGTATCCCGACGGTCATCCAGGAACAGAACTCTTATGCCGGCGTTACCAACCGCCTCCTGGCCAAAAAAGCAAGCCGGATCTGCGTTGCCTATGATCACATGGAGCAGTATTTCCCGGCCGGGAAGATCGTCTTTACCGGCAACCCGGTTCGGCAGGACATCCGGCATCCGGAAGAAAAACGGGAAGCCGGGCTGAAACACTACGGTCTTTCGCCGGACAAAAAGACCATCGCTATCGTGGGTGGCAGCCTGGGCGCCCGCACGCTTAATCAGGCCATGGCTAAGAATACCGCCCTGCTGGCCGAACACCCGGAAGTCCAGGTGCTCTGGCAGTGTGGACGGTTTTACGAATACGAATATACATCCAGCGAAACCGCCCAACTGCCAAATGTCCAGCTGCGCGCCTTTATCGACCGCATGGACCTTTTGTATGCAGCGGCCGATCTGATCATTTCCCGGGCGGGTGCGCTCACCATCAGCGAACTGTGCCTGGTGGGCTAACCGGCGGTCCTGGTGCCCTCCCCCAATGTAGCCGAGGATCACCAGACGAAAAATGCCCTTGCCCTGGTGGAGAAAAGTGCGGCCCGACTGGTCCGCGACGCCGAAGCCGTGGAGAAGATGCTGCCGGAAGCCCTGATGATCCTGGACAACGAGGCTCTGATGTTTGGCCTGAGTGAAAATATCCGCCATCTCGGTCGACCCAAAGCGGCAGAAAGCATTGCAGCCCTGGTGATCGAACTGGCTGAAAACCCGGAACGTAAAAATGATAATGCATGAAAGCAATTTGTAAATACCTGTTTGCCCTGGTCCTGCTGACTTCTGTTCTGCCGGCCTGCCAGCACGACAACGACAACAACCCGGCGCTGATCGGAAAATGGCAGGGCAAGGAATGGCTGATCTTCGGGAAACCGTCCGGCCAGGATGCCGCCAGGGTCAGTTTCGAATTCACTGCCGACGGCAATTACTCGGCAGCCTTCGGCGACCAACAGGAAAACGGGGTTTGGCGGACGGTGAAGGATAAACTATATACCACAGCCAAAGACAAAAAAGAGATCATGGTGAAGATCCTGCAACTGGATGATACCACGCTCAAATTTGAAATGAACCGGGGTGGCCAGCAGGAAACCCTCGAACTGCTAAAAAAACAAGAGTAAATCGCTCGCAACAGCAATGAACCTGAACGATATCCATACCATCTATTTCATCGGCATCGGCGGCATCGGCATGTCGGCACTGGCGCAGTATTTCCAGGGTCACGGCGCAGCCGTGTACGGGTACGACCGCACGGAAACCGCTCTTACGCGGTCGCTGGCGGCCGGGGGCATGCAGATCCACTACGACGACGATGTACGCCATATCCCGAACGGGGTGGATCTGGTGGTATGGACGCCGGCAGTGCCGCAGGACCACAGCGAGTTGTCCTGGTTCAGGGAGCATGGTTTTCCGATTAAAAAGCGCTCCGAGGTACTGGGTATCATCAGCAAGGGCAAGCGCTGTATTGCGGTTGCAGGCACGCATGGAAAAACCACTACCAGCACCATGGTCAGCCACCTGTTGCGCAGCTGTGGTGTGGATGCTACCGCTTTCCTGGGCGGCATTTCGGTCAACCTCGGCTCCAATTTCGTGGAGGGCAAGAGCGACTGGGTGGTGGTGGAAGCCGATGAATACGACCGCTCCTTCCTGCAGCTGTACCCGGAAATCGCCGTGCTGAACTCCCTGGATCCCGACCACCTCGACATTTACGGCACCCCCGGTGCAGTGGTGGAAACCTACAAGCAGTTTGTACGCCAGATCAAGCCCGGCGGCAAGCTGATCTACCGCCAGGGCCTGCCCCTCGACGATGTAGCTGAAGAACTGCGCGCCAGCGGACGGGAGGTGCTGACGTTTGGTATCGATGGCGGCGACTATGAAGCCTTCAACGTGCGGGTGGAAGAAGGACAGATGGCATTTGGGATCAAATCGGCTATCTTCAACTGGAACGAACTGCGGCTGCCCTATCCCGGCCGGCATAATGTGGAAAATGCCACGGCAGCCTGGGCCGCCGTGCACTGTGCAGGGGTATTTACGCCGGATATGCCTGCAGCACTGGCTGCTTTCCGTGGCGTGAAGCGCCGCTTCGAGTTTATCGTGCGGCAGTCCGACCGGGTGTATATCGACGACTATGCGCATCACCCCGCAGAATTGCAGGCCGTGATTTCCGCTACGCGTATGTTGTTTCCGGATCGGCGGATCACCGGTGTGTTTCAGCCCCATTTGTTTACCCGCACGCGCGACTTTGCCGACGGATTCGCCGCCGCGCTGGATCTGCTGGATGAATGTCTGTTGCTGCCCATCTATCCGGCCCGCGAACAACCGATTCCGGGGGTGGATGCGGGAATGATTTTGAATAGAATGAATTTATTGCATAAAAAAGTGGTTTCTAAACCCGAACTCCTGACGGCCATAGAAGAATCCCGGCCGGAAGTACTGCTCACAATGGGCGCCGGCGATATTGATACGATGATTGAACCCATTAAAAAATTGATAGAAACCCGCTAAAGAGAAAACGCATAGAACTATGTTATCCGATTTGCTCACCACCCGACTGCCGCGCATGCGCTACGACCGGATCATCTGGATCCTCTTCCTGTTGATCACGGCCCTGATCCTGCTTTCCGCTGTGTCGCGAAAGAAGAACAGCTTCGCCAACACGACGGAGGTGAACATCATCCCATTGGAAAGCGGCGATAAATTGCTCAGCGAGCGGGATGTCCGGCAGCGCTTGTTGCTGGCATTCGGCAATACCCTGGAAGGTACGGAACTCGCCGACCTGGAAGTGGAGCGCATCGAGCGGGTGCTGGAGGAAGATCCCTTTGTGGAGGATGCGGAAGCTTTCGTCGGACAAAGCAATACCCTGCATGTGCGGATCCGCCAACGCGAACCCGTGCTCCGGGTGCTGGACAACAGCGGGGGCAATTATTATCTGGATAACAGCGGCGCGAAAATCCCCGTATCGAACCTGTACACCGCACGCGTCATGGTTGCGACGGGCAATATTGCACCCTATACCCCGGATTTTCAACAGAAAAAACGGAACAGCCTGAAGGATCTGTTCTATCTGAACCGGGTCATAGCGGAAGACCCCGTACTATCAAAATTTATTCAGCAGATCCATATCAATAATGCCGGCGACTTTATGCTGGTTCCGCTGGTCGGCGATCAAAAGATCGTGCTGGGCAGTATCCGGAATCTGGACGATAAATTAAAACGCTTAAAGATATTCTATAAGGAAGGCATGCCGTATGCCGGCTGGCGAGCCTATAACACCATAAACCTGAAATATAACGGACAGGTGGTTTGTAGAAAGTAAAATAAAGCTAACTGTTTTAAACAAAAAAAATACATAAAAATTTTGAAGCTAAAAGCTTAGAAAATATCTTTGTGCCTGGAAAAGTAAAGCAAGAAGGGTGCAAAGAGTCAAGTAAGGCAATAAACAGCAACGTTAACCTTAATCTTTGCACATGATTACCGAATTAGTCCCGCAATCCCACGATGTGGTCGTAGCGCTCGACATTGGCACCACCAAGGTGTGTTGTCTGGCCGGCCGTAAGAACACGCATGGGAAACTCGAAATCCTGGGCGTAGGCAAGGTGGATAGCGTCGGCGTATTACGCGGCGTTGTCAGCAACATTGAAAAAACTGTCAATGCTATCCGCGAGGCGGTGGAGATTTGCGAGCGTCAGGCTCGTATGAAATTCAACGTCGTTCATGTGGGCATTGCCGGCCAACACATCAAGAGTTTGCAGCACCGGGGCATCCTAACCCGAGAAAGTGATCACAATGAAATCGCCCAGCGCGATATTGACCGTCTGGTGAACGACATGTTCAAACTCGTTCTGCCACCCGGCGACAAGATCATTCATGTTTTTCCACAGGAATTTACCGTTGACAACGAACAGGGCATTACCGATCCGATCGGGATGTGTGGCGTGCGGCTGGAAGCCAATTTCCACATCATCACCGGCCAGATCACTGCCGTGAACAACATTTTCCGCTGTGTGGAAAAAACCGGCCTTAAAGTGGCCGAGCTGACGCTGGAGCCGATCGCCAGCGCCGACGCCGTCCTCTTCGAGGAAGAAAAACAAGCCGGCGTAGCCCTCGTCGATATCGGCGGCGGCACCACGGATATCACCATCTTCCATGAAGGTATCATCCGCCACACCGCCGTCATCCCATTCGGCGGCAATGTGATCACGGCCGATATCAAGGAAGGCTGCACGGTGATGCAACCGCAGGCTGAAAAGCTGAAGGTCCGCTTCGGTTCGGCGCTTGCCACCGAGGTGTACGACAATCGCATCATCACGATCCCGGGCCTCAAAGGGCGCGAACACAAGGAGATCAGTGAGAAAAACCTCGCCCGTATCATTCAGGCGCGGATGGAAGAACTGCTCGACTATGTCCTCTGGGAAATCCGGCGCAGCGGCTACGAACGCAAACTGATCGGCGGTATCGTGGTCACCGGCGGCGGCGCCCTGCTCAATCACCTGGACAAACTCGTCGAATTCCACACGGGCATGTCCTCCCGGATCGGTCTTCCCGTGGAAAATCTGGCGCACGGTTATCGCGAAAGCGTCAACAGCCCGATCTTCAGTACGGCCATCGGCCTGCTGCTGAAAGGCCTGCAGGACGTAGCCGCGGGCAAGGTCGCTACTTCTTCCGGTCAGGATGAATTCGGCGACCGGGAAAAAGAACCGTCAAATGTATCGGAAGAAAAATCGGCCTCCTGGCTCGACAGTGTCTTCCGCAAAACGAAGGAATGGTTTGAAGCCGAACCGGACCTGGATTTCAATAAGAAATAGTTTTAACTTTAAAATCTTTGGCTATGCTATTCGATCTTCCGAAGGACGAGCCTTCAATCATAAAAATCATCGGTGTGGGCGGCGGCGGCAGCAATGCTGTAACGCACATGTACAAACAGGGCATTATTGGCGTGGACTATGCCATATGCAATACGGACGCCCAGGCTATGAACCTCAGCCCGGTCCCGACCAAAATACCGTTGGGCGCCAATCTGACGGAAGGACGCGGTGCAGGCAGCAAACCCGACGTGGGTAAACGCGCCTGTATGGAGAGCCTCGAAGAAATATCGCGCTTCCTCGACGACGGTACCAAAATGGCCTTCATCACCGCCGGTATGGGCGGCGGCACCGGCACCGGCGCCGCCCCGATCATCGCCAAGGCCGCTCAGGAACTCGGTATCCTCACTGTCGGCATTGTAACTCTGCCCTTCCTTTTCGAAGGGAAACTCCGGGTCAACAATGGCTTCGAAGGACTGGAGGAACTGCGCAAAAGCGTCGATTGCCTGGTCGTGATCAGCAACGACAAACTCCGCCAGATCCACGGCAACCTGAGTATCTCGCAGGCGTTCTCGCAGGCCGACAATATCCTTTGTACGGCCGCGAAAGGTATCGCCGAGATCATCACCGTGCCGGGATATGTCAACGTTGACTTCGAAGATGTCAATACCGTCATGCGGGGCTCCGGTGTGGCCATCATGGGCACAGCCGCTGTCGATGGCGACGGCCGCGCCCGGCGCGCAGTGGATGATGCGCTGAACTCCCCCCTGCTGGAGGACAACAACATCAGCGGTGCAAAAAATATCCTGGTCAACATCACTTCCGGTACCCGGGAGGCTACCATGGACGAAATTTTCGAGATCACGGAATTTGTCCAGCAGGAAGCCGGTGAAGGCGCCAACCTGATCTGGGGTAACTGCTTCGACGAGCGCCTCGGCGAAAAACTGAGCGTGACGATCATCGCCACAGGCTTCGAAGCCAGCCGCAAGGCCGCACCCGGCGCAGGCGCCCGGAGCCATAGTGCCCCGGGAGAACGGCAAATCGTACACCTCGACGACGAGGATAAAAAGCCGCACCCTTCCCTGTTCAGCATTACGTCGGATGAACCCGAAATCAAGACGGATAAAACCGGCAACGCGATCGAGTTCGATTTCAACAACGTCCGGGAAACCATGGAGAAACTCCGCCAGTCCAAAGCGGATCATCCCAACGACCCCTTCGTTCACCCGGAGGATGGCGCCGAGATCAGCCCGGAAGAACGCCGCCGCCGGATGGAAGAGGCACAGCGCCGCCGCGAGGAAGTGCGCAACCGGCAGATCAATGTGGTGAAACTGAACTCACCGCAGACGATCATCGAACTCGAAAATCAACCGGCATACCTTCGCAAGGGCGTCAGCCTCGACAGCCTGCCCGATGCGGAAGCTTCCGGGATGTCCACCTGGACCATCTCGATCGAAGACGAACCGGAAATCAAAATGAACGGCAACTCATTTCTACACGATAACGTGGATTGACCCTGTGTGCTAATTCGGTTTTACTATACCATTTCTATGCGGTTCGGTGTGTGGGACACCGGACCGTTTTTTTTATCGCGAATTTGTACTTCTGTTCGGGCATGTTTGGAATTTTCTCGCCGGCCTTTCTACCTTTGTGCCCCGAGAAACAGGAAATAAAAAAATTGAGATATCTGAAACGGAACAAAAAATGCTGGAAATTGCGCTCTGCTGCGTGAATTCCAGCATTTTTTTATGCTCCACAGTCACCTTCCACCATGCCACGCGATACTTCCATCCAATCCATCCTGATCATCGGCTCCGGCCCCATTATCATCGGTCAGGCTTGTGAATTTGATTACTCGGGCTCCCAGGCCAGCCGCTCCCTGCGTGAGGAAGGGATCAAAGTAGCACTGATTAACTCCAACCCGGCCACGATCATGACCGATCCGGTAACCGCGGATTATATCTACCTGCGGCCTCTTAATCCGGAAAGCATCGAGCAGATCCTGCAGGAACACCAGGAAAACCTGGATCTGCCCAAACTGGATGCCGTGTTGCCGACCATGGGCGGACAGACGGCCCTCAACCTGGCTATCGAGTGCGAAAAACTCGGCATCTGGGAAAAATACGGCGTCCGGATGATCGGCGTGGACACGGCTGCCATTGAACGCACGGAGAACCGCGAGGAATTTCGCCGGCTGATGGTTGCCATTGGTATCGACGTGGCGCCATCCATTATTGCCAATTCCTACCTGGAAGGCAAGGAGGCAGCACAGAAGATCGGCTTTCCCCTGGTTATCCGCCCTTCCTATACCCTGGGCGGCACCGGCGGCGGCTTTGTGATGAAGGAAGAGGAGTTTGACGAAGCGCTCAAACGCGGACTCAACGCCTCCCCCACGCACGAGGTGCTGGTGGAAAAAGCCGTGTTGGGCTGGAAAGAGTTCGAACTGGAGCTCCTGCGCGATGCCAACGACAATGTGGTGATCATCTGTACGGTGGAAAACCTGGACCCGATGGGTATTCACACCGGCGACAGCATTACCATTGCCCCCTCGATGACCCTGTCGGATACCGCCTACCAGCGTATGCGCGACCAGGCGATCAAGATCATGCGCGCCCTGGGCGAGTTTGCCGGCGGCTGCAACGTGCAGTTTGCCCAAAATCCCGAAACCGAAGACCTGATCGCTATCGAGGTAAACCCCCGGGTTTCACGCTCTTCTGCCCTGGCTTCCAAGGCTACGGGTTATCCCATCGCCAAGATCGCCGCCAAACTCGCGATTGGCTACCATCTGGACGAACTCAAAAACCAGATCACCAAGACGACCAGCGCCTACTTCGAGCCTACGCTCGATTATGTGATCGTCAAAATGCCCCGCTGGAATTTTGAAAAATTTCACGGCGCCGATCACCGCCTGGGTTTGCAGATGAAATCGGTGGGTGAGGTCATGGCCATCGGTCGCACCTTTAACGAAGCCCTGCAGAAAGCCTGTCAGAGTCAGGAAAACAGCCGCAACGGCCTGGGCGCCGACAAAAAAGAATGGATGCGCACGGAGGATATCCTCGAGCGCCTCGAAAAAGTGTACGACGACCGCATCTATCGCGTCAAGGACGCCCTGCGCCTGGGTATCCCTTCCCGGACAGTACAGAAAATGACGGGAATCGACATGTGGTTCATCCAGCAGATCAAAGACCTGGTGAAAATGGAGGACCGCCTGCTGCGCTTTAACGTGGCGGAGGATATTCCGGCCGATTTTTTCATGGAACTCAAGAAAAACGGCTACTCCGATGCCCAAATCGCCTGGCTGCTGCGCATCACCGAAAAAGAAGTGACGACCCAGCGGAAAAAACTCGACATCCGGCGGGTGTTTAAAATGGTGGATACCTGCGCGGCGGAATTTGAATCGAAAACCAATTATTTCTATTCCACTTTCGACGATAAGAACGAGAGCGTCCGCACCGACAAAAAGAAAGTCATCGTGCTCGGCTCAGGCCCCAACCGCATCGGCCAGGGTATCGAATTCGACTATTGCTGTGTGCACGGCGTGCTGGCGCTCAAGGAAGTCGGCTACGAAGCCATCATGGTCAATTGCAACCCGGAAACCGTGTCCACCGATTACGATCTGGCCGACAAACTCTATTTCGAGCCGGTGTACTGGGAACACCTCGAAGAAATCCTGGAACACGAAAAACCCGATGGGGTGATCGTCCAGCTCGGCGGGCAAACAGCCCTGAAACTGGCGGAAGATCTGCACAAAAACGGCTGGAACATCATCGGCACCTCCTACAACGATATGGACATCGCCGAAGACCGCGGCCGCTTCTCCGACATGCTGCGCGACCTGGGCATTCCCTACCCGCACTACGGCGTGGCCCGCGATGTGGATGAAGCGCTCAGCGTGGCCAGCATGATCCCGTATCCCCTGCTGGTGCGGCCCTCTTATGTATTGGGCGGTCAGCGCATGAAGATCGTGATCAACGACAATGAGCTGGAGCGCCATGTGCTCAGCATTTTCAAACACATGCCCGACAACCGCGTGTTGATCGACCAGTTTCTTGAGCGCGCCCAGGAGGCGGAGATCGATGCAATTTTCGACGGCGACGAGATCCATATCATGGGCATCATGGAACACATCGAACCGGCTGGTATCCACTCGGGCGATTCCTCGGCCGTGCTGCCGACCTATTCCCTGTCGGAAGATGTGGTGCAAACCATGTCCGAATACGCCGAACGCATCGCCCGCGCGCTCAACATCCGGGGGCTGATCAATATCCAGTTTGCCATTAAGGGAGAGCAGGTGTACGTCATCGAAGCCAATCCGCGGGCCTCGCGGACTACGCCGTTCATTGCCAAGGCCTATGGCGTGCCCTACCTCAATATCGCCACCAAGGTGATGCTCGGCACCCACAAATTGAAGGATTTCAACATGGAGAAAAAACTGGAGGGCTATGCCATCAAGATCCCGGTTTTCTCCTTCGAGAAATTCCCCAACGTGGACAAGCGCCTGGGGCCGGAAATGAAATCAACCGGAGAGGCGATTTACTTTATCAAAGACCTGAAGGATCCGTATTTCCGCGAACTGGACCGGAACCGGAGTATGTATTTGTATAATTAAGAGCGTTTTTAAATTTCGGTCACCGGGCTACAAGCGGCCAATTTTCTTTCATGCATCGTTAAAATTTTCGCCATAGGCACCCGGCTATGGCTGCAAATTTTGCCTTGCCTGAAATAAAATTTGCTCGCTTTCGCTCCGGCACTAAAATTTAAACACGCTAAAGCCTGTCCGATTCCACCACCTGTACCCCGCTCAGGTTCTCGTTCGCCAGCGCGATCAGCGCCCGGGCCACCTGTGCGGCCTGTATCCCGCGGTATTTTTTCGGAATAAGGGGGGCAAATAACTGTGCCAGCGCGATGCCGATCTTTTCGCCAACCCGCACTTCGCTGCGCTCGCCAAGCAAAAACGAGGGTCGCGCGGAAATGAAGGCCTTGAAATTCAAGCCTTTCAGTTTTTCTTCCAGTTCGCCTTTGGTACGCAGGTAGAAGTTGGATGATTGCGCGTTGGCGCCGATAGAAGAGACGAGGAGGTATTGTTGCGCGCCGTTTTCCCGGGCTATCCGGCCCAGTTCGAAGGGATAGGTGCAATCGATCCGGTATTGGGCTTCCTTGGAGCCGGCCTTGCGCAGGGTAGTGCCCAGGGCGCAAAAGACATCATCGCCTTTGACTTTTTCCGGATCCGGGTGGTCGAAGTCGATGATCTCTACGCGAAGTTTGGGGTGCTGCCGCCCAAGCGGCCTGCGGGACAGGGCAACTACTTCGGTATAGCGTGGATCGTCAAGCAGTTGTTCAAGGAGTTGGCTGCCGACGAGGCCGGTTGCGCCGAGTAGAAGGGCTGATTTGGACATGGCTTTTATTTTTTACAAACTTACGCAAAAAATCATCGACATGCACATCCTCTCCGCTATTCACATTTACCCTGTAAAGTCTCTCGGCGGCATAAGTCTGACGGAGTCTTTGGTGCAACCCCGCGGTCTCCGGTACGACCGGCGCTGGATGCTGATCGATGAGACGGGACGCTTCGTAAGCCAGCGCGAACTGGCCGCGTTGACCGGGCTCGGCACAGCACTGGAGCCGCCGTTCCTGATCGTTTTTTCGAAAAAAGACCCCGCACAGCGGGTACGAATCCCCCTGGAACCGGAACTGGCCCAAATGCCGGAACTGGCAGTGCAGATTTGGGACGACCGCTGCCCGGCACGGCTGCACGATCCGCAAATCAACGACTGGTTTTCCAAACTCTTTGACCGAGACCTTCGCCTGGTGTATATGCCGGATGCCACATACCGGCGAGCCGATGCGAAGTATGCACCGGAGCCGGTCCCCGTGAGTTTTGCCGATGGTTTCCCCTTTCTCGTTATTGGCCAGGCCTCTGTTGATGACCTGAACCGCCGCCTGGCAGAACCCCTGCCGATGAACCGCTTCCGGCCCAACTTTGTGTTTACTGGCGGCATGCCGTACGAGGAAGAAACCTGGGCGGATTTTAGGATCGGTGCAGCCCGTTTTCGCGGAGTGAAACCCTGCGGCCGCTGTAGCATTATCACTACCGATCAGGACAGCGGAGAGCGGGGTGCCGAGCCCCTGCAAACACTGGCCGCCTACCGGAAACAGGGGAACCGGATACTCTTTGGCCAAAACGCTGTCTGGCTGGGCGAGGGGAGCGACCGGATCCGGATTGGCGACGAGATCAAATTGGGCGAATGAGCGAACACTTGTACGGGCGATTTATGGGCCAATTGGAGTAAGTTTGCCCCCTTCCCTTTTGATCTTTTGCCTTTCAACCTATGGATTCCACCGAAATTTTACGCTACCTCGACCGGCTTCGCGATCATAAATTAAAAACGCTGCTGGTTCAAACCGGTATTGTTCAGCATTTTGAAACGGGGGTGGAGTTGTTGCGCACCGGGCAATTTATCAAAGTCGTGCCGATCGTGTTGCAGGGTAGTCTTCGGGTATTGCGGGAGGATGAATCGGGCCGGGAGCTGTTGCTGTATTTTATCCGTCCGGGTGAATCCTGCATCATGACTCTTTTTGCCGTTCGGCAAAACAAGCCCAGCATGGTGCGCGCCGTAGTGGACGAGCCGGTCGAGTTGTTGCTGTTGCCGGTGGAAATGGTTTATCGGGATCTGGGCAGCCACCGCGACTGGGTGGATTTTACTTTTTCCCTCTTCCAGCAACGCTATGAAGAACTTCTGGGAATCATCAACGATATCGCCTTTAACCGCGTGGACGACCGTTTGCTCGATCTGCTGCGCACCCGCAGCCAGTTGAGTCCTAACCGGGAGATCAACGCCACACACCAGCAACTCGCCGACGAATTGGGCAGTGCGCGGGAAGTCGTGTCCCGTCTGCTGAAAAAACTGGAAAGTGAAGGCATCATTGAAACGGCGCGGGGCCGTATTCGATTCATCCGGTAGTCGGGTGATGCTCAATTCGGTCCCATTTAACCCGCCATCAATTCCCGGGCGGTGGCCAGGGCGGCTTCGCTGGGCGGGTTGCCGCTGAGCATGACGCCGAGGGCGCGGACCCGTTCATCCGGAGTGAGGGCGCGAATATGGGTGATGGTGCGGCCGTTATCCACTTGTTTGAAGGCGAAATAGTGCTTGTCGGCCCGGGCGGCGATCTGGGGCGTGTGGGTGATGCTGACGACCTGGTGCCGGGCGCTGAGTTCTTTCAGTATGTTGCCCATTTTCAGGGAGACGTCGCCGCTGATACCCGTGTCGATCTCGTCGAAGATGAGCGTGGGCAAGGGGATGGCGTCGGCTACCAGGCTTTTGGTGCAAAGGGTAAGTCGCGAAAGTTCACCACCGGAGGCCACATCCCGGATCGGCAAATATTTGCTGCCGACATTGGAGGCGAAAAGAAACTGCACCTCGTCGGTACCCGTGGGGGTGAGGTTTTCCGTTTCCCGGATATCCACTTTCAGGCGGGCATGCGGCATCGACAATTGGGCCAGCAGTTCGTGTACCCGGCTTTCGAAGGCATCGGGCACTTTTTTGCGGCGTTCGCTGAGGGTTAGTGCCTGCCGGCGCAATTCCGTTTCTGCAGTGGCGATCTGTTGCTCCAGCCGGATGATCTGTTCGCTCAGGTCTGTAAAGCCTTCGAGTTGCCGTTCCAGGTTTTCCTGGATAAGCAACAACTCCGCTACAGACGCGACGGTGTGTTTTTTCTCCAGTTTATAGAGCACATTCAGCCGGTCCTGCGCTTCCTGGATGCGTTCGGGGTCGTGTTCCGTGTTCTCACTGATCCGGGCGCAGTCTTTGGCAATGTCCTGCAACTCGATGATCAGGGTTTCCAGGCGTTCGCTCAGCGCATCCAGATCGGCGGACACTTTGCGCGTTGGCGTCATGGACCGGGCGATTTGCTGCATCTGACCTATGATGCTTTGTTCGGCCTCGCTGAAATAGGTGTATGCGGCGCCATAACTGCGTTTAATATCTTCGGCATTGGTCAGCCGCGACAGTTCGGATTCGAGCAATTCCTGTTCGCCATCCTGAAGTTCGGCTTGGCGGAGTTCCTCAAACTGGAAGCGGAGGAAGTCCATTTCCCGGGAGGCCTGGTTGCTCCGGTCGTTGAGCTCGGCGAGTTGGCGGCGATCTGCCTGGTATTGCCGGAATCCTTTCTGATAGGTTGTGAGCAGGGCGCCGTTGTCTGCCAGCGCGTCGATCATCCGGAGTTGAAAATTGACGTTGTGAATGTCGAGCACGTCAAACTGCTGGTGCAGGTCCACCAGCGCTTCGGTGAGCCGGCGCAGCACCTGATTGTTCACGGGGGTGTCGTTCACGAATCCGCGGCTTTTCCCGGTAGGGGAGAGCTCGCGGCGGATGATGACCTCTTCGTCGTAGTCCAGTTCATTTTCTGCAAAAAAATCGCGCAGCGCATACCGGGACACGTCAAACCAGGCTTCCACCACACATTTTTCCTGGTCGTTGTAGAATATTTTGGTATCGGCCCGTTCACCCATCACCAGGCCGAGCGCGCCCAGCAGGATTGATTTTCCCGCACCGGTTTCACCCGTAATAATGGTGAGCCGTTCGGAAAAATCCAGCTCAACGCGGTCGATCAGTGCGTAATTGCGTATGTGCAGGCGTTTTAGCATGGATGGTGGACGGTTAAGGGTTGACGGTTACAGGGAGCAAAAATAGAACTTTCGTTTTGGATGGATTCGTTCCTGGTAAAATTTTTTGTTTTAAAATCATTTTGCGAACGGGATGGTTTTGTTCCGCTGTATTTTTGAAAGACCCCATGGGTCGCCCCTGCACGATTTTGCCTACCTTTACAGCCTGCCATCAACTTATCGTCCACCGTCCACCGTCATGCAAGCATACCACGATCTTCTTCGCCATATTTTGGCGCACGGCGCGCAGAAAAGCGACCGGACCGGCACGGGTACCGTCAGTGTGTTCGGATACCAGATGCGTTTTAACCTGCAGGAGGGTTTCCCCTTGGTTACCACCAAAAAAGTGCACCTGAAAAGCGTGATCCACGAACTGTTGTGGTTCCTTAAGGGAGAGACCAATATCGCTTACCTGAAGGAGAACGGCGTGCGTATCTGGGATGAATGGGCCGATCCGGATGGAAACCTGGGCCCGGTGTACGGCAAGCAATGGCGCTCCTGGCAATGCCCCGACGGACGGGTGGTAGATCAGATCGCAGAAGTGGCGACCATGCTGAAATCCAATCCGGACAGCCGGCGCATGATCGTTTCGGCCTGGAATGTGGCGGATCTGCCCGATATGGCGCTGATGCCCTGCCACTGTTTGTTCCAGTTTTATGTGGCCGACGGCCGTTTGTCCTGCCAACTCTACCAGCGCAGTGCCGATGTATTCCTGGGCGTGCCGTTCAATATTGCATCCTACTCGCTGCTGACTCTCATGCTCGCGCAGGTTTGCGGTCTGCAACCGGGGGATTTTGTCCACACTTTCGGCGATGTGCATATTTACCTGAACCATCTCGAGCAGGTGAACCTGCAGCTTTCCCGCGAACCCAGGCCCCTGCCCGTGATGAAACTAAACCCGGAAGTACGGGATGTGCTTTCCTTCCGGTTTGAGGATTTTGAATTGCTGAATTACGACCCCTGGCCGGCGATCAAAGCGCCCGTGGCCGTGTAAAACCAATCGATAAATCAATAATTCTGTTTAATAAATACCTGTAAATTAAAAAAATGGCTTTTAAACACACCGTCAAAGAGCGCTTTTTGCGCTATGTACAGATCGATACCCAAAGCGACCCGGACAGCAAATCCAATCCCAGTACGGAGAAACAAAAAGACCTGAGCCGGATTTTGGTCCAGGAGCTGCTCGACATGGGCATCAAGGATGCCGAACTGGATGAGTTCGGGTATGTGTACGCGACTATTCCGGCAAATACCGACAAGAAAGTTCCGGTGATCTGTTTCTGCTCGCACGTGGATACCGCACCGGATTGCTCCGGCGCCGGGGTCAAGCCCATTGTGCATGCCAAATACAAAGGCCAGGATCTGGTCCTTCCGGACGACCCCACCGTAGTGATCCGCGAAAGCGAACACGAAGATCTGAAGCACCAGCATGGCAACGATATCATCACGGCCAGCGGTACCACCCTGCTCGGCGCCGACAACAAAGCCGGTGTGGCGGCCATTATGGGCGCTGCGCATATCCTGATCAATACGCCCTCCATCAAGCACGGCAAGATCCGGATCCTGTTCACCCCGGATGAAGAGATCGGCCGCGGCGTGGATAAGCTGGATATGAAAAAACTCGGCGCCCGCTATGGCTATACCATCGACGGCGAAACGGCCGGCAGTATTGAAGATGAAACCTTCAGTGCCGATGGCGCACTCATTACCATTCACGGCGTGGCATCGCACCCGGGCTTTGCCAAAGGCAAAATGGAGCATGCCCTGAAAATTGCCGGGAAAATCCTGGCCAGGCTGCCGGACAAACTGAGCCCGGAACACACCGAAGGCCGCCAGGGCTTTATTCACCCCACCCTGGTCGAGGGCGGGCTGGAAAAGGCAACCATGAAACTTATTCTCCGCGATTTTACCGAAGGCGGGCTCAAACGCCATGCGCGCACCCTGCAAAAGATCGTGGACACTGTACTGAAGAGTTATCCCAACTCCCGGGCCGAGGTCAAGATCACGGAGCAGTACCGCAATATGGGCAAAGTGCTGCGCCGCCACCCGCAGGTGGTTGCCAATGCCATGGAGGCCCTGAAACGCGCCGGGTTTGCGGAGCCGCTCAAGCGCTCGATCCGCGGCGGCACCGACGGCTCCCGACTTTCGTTTATGGGCCTGCCTTGTCCGAATCTCTTTGCCGGTGAACACGCCTTCCACTCCAAACAGGAATGGGTGTCCGTGCAGGATATGGAGAAGGCTGCCGAGACGATCGTCCATCTGGCCCAGGTTTGGGAGGAGCGGAGTTAAAAAGTTTTGGGTTTTTAAAGTTTCAGTTACTCCGGAATTAAGGATGCCCGGTAAAGGGCAGGGATCATGCTGTCCAGTGAGCAAGATACTGGCTTTGCCTTTGCAAACGTTTTATTTTTGCAAGTCAGTCTGGGGGCGTTGCCTGTTACGGGAAGCCGTCCAACTGTTTCATTAACTCGTTTAAAATACATCACATGGAAGAGAAAAATAAAATGCAGGAGATGCTGGATGCTGCCAGGCAAATGGCAGAAAAAGCCGGCGAACAACTGGATCATCTGAAAGACGCGGCTGAAGAGAAGTTTGGGGAAATGAAAGAAGTAGCTGGCGAAAAAATGGCGGAATGGAGTGAGAAAGCGGAAAAAATGGCCGCCGAAGCCAAGGCCGAAGCAGATGAAAAAGCCGCCGAACTCAAAGCTGCGAAGGAAAAAATTGCTGCGCACGAAGGTGGCGCGCTGGGCTTTTTGTCCGACAAGGCCAAAGAACTGATGGGCGATGTACAGGAGGAAGCAGGGGATCTGGCTGAAAAAGGCAAGGGCTTTTGGGATAAAGCCAAAGACTTCGTGGCCGACAAAGCAGACGAGGTCAAAAAGAAACTCAGCGACGAGCCGGTTGAGGGCGGGGAAGACAAGATCGCCTGAGTGCGCCGCAGCGAACAGCGGTGACAGTCACATTATTTGCCACAGTTTGCGCAGATCAAACGGAAGGAATGATCTGCGCAAACTGTGGTATCAAACAATGCGTAGCCGAACTCCGGCAAATCAGGGATTGGACTTCCGGTAATCCGCCAGAAATTTCTCCAGTCCGATGTCCGTGAGCGGGTGGTTAAACAAGCCCAAAATAGCGCTCAGGGGGCAGGTTACCACATCGGCGCCGGCCTTGGCCGCCTGTACGATATGCAAGGGATTGCGAATGCTGGCGGCGAGAATGGCCGTGTCGTAGCCGGCGTTGTTGTATATCTCCACGATCTCTTTGATGAGAGCCATCCCATCCCAGCCGATATCGTCGATGCGGCCGATGAAGGGCGACAGGTAAGTGGCGCCGGCCTTGGCAGCCAGGATAGCCTGACCTGCCGAAAATACCAGGGTGCAATTGGTCCGGATACCGGTTTCCGTGAAATGGGCAATCGCTTTTACGCCCTCGCGGATCATCGGGACCTTCACCACGATATTTTCATGTAGTTCCGCCAGGCGTTTGCCTTCTTCCACCATGCCTTTGAAATCGGTTGCGATCACTTCGGCACTCACGTCGCGGCCTTCGCCGACGATTTCGCAAATGTCCCGGTAGTGTTTTAAAATGTTTTTTTCACCGGAAATACCCTCTTTGGCCATCAGAGAGGGATTGGTGGTTACGCCATCGAGAATGCCGAGCTCAGCGGCTTCACGGATGTGGTCGAGATTGGCAGTATCAACAAAAAATTGCATGAAAAATTGGTTTTGCACATACCAGGGCGCTGTGAAAATGCCGGCGGGAACAACAGCGCGTTTTAAGGAAAACGGGATGACTTCCAAAAATAAAAAAAGCGCCAGACACACCGCTACAACCGCATACCCTTGCTGCGTTTCCGCCCTGGGGGAGTTTTGCAGGAGCTGGTCGCCCGGCGCCGGCCGCAAAGGTAAAGCGTATTTGCGGATTTTAATGCCTGCTGTGAAAAAATACTCGTGCATTGCCAATCGTTCCTATAGCAAATGCGCTAAATTCCGTTCATTTGCACTGGTAGAGCGAGCTGGTCTGGAATTTGATC
>CAYVDV010000045.1:0-18359 GCA_964450465.1 uncultured Saprospiraceae bacterium
CTGCGCCGCAACGCTGTGCAGCAAAATATCCTGTTCCGCTCCAACCTGGCCATCGAAACCCGAAAATACCTGGCCGCACAGGGCTTTGCAGAAATTGAAACCCCCTTCCTGATCAAATCTACTCCCGAAGGCGCGCGCGACTTTGTAGTGCCCTCGCGCATGAACCAGGGTCAGTTCTACGCCCTGCCGCAATCGCCGCAGACTTTCAAGCAGATCCTCATGGTGGCCGGCTTCGACAAGTATTTCCAGATCGTGAAATGCTTCCGCGACGAAGACCTGCGCGCCGACCGGCAGCCGGAGTTTACCCAGATCGACTGCGAAATGTCTTTCGTACATCAGGAAGATATCCTGAACACTTTTGAAGGCCTGACCAAGCACCTGTTCCGCCAAACGTTGGGGGTAGATCTGCCCGATTTCCCGCGCATGACGTACGACGAAGCCATGCGCCGCTTCGGCTCCGACAAGCCCGACCTGCGCTTTGGCATGGAGTTCAACGACCTCAGCGCTGCCGCCAAAGGCAAGGGTTTTCCGGTATTCGACAATGCCGAAACAGTGCTGGCCATTTGCGCACCCGGCTGCGCCGAATACAGCCGCAAACAGATCGACGAACTCACCGAGTGGGTCAAACGCCCGCAAATCGGCGCCAAGGGCCTGGTTTATGTGAAATACGAAGCGGATGGTTCCGTCAAATCCTCTGTGGATAAATTCTATACGCCGGAAGATCTCCAGGGCTGGCTGAAGGCCTGCGATGCCAAACCCGGCGACATGTTGCTGCTGCTCAGCGGCGAAGACGAAAAAACGCGCAAGCAACTCTCCGAGCTCCGCCTGGAAATGGGCAGCCGGCTGGGACTGCGCCATACCGGTGAGTTTAAACCGCTGTGGGTGGTCGATTTCCCGCTGTTGGAATGGGACGAGGATGCCGGTCGCTTTTTTGCCATGCACCACCCCTTTACCTCGCCCAAGCAGGCGGATATTCCCAAGATGGAAAGCGACGACCACAACACGCTCAAAAGCATGCGCGCCGACGCCTACGACCTCGTACTCAATGGTGTGGAGATCGGCGGCGGCTCTATCCGGATACACGACCGCGACCTGCAAAGCCGCAACTTCCGCCTCCTCGGCTTCAGCGCCGAAGAAGCCGAATCTCAGTTCGGCTTCCTGCTCGGCGCCTTCGAGTACGGCGCCCCGCCGCACGGCGGCATCGCGTTCGGCTTCGACCGGCTCTGCTCGGTCATGAATGGCATCAACTCTATCCGCGACTTTATCGCCTTCCCCAAAAACAACCAGGGCAGGGACATGATGATCGACGCACCGGATGCGATCAATCCGAAGCAACTGGAAGAGTTGGGGATTATCGTGAAAGGGTAGTGAAGGGATACTCCACTTCACCCAATAATCCCTATCTTCGTGCGTTTTTCTGTGCCGCAGGGCATTAATCTGGACCATTGCCTGGCCGGGCAAAGTGTATCGCCTTGCCCAACCTGCTGGCTATCAGTGTAAAAGGATAGGTTGGCTTTTCTGCCCGTAGCCCCCTTACGCAGCGACCAAGAGCCGGGCAATTGCAAAAACAGGACTTTCACACCTATGCGAAATTTATTTTCGTCGTTTTTTAACCACCCGCAAGTCCAGGCTGTTCGCCGCTGGCTCAGCGACTCCACGGCGCCTGTCCGGGCTGTTGGGACAAGCATCCGCACCGCTCTGAACCCGGTCCTCAACCCCGTACAAACAGGTTGGGCCCGGCTGACGGCCCCGGTGCGGGCTGTTTGGACGCAATTTGCGGAACGCTTTCCCCGCACTGCCAAAACCGCCTCCTGGGTGGCCATTCCGGTACGCTGGGGTATTTACCTGCTCCTGCTCCTCATCCTGAGCGTATGGCTCGGCTTTTTTGGCGAACTGCCTACAGAAGGGGAGTTGCGCAATATAGAAACGGCGAATGCCACCGAAATCTATTCCGCCGACAGCGTGCTGATCGGCAGGTTTTATATCGAGAACCGGACTACGGTTGGTCTGGACAAAATTTCCCCGTATGTCGTGACGGCCCTGTTGGCCACCGAAGACAAGCGTTTCTTTGAACACAGCGGCATCGACCTGACCAGCTGGATACGCGTTGCCTATGGCGTACTTTTCAAACGCGAATCAATGGGTGGCGGCTCCACGCTCAGCCAGCAACTGGCTAAAAATCTCTATCCCCGAAAAACATACCCCGTTCCGGGGCTGAGCATTGTGATCAACAAGATCCGCGAAAATTTCATTTCCGTCCGGCTGGAACGCATTTACACCAAAGCCGAATTGCTCAACCTCTACCTCAATACCGTGCCTTTTGGCAGCGACCGCTTTGGCATCAGTGTAGCCTCCCGCCACTTTTTCAATAAAAAACCCAAACTCCTGACTCCCGACCAGGCTGCTACGCTGATTGGCATGCTCAAGGCATCGACGTATTACGATCCGGTTCGCAATCCCGAAAACGCCCGGAAACGTCGGAACATCGTGCTGAAACAAATGGTCCGCAACAGCTCCTTCGATGTATCGCTCCGGGTCAATGAAGCCGGCATGGCGCAAGTGCAGGAGATGATTAAAAACGGCAAGATCACGCAGAAGGAGTACGAGCAGCTTGCCGAAAAACCTGTTGGCGCCAAACGATACACCCGCGACAGCAATTACGAAGGCACCGCCACCTATCTGCGCGAATACCTCCGCACCGATGTCCTGCCCAAACTTCTGAAGGACTACCCGAAAGAAGACGGCTCGGCCTATAACCTGTACACCGACGGCCTGAAAGTGTACACCAGCCTGCACAGCAAAATCCAGCGCTATGCAGAAGAGGCTGTTCTGGACCAAATGAAGTCGCTGCAGGAACTGTTCGACAAACACTGGCAAAACTACAAAGCCGAAAAACCCTGGGGCGACGATAAATGGATCGAAGACCAGATGCGCCGGAGCGAACGCTGGGCCAACCTGAAAGATGCCGGCCTGAGCAAAGAGGAAATTCTGGCTGACTTTGAACAGCCCACACGCATGACGATCTTTTCCTGGCGAAACAACGGCGCCGAGATAGATACCACCATGAGTCCCATTGACAGCGTGCGTTACTATTTCTGCATGCTCAATTGCGGCTTCATGGCCATGGACCACCACAATGGCCAGGTACAAGCCTGGGTGGGCGGTATCAATCATAAATATTTCAAGTACGACCACGTAAAAAGCTCGCGGCAAGTGGGCTCTACATTTAAACCCATCGTGTATTCCGCAGCTATCCAGGATACCTTCCGGCCCTGCACCTATCTGCCGAACGAACTGGTGATGATTGCCGACTGGGAACCCCACAACGCCGATGAAACGTACGGGGGCTATTACTCCGTGGTTGGAGGGATCACCAATTCCATCAATGTCATTGCCGCCCAACTCATTGAAAAAGTCGGCATTGAGCGTACGATTCAAATGGCCCGGAATATGGGGATCACCAGCCGCTTGCCCCGCGAGTTTGGAATAAGCCTCGGTGCCGCCGATATCTCTCTGTATGAAATGATGCAGGTGTACGGCACCCTCGCCAATCAGGGCACCCGCCCCGATCCGGTAGTGGTGCTGCGGGTGACCACGCGCAAGGGCGATCTGATCTATGATTACCGGGAAGAACAAGCCAAAAACCCTTCTCCGCCGGTTCAGGCACTGACGCCTGATCAGGCAACCATAATGACCAAAATGCTGCAGTCGGTGATCAACAACGGCACCGGCCGGCGCCTGCGCTTTGGTTTTGGCCTTTACCAGGGTGATTTTGCCGGGAAAACCGGCACCACCCAAAATCAGTCGGACGGGTGGTTTATCTGCTACAACCCGCATTTGGTGACCGGCGCCTGGGTGGGCGCCGAAAGCCCGGCCGTGCGCTTCCGGTCCATGAGCCTGGGCCAGGGCTCCTCCATGGCCCTGCCGATTGTCGGGAAATTCTGGCATAAAATGGCGAATGACCCCGAGTTCATGAAAATGTACCAGGCGAAATTTCCCGAGCCCAAACCGGAAATCCAGGGCATGTTCGGCTGCCCGATGTTTATCGACATTTCGCCCGACACACTAAATATGTTGCTGGCAGACACGACGATCCGGGATTCCCTGCAGGCAAACGGCTACCAGTTCCTGAAAGAAACTGCAGACAAGTACTTTGAAGCCGAGCAGGAGCAAGAGAAAGGGCGGGAGAGCCAGGAAAACAGGCCCAATGTATTCGAACGCCTGTTTGGCCGCCGCCAGGAAGAAAAACCGATACCGGTAGTTAAGCAGCAACAACCACCCAAACAACCCCTGCTTCTGCCGCAACAAAAACGCCAACAATAATTACTTACTGCCGAAAAACGACCAGAAAATGATCCGCCGCAGCCGCCCACAAGCGACCGCGGCATTTTTTTTCCAGAAAAAACAGCCCGTCTAATACCTGCGGCCACTTTTGAAAGAACGGATCGAGATACGATGGCGGCAGCCAAAAACCCACAGGTTGAATGGTTGAAACCCGAAGCTCCGGAAAAAAACGGCAAAACTCCGCCGGTGTGTAGTACCAGGTTGGAATAGAGGACTGCTCATCCAAACGAACAGACAGCGGGCCTCCGTTCAGGCGCCGGAAGGCTTCCCGGAAACGCCCTTTCAGCACATAGTAGGCCGACTCCCACCAACAAAATCGCCCCATCACCACAGCAATGAACACGGTACCGGGTTTCATAAAACCGGATAGGGCTGCCCCAAACCGCTGCAACTCCCCGGGCGATAAACAGTTCAGGCCGCCAAAGTTGGAAAGCACGAGCTGCGCAACGGGAAGATCAGGCCCTTGGTCTGCAATTGCGCGAATATCCAGGACCTTGGTTTGTATCCTGTCGTGCAAACCCGCCCGCTGCGCCTTGGCTGCCGTTATCGCCACCATCTCCGCTGAAATATCCGTTGCCAGCACCCGGCAACCTTTTTTCGCAAGCCACTGGGCATCCTCGCCGGTACCACAATTCAATTCGAGTACCATTTCCCCGGGCTGTATCCTGGGCTCCAGGCACCGGTGTACCACGGCACGCTGAAATCGCCCGACGGCGGTATCGCTGAATTGCCGGTCGTAACCGGAAGCGACAGGGTCGAAAGCAGAGCCGGACACAGGCATCAGCGCTTTTCCAGGCTTTTAAGCCGGATCGAGTCAACCACGGCTGCCGGCGCATAATAAAAGGTAAGAAACGCCCGGCGCAGATTTGTCCGGCCGGTCTTTATCAGGCGGCGCCATTGCTCCAGGCCCTGTCGAAGCCGGAAGCGCTTGTGCACCAGGCGATGGAGGCGCCGGTAAAAAGCCGGTGAAAAGGTGGCCGGGTACAGCATGGCAAGATCGTCGGAATCAGTCCAGTTATGTTTGGCGCCAAGCAGATCTTTAACCTTCTCGTAGAATTTTGTTCCGGGCAGCGGGTAGCTGACGGAGATGCCGATATCATGCGGCAGCAGTTCCTCCACCAGCAGTATGGTTTTTTCGATGTCTTCCCGCGTTTCACCCAGGTAGCCGAACTGAAGGAAAAAACAAACCTCCACGCCTTTCTGTTGGAGCAGCCGGGTGGCCTCCCGGATCTCTTCCACCCGGGTACCTTTGTCCATGGCGTCAAGAATTGTCTGGGAGCCGCTTTCAGCGCCCACCCACACCTGCCGAAGCCCGCTGTCCACCAGCGCATCGATATTGTCTTCTTTGAGCAAGAGGTCAACCCGGCTCTGAATTTTGTACGAAAACTGCAGCCCCTTGTCCCGGACAATTTCCCGGAACTCCTGCACCCAGCGCGGTTTCAGTCCAAAAATATCGTCGGCCATCCAGAAGTGTCGCACCCCGTAGCGCTCGATCAGCATTTCAATCTCGGCGGCCACCCGCCCGGGGCTCCGGCTGTTGTAGCGATTGCCATAAATGGGCTTGGCGCACCAGTTGCACTTGTAGGGGCAGCCCCGCGTGGTGGCCAGATTCAACGAAAACTCGTCGTGGCGCTCCGCCCAGACCGCCCGGTAGGCCTCGATGTCCACCAGATCCCAGGCTGGGTCGGGAAGGCTGTCGAGGTCGGTAAGTACGGGGCGGGGAGGCGTTTTTTGTGATGCATTTTGGGCTTTGAGTGCAAGACCCGGGATGGAAGTGAGATCAGTTGAGCCGGATTCCAGCGCCAGGATAAGCTCGCGCAGCGTGCCCTCGCCTTCGCCAAGCAGGATAAAGTCGGCGCCTTCGTCGAGATACTGTTCGAAGTGGTCCGTACTGTCGCTGCTGCTGACGATAACCGTGCAGCCGTATTGTTTGCCCAGAGCGGCCATCCGAAAAGCCGCCTCCCGCATACGGGTCAGGCACATTTTAGTCAGGTAATTAAAGCCGTCGTCGTACAACACCAGATAACGCGGACGCTGGGTTTCCAGTACCGGGATGATCTCATCCGGGCTGTGCCGGAGGTTGGTATCGAATAATTCCACCGCAAAACCGCAGTCCCGCATCACAGCCGCGGCATACAAAGTCCCGTAGGGTGGGTACGGCTGCTTATTGTTCCACTGCTTCGGGTCAAAGCGGTAGAAGTACGAGTGGGCGAAAAGTATGCTGGAAGAGCCTGCCATGCTTATTTGGCAAATGCGGCATCGAGCAGATCATGCAGTTCCTTCTCGTGTTTCTTTGGAAATCCGGTAGCCGGGCTGGCCGCAGCCGGGCGGCTCACGCGGTGCCAGCCGTATTCGATATGGTTCATCAAAAGATAGCCCCAGGCGCCGGCATTGGCGGGTTCTTCCTGCACCCAGAAGAGTTTGGCCTTGTTGTATTTTTGCAACAGCGCCTCAAATTGCACCTTCGGGAACGGGTAGATCTGCTCCAGCCGAACAATGGCTACGTCTGAGCGGTTTTCTTCCTCCCGCCGCTTGATCAGGTCGTAGTACACCTTTCCGCTGCAAACCAGCAAGCGTTTGATCTTTTTCGGATCTGCCGCCGGGTCGTCGAGCAATTCACGAAAACGGGTTCCTTCCTCAATCTCACTGAGCAGGCCGAGGTTATAGGGCGGGCGCAGCGTCGATTTGGGTGACATAATGATCAGCGGCTTGCGGAAACTCCGCACCAGCTGCCGGCGCAGCAGGTGGAAAAGGTTGCTTGCCGAAGTGACATTGGCCACGGTCACGTTGTTCAGGGCGCAGCCCTGCAGGTAACGCTCGATACGGGCCGAGGAGTGCTCGGGGCCCTGGCCTTCGTAGCCGTGCGGAAGCAGCATGACGAGTCCGTTCATCCGCCGCCATTTTGTCTCGGCAGCAAAAATAAACTGGTCAATGATCGTGGAGGCACCGTTGGCAAAATCGCCAAACTGGGCTTCCCAGACCACCAGGGCAGTAGGATTGGCGTAGGCATAGCCGTATTCAAAGCCGAGCACAGCGTATTCCGACAGGAGAGAGTTGTAGATCAGGAAGCGCCCCTGGTTCTCGGCAATATGGTCGAGGCGGTTGATCCGTTCAAAGGTTTTGGCATCCACGGGGCAGGAGTGGCGGTGGCTGAAGGTCCCGCGTTTGACATCCTGCCCGCTCATGCGCACATCTTTGCCTTCCAGCAGCAGGGACCCATAGGCCATCAATTCGCCTAATGCCCAGTCGATCTTGCCTTCCTCGACCAGACTGCGCTGGCTATCAAGCAGCTTGGTGATCTGCGGCAGGGGGTTGAATGTCTTGGGCAGGGTGAGCAAGTGGTTTAGCAGCAGGTCGATCGTCTGCTTGTTGATACCCGTATCAGGCGAAAACTGGAACTCATCGTCTTCCCGGGCAAAGTGCAGCGCCTTCCAGGCTAATTCCGTTTCCTGGTAAACGTACGGCAGGGGATTTTCCCGGGCTTCGTCCAGGCGGTCCTGCAGGGTTGCCCGGAACGCTTTTTCCATTTCTTTCGCCAGTTCGCGGTCCACCTCCCCGCGACTGATCAGTTTGTTGTTGTACACCTCCCGGGGATTGGGGTGGCTCTGGATCACGGCGTACATGTCGGGTTGGGTGAAGCGCGGCTCGTCGCTCTCATTATGGCCGTACCGGCGGTAGCACACCATATCGATATAGACATCGGAGTTGAATTCCTGCCGGTAAGCCGTTGCCAGTTCTACGGCAAAAACCACGGCCTCGGGATCGTCGCCGTTCACGTGGAACACCGGCGCCTGTACCACCTCGGCTACCTGCGTGCTGTAAATACTGGAGCGACCCTCGTCCCAGCCCGTGGTGAAGCCGATCTGGTTGTTGATGACAAAATGGATGGTGCCGCCGGTATAATAACCGGGCAGTTGGCTCATTTGAGCAATCTCGTACACAATGCCCTGGCCGGCAATCGCCGCGTCGCCGTGGATCAGAATGGGCAGGATATGGTCGTATTCCGAGCCGTAGAGGGCGTCGGCCTTGGCCCGGGCAAAGCCCAGCACCACCGGGTCGACCGCCTCCAGGTGCGAGGGGTTCGGCAGCAGCTTGAGGTACACTTCATGACCGTGGATGGTTTTAACCTGCGAGGAAAAACCCAGGTGATACTTTACATCGCCGTCGCCGAAACTGAGATCGGGGATGGTCTTGCTTTCAAATTCGGCAAATATCTGCTCGTATGTTTTTCCCAGTATATTAGCCAGCACATTGAGGCGGCCGCGGTGCGCCATGCCGATTACGATCTCGCTAACCGGAATTTCAGATTCGACAGCGGCGTTGATAATGGCGTCGAGCGCCGGAATCGTCGCCTCGCCGCCTTCAAGCGAAAAGCGCTTCTGACCCACGAATTTGGTATGCAGAAACTGCTCGAATACCACGGAGCCGTTCAGTTTATCCAAAATCCGCTTCTTCTTTTCCAGCGGAAAGCCAAAGTCTTCCGCAAGGTTGCGGTTTTCCACCTTGTCGCGCAACCAGTACAAACGCTCCTTGTCGTAAATCAGCGTTGTTTCAAAACCGATATTACCGCAATAGATCTTTTTCAGCCGTTCAATGATCTCCCGCAAGGTGGCGTTGGGCATGCCAATTTCTGCGCCCGCAGCAAAATTGCGGTCCAGATCGGCCTCCCGAAGACCATAATCCGCCAGGTCGAGTTTGGGTTTGCGGTCTTTGCGCGGCTTGATGGGATTGGTGGTCGACAGCATGTGGCCGCGATGGCGATATCCATGGATCAGGGCAAGCACGGCAAATTCATCCCGCCACACCGGCGCCTCGGCGCCTTCTGTTTTCGGGCTGCCGTTGGCCGAAGTCAGGGCAAAATCAAAACCCTTGAAAAACAAGGCCCAGTCCGATTCCACCGATTCCGGATCGGCTTGCCAGGATTGATAAAGAGACTCAATGTACTGCGGGTGCGCGTTAAATACTGCGGAAATATCCTTCATGTTTTAAAAAACGTATTAAAAATCAAGCACTTATCATTTAAATCTCGCAAAATTAGCGGTTTTTGCAGGGAATTGGAAGTTTGGCGGGTTTACAATTTTTTTTATCCAAATATAATTTTTCCAGCTAAAACTCCTACCTTTGCCCGCCCTAAAAAACAGGACTGCATTTAACAGTCTTCTTTTCAATTAGTTGAACAAAAAGAATTAGAAAAAATATGGCACACCATCGTTCCGCACTTAAGCGCATCCGCCAGAACGCGAAGCGTCGCTTGCAGAACCGCTACTACAAAAAGTCGGCCCGTACGGCAGTAAAAAACCTCCGCAACCTGAAGAGCAAGTCGGAGGCCAGTGAGTTCCTGCCCAAAGTGATCAGCATGATCGACAAGCTGGCCAAGCGCGGCAATATTCACCGTAACAAAGCCGCCAACCTGAAAAGCGGCTTGATGAAATTCGTCAACGGCCTGTCTTAATCCGCCGGGCGGATAGATTTTTATAAGAAAGGTGAAGACATGAGCGCGACTCGTGTCTTCACCTTTTTTTGTCCCGACAGGACCTTTTAACCTTACCTTTGCGGCGCTCAAGCAAAGGATACATTCAAGAGTATGGCTGCCAGTACAAAATTCTACCCCCTTCGCGTGTGCGATTTGCGCCGCGAAACCTCCGATACCGTTTCCGTCGCATTTGAAGTTCCGGATGAACTCCGTGCGTTGTTCCAGCATACGCAGGGACAATACCTGACTCTGCGCACCAATATCGACGGCGCAGACCAGCGGCGCTCCTATTCGATCTGCACGGCGCCGCACGAGCAGGATCTGCGCGTGGCGATCAAGAAGGTTCCCGGCGGCGTGTTCAGCACCTTCGCCAACGAACGCCTGCAGGTAGGCGACGAGCTGCGTGTGATGCCGCCGCAGGGCCGCTTTTTCACCGAACTCCACCCGGAAAACCGGAACCTGTATGTTGCATTTGCAGCAGGCAGCGGCATTACTCCGGTTATCTCGATCCTCAAAAGCGTGCTGCACCAGGAGCCCAACAGCCGCTTTCTGTTGTTCTACGGCAATCGCGGCTTCGACCAGGTTATTTTCCGGGAACAACTGGAGGAACTCAAAAACCGGCACCCCGAACGCCTCGCCGTGTACCATACCTTTACCCGCGAATCGATCGGCTCCGATCTGTTCCACGGCCGGCTCAGCGGCGAAAAATGCCGGGCCTACTGCAACCTGCTTTTCCAGCCCGAAGACGTGGATGCGTTTTTTCTCTGCGGACCGGAAGACATGATCTTCGATGTCAAGGAAACCCTGGAAAACCAGGGCGTTGACGCCAAAAAGATCCATTACGAGCTCTTTACCACACCCGGAGCGCCGAAAAAAGTTGATCCACAGGCTGAAACCAGGGCAAAAGATGCCTTTGACGCTTCCATCACCGTCATACAGGACGGCATGCAGTTCGACTTCCAGCTCCAGTCCGACGGCAGCACCCTGCTCGACGCAGCCATGCGCGCCGGCGCCGACCTGCCCTTTTCCTGCAAAGGCGGCGTGTGCAGCACCTGCAAGGCAAAAATTCTGGATGGAGAAGTGGTTATGGAACTTTGCTACGGCCTGGAACCCGATGAAGTGGAGGCTGGGTACGTACTTACCTGCCAGTCGCATCCAAAGAGTAAAAAAGTAGTGGTCAGCTTTGACGCCTGAGCCATGGCTTCCAACCTGGGTTCCAATCTCTATAATTTTTTCGCCCATCGCAGCGCCCGCGCGATCGGATTTTCGTTTGCAGCCGACAGCCTGTTGTTTGGCAGCTGGGTCACGCATATACCGCATGTAAAAACCGCCCTCGGGATGAATGATGCCCAGCTCGGGCTTGCCTTGTTTGGCTTGCCGGTGGGTTTGTTGCTGATGAACCCCGTATCGCCGTTTGTATTGCACCGGCTGGGACTGGCGCGGGCAACGGTATGGAGCACGCTGGCGCTGGCTTTTTCATTTGCCTTGCCGGCACTGATGCACGGTCGCTGGTCGCTGATGGCCGCTTTGTTTCTGACCGGAGTCGTCATTGCAGTGCACAATGTATCGGTCAACAGCTGCGCTTCCCATCTGGAAAAGGTGGCCCGGATCAAGATCATGTCGTCCTGTCATGGTGTCTGGAGCCTCGGCGGCATGGTTGGCGCCGGCACCTCGGCGGCGCTTATTGCTGCCGGCGTGTCGCCGGGCCTGCATATGATCACCCTGGCAACCCTTGTAGCGGCCGGCATGTGGTGGGGTTTACGGCCTGCTCTGGAGCAGATGCCCGAGGAGGAGGACGCGGCAAGCGGGCCAAGGTTCGTGTGGCCCACGCGCGACCTGCTGTTGATGATCCTCATCGGCCTCACGGTAGCCCTGAGCGAAGGGGTAGCCTTTGATTGGAGCGCGGTGTACCTGCGCGATATCCTGGGCGCGCCCGCACAGATCGCGGCACTGGGATTTACGGTATTTTCCCTCAGCATGATGGCCGTTCGCTTTACCGGCGACGTGCTCATCCCGCATTTCGGCGAGCGCAAGCTCCTGTTGTACAGCGCCCTTTTGACCATGCTCGCCCTGGCTGTCATCATTTTCTCCTCGGCACCGGCGGGCGGCATCGCGGGATTTCTGCTCCTTGGCGCCGGCGTATCCCTTGGTTCCCCGATTCTGTTCAATGCCGCCGCCCGGGTGCCGGGTTTGGCGAAGGGCGCCGGACTGGCCACCTACGCTACCTTTAGCTTCATGGGGTTCCTGGCTGGCCCTCCGGTGATCGGGTACCTCGGTGAGTGGTTCGGGTTTCAAACAGCCTTTGGCGCCGTGGCGACGCTGGTACTGGCGGCTATCCTTGCGATCCGGAAAGTGCGCTTGTGAATATTTTTACGCAATCGCTTAGCCGCGATCATCAGGGGTTATAGTCCTCCACTTACGTAACAATTGCATTCGGTAGTTGGAAGCCAGGCGCTTGCAAAAAACATCCGATTGCCGGCGATTGCTTTTTCTTCGCCGGCGAATACGCAAATGCGGATGGAAAGGAACCAAGTGCCCGCTATCTTTGCCTTGAATTCTCCACAGCATGAAAAACATAGCCATCCTCACCGGCGGCGACTCCGCCGAACGCGTTATCTCGCTGAAAAGCGGCAAAGTAGTCTTCGACCACCTCCCTGCCGATCGCTACCGCGCCTTCCTGATCGATATCCAGGGCGCTGACTGGCATGAGGTGGAATCGGGCGCCCCCATCAATAAAAACGACTTTTCGCTGACGATAAAGGGCGAGACCATCCGCTTCGACTGCGCCTTTGCCGCCTTGCACGGCAGTCCGCTGGAAGACGGAAAGATGCAGGGCTACCTCGACATGATCGGCTTGCCATACACCTGTTGCGACGGCTATGTGAGCGGCCTCACCATGAACAAGCAACACACCAAGTGGTACCTGGCTCCGCTAAACATACCCATGGCAAAATCTGTACTCTTGCGTCGCGGCGACGCCGTGGATACGGCCAAACTGCTGGAAATGGGCTTGCCGCTTTTTGTCAAACCCAATACGCATGGGTCCAGCTTCGGCGTGACCAAGGTAAAAACCGCCGAACAACTGCTGCCGGCCATCGAGGCGGTATGGCCTTACGACAAGGAAGCAGTAGTGGAGGCCTTCATGCCCGGGCGCGAATTCTCCAACGGCGTTCTCCGCGTAAACGGGGATATCATTGCCCTGCCGGTAACGGAGATCATTCCCGAAACCGAGTTTTTCGATTTTGCCGCCAAATACGAAGGGAAATCACAGGAGGTAACGCCGGCAGATATCAGCCCCGAACTGACGCAGCAATGCCAGCTGCGCTCCCGGCAGCTATACGAAGCGCTGAATTGCCGGGGCGTGGTGCGCTTCGATTACATCCTGGTCGGCGATACCTTCTATTTTCTGGAAGCCAATACCATTCCGGGTATATCGCCGGCGAGTATCGTACCCCAACAGGCCCGGGCACATGGCTGGGCGCTTGGGGAGTTTTTTGCGTTGCTGGTGGAGGAAGCGTTGCGATAAAATGCCTTAATACCGCGCCTTCTTTTTCCCCCCGGCTTTCTTATCTTTTTTATCCTTATCCGGACGAGGCATCGCATCGTTCACTTTTACGCGGCGGCCGTTGATCGTAAACTCTTCCAGGCCGTGCCGCACATCGCGGGCAAAACCCGGTTCGATATCGAAGTGCATGTATGACTTTTTGATATCGATGTCGCCGATAGCGGGTTTGGGCACCCGGAATTCGCGAATAAGCAGGTGTAAAAAGTCCTTTTTATTCACGCCGTCCATCAAACCGATATTGACGAAGAGCCGTTGCAGATTGCCGTTGGCTGCCGTGTCGCGTTGGTGGTGACCGCTGCGTTCTCCCCGGCTGCCGATATTAATATCCGGGGCGTTGCGGTAGTAGGAGAGGAAGCGGTTGAATTCCACACTGGCAAAACGCTTGATCAATTCTTCCTTGGAGAGGTCTTTTAATTCCTCATAAATCCGCGGCAGGAAGGGTTCGATCTCTTCGTGCTGTACCTCCTGTTCGTGCATATTTTTGATGATGTGGAAGAGCTGGCTTTCACATACTTCAAAACCGCTGGGGATCGGAAGTTTGGCAAAGGTGGATTTGGTGCGCCGTTCGATCTGGCGGATTTTTTCCTCGTATTTCGGCGTGATGATGCTGATCGAGATGCCGGTACGGCCGGCGCGGCCCGTACGGCCGCTGCGGTGGGTATATACTTCCGTTTCGTCGGGCAGACCGTAGTTGATCACGTGGGAGATGTCGCTCACGTCGATACCGCGGGCGGCCACATCGGTCGCGATGAGCAGTTGCAGGTTGCGTTCGCGGAAGCGCTGCATCACGCGGTCGCGGTCGGACTGGACCAGATCGCCGTGCAGGGCATCGGCGTTATAGCCGTCGCGGATCATCTGTTCGGCAACCTCCTTGGTATCGTTTTTCGTACGGCAGAAGATCAGGCCGTAGATGCCCGGATTGGCGTCCACCACCCGCTTAAGGGCGGCGTAGCGGTTTTCGGAGCGGCAAACGTAGTATTGGTGTTGGATGTTTTCATTCATCTGGTGGCGCTTGCCGACGCTCAACTCGCGCGGTTCGTGCATATAGGTAGCCGCGATGGAACGCACCTCTTCCGGCATGGTAGCCGAGAACAGCCAGATGGACTTCCGGTTTTCCACCGCTCCCAGAATGAGGTCAACTGCCTCTTTAAAGCCCATATTGAGCATTTCATCCGCTTCATCGAGCACTACGCGGGCTACCTTGTCGAGGTGGGCCACCTGACGTACCAGCAGGTCGACGAGGCGACCCGGGGTAGCTACGATGATCTGGGCGCCGGCCTTGATCTGGCGGATCTGGGTTTCGATGCTGGCGCCGCCATACACGGCAACCACCTTGTATTGGTGGGCAAATTTGGAATAGCTGGCCAGGTCGTTGGCCACCTGAACGCAGAGTTCGCGGGTGGGGCAGAGGACCAGGGCCTGCACATTTTTTTCGGAAGGGTTGATGCGCTGGAGCAGGGGCAGGCCGAACGCGGCCGTTTTTCCGGTACCCGTCTGGGCCAGGGCGATAAAATCCTCGTCGGAATGAAGGGCAACCGGAATTACCAGTTCTTGTACGGGGGTAGGGGTGTCAAAGCCCAAGGCAGCAATACCTTGCAGCAGGGCCTCCTCGAGGCCCAATTCTTGAAAAGCAGTCATTAAAAACGTTGCGTCAAATAATAAAAATCCGTTCTGGGGTCTGATAGGACGGTGAGAATCAGGGCGCAAAGATGCGGGTTTTTTAATACATTGTTGAAAATATTTTTTCAGGCATTGAACCGGATGCCGGAGATAATCGTACGATGAATGATCACGGTGCAACGGTAGTTCTGATATTTTGCCCAAATTTGCCGGCGCTATGGCTTTTCCAAACCGAAAAAAAGAACCGGCAACACCGCTCAGTCCCGACGAGGCACTGGCGAAAATGGAAAACTTCTGTGCCTACCGCGAGCGCTGCGCACAGGAGGTACAGCGCAAAATGGCGGAGCTGGGCATCGCCGGCGAAGTTGCCGAACAGATCTGGCAGGTATTGACAGGCGATGGTTATCTGAATGAAGAACGTTTTGCACGGGCCTATGCCGGCGGCAAATTCCGCGTCAACCGCTGGGGGCGCGTACGCATCCGGATCGAACTGCAGCGCCGCGATATTTCACCCGGTCTTATTCGGGATGCCCTGGATTGCATCGACGAAGCCGAATACCGGAAGGTTCTGAAAGAAATGCTGGACAAAAAAAAGAAGCAATACCGGGCCGGATCCGATCCGCAAGGGCGCCCGAAAGCCGCAGCTGCATTGATCCGCGCAGGGTTTGAACCGGAACTGGTTTTTCAATACCTATGACCAAACAATTCCTCTGCGCATGATTTTTATGCCCAATAAGTGTTTTTAAAAACCTGACTTTTCCAAAAACTTGGCAAACATACCCGCTGGCGGGGTAATTATCTTTCGGTTATCTTTATTCCGTATTCGTTTTGCTCCGTTCATTCAAACCTCCGTATCGTATGGCAAAATCTAAACTCTCTCTTACGGACCTTCAGGTCAAAAGCTTCGTTACAGCACTCGACGAAGAACAAATGCACCGCGTAAAAGGCGGCTTCTACATCATTCGCGGCCGTCGCTTTACGTACCGCACCCGCTGGACATCGGTGGACACCCGCTCCGACGAGAGCGAGTCGGTCAGCCTGCCCCCCTCAACCAAACGGTTCTAGGCGTCTCTTTTGCCCGCCTGGTGTTGCCGCTCCCACTTTGCCCGCACCGCCTGTGCGAAGGTTTGGCCATTTAGTTTGGCCTCCAGCCAGGCTTCCAGGTCAAAGGTTTGAAGGAGCGCCCTGGCGCCCGGCAGCGAGGAGAGTTGTTCGAGGTCGGTTTGCATTTTTACGAAAACAGGGCGTTGTTCGCGTGCGGAAGGCGCCCGCAGCAGTTCGCCCATAAAATGGAAAAACCGCCGCTCCAGATCGTAGAGGCGGTTTTTCTTTTGCATAAACCGCGTAGCGGAGCGCAGGAGCGATTCCAGCAGGACGGTATTCCCCATTTCAAAATGGATGATGAGGGAGAGGATGCGCGCCAGGCTTTGCAGGTCTTCCCGTTCTACGGTGCGGGGCTGGTTGTGCCATTCGTTGAGGTAGCCCAATGCACCGTCGAAGTCGTTGCAGCCAAAGCAAATACAGCAATACTGGAAATAGAAACTGGCGGTTTCATAATCGTGCGGGTCGAACTGCGTGGCTTCGGCCTGGCAGCGCTCCATTTCCAGCCGGGCCTCTTCAAAATCTCCGGTAAAAATGCAGAGCACAAATTTGTTGGTAAAGTATTGCCGGTGGATCTTGCGGCGGTCGTCTTCTGTCAGAGGACTTATTTTACGCAGTTTTTCCAGCGTTATGCGCACTTCATCGTAGCGCTGCAACAAACCGCAGGAGAGAATGAAATTGCTCAGCGCCGCGATGTAATCGGACAGGTTTTCCCGAAGAAAATGCGCCTGGGACTCCAGTAGTTCGATCAACTTCGCACCCGTTTCATAAAACTGTTCCTGTTCCAGGGCCGCGTAGTAGTACAGGTTCAGGGTCCGGTAGTACAGCACCCGCGCTTTAAAAGAAAGGGCCTGGTCGGGGTTGGTGAGCAATTTTTGCTGCACCAGACCCTGGAGGCGTTCCATCCGCTCTTCGCCGCGATGCTGGGCTTCCCGTTTGATGGTGGTGTACACCTGGAAAAAGAGTTTGCGATAGGCCGCCAGCTTGCGCAGCTGCTCGAGCGCCCGGGATTCGGTGAATTGCAGCTGGTCAAACTGCCGGTGCAAAAAATCCACATCCATGCGGGTATAAGCGATGTGCTTCTCCCAGCGGATGATCTCGATCAAATGGGTGAAACTTTCATATTGGCGGGCAGTCTTGGCCGCCTTGTACAACAGGTCGCGGCAAGCGTCGTAGTGCCCGCGCCGGAACAGTACCGCTACGCTTTGCAACTGGTGGTTTAGTCTAAACTCGACGGAACTTTGTTCATCGAACGATTGCAGCGCCTTCAGCAACAGGTCAAACAGGTAAGCCTTGAGCTCGGAATATTTCCGGCTTTCGACCGGCTGGTTTTCGTAAATTTTGGCGCAGAGCGCCTCGTCGTCAAATAACTCCATGGCTGCCATGGCGTCGAACAGCTGCAGGTATTTGCTGTCGCGCTCGGGTTTGCTGCGCACAAACAGGCGGAAATAGCGCTTTTCGGCGGGTGACAGCCCGCGGATCAGGCGGTACAATTTTTCAGAAGGCGTTTTAGCCATGGCAGTTGCCCCCCTCATCCGGTCTCCCTGGCGTCAAAAACAACAGCCGTCTGCCGGATCGCGGGGTCTTTTCACCGACAAAATTGTCAGTTTTCCATCATTTCACCAAAAGACAAGCTCCAGCCGGAAGCCTGACTTATTGCCCAAAGTTAGATTGGCCAGCCCAAAGAGCGCCGGTACTTTTGTATCGTAGTTAAAAAAATGCTCTGCTATGATAAATGCCGTACCGTACCCGAACGCCGCAGAAACCTCCGAGGCGATCCGCAGCAACCGCACCGCAACGATACATCCGGAACACTATCCCGCGCCGCGCACATCTGTCCCGCGCAAAGCCGGTATGATCGTATTGCCCACAATGGAAGGAATGTGCTTTGAAAAGATCAAGCATATCGCCTATCTGGAAGCCAGCGGAAATTATACGGTGTTGCACTTTCTGGACGGCCGGCAGATATTGGTGTGCAAAACGCTGCGCGAGGTGGAACACATGCTGCCCGCCATAGCCTTTATCCGGATTCACCGATCCCATACTATCCATCTGCGCCATATCAAGAAATACGTGCGGGGCAAAGGCGGCCATGTCGTGCTGCAAAACAGCGTAACCCTTACCGTCTCTGCCGGTCAGAAAGATAACTTCCTGGATGCCCTGAAAATCTACTTCAACTAAAAAATTGCAAATAAACACAGTAAGGGTTTGGTCTGGCGCCGGGCGTGGAATGACACGACCCGGCGTTGACTTTTT
>CAYVDV010000046.1:0-18290 GCA_964450465.1 uncultured Saprospiraceae bacterium
ACTCTTCCGGCCTTCGCTGCGGAGCGATACGAAGTAAACACCGGGTTGCAATTCAGCGCCGAAGCGCGCCGTACCAGTGCCGGCGCTCAATTCCTGATACGTTACCGTTTGGCCCAGCAGGTTCCGTACTTCAAGCACCGGAAACTGCGCGCCGGGCCAGTCGTATTGTAATTGAAAAGAAGATCTGGTGGGGTTGGGCGCGATCAGGAGCTGTGCAGCCGGGTCCGCTTCGGGCGCTGCCAGTAGCACACCCGGTATTACCCGGAAAATATCAACAGCCGCTTCCGAGACGTGGCCCGGGCTGATGTCGTATCCGACAAAAGAAACCCGCATCTGATCGGTCAGCGGCAGAAAATCTTCCAGATGGATCTCTCCGGAAGAACGCCATGCGCTTTCCGATACCGTTTCGGTAAAAATAGTAGCCGTTTGGGTTCCGTTGCTGAGGATTACCTCAAATTTATCGTTGGGGTTGCCGCTGCCGCCGCCGTTGAAAAACCAGTATTGAAAGCTCAATACCGCACCCGGATATGCAGAAAGGTCCATAATAGGCGAGGTGAGGGTAACGCTACCGCCATCAATGTCGTCATTGCCGGATGCACCGCCGCCATTTCCGGTGACGTAACACAGCAGGTTGTTGTCTCCGTCTGCATCCGTATATGGGTTCGCAGCCTCATTCTGCAGGGATGTGCCGATGGGCTCGCCGCGTGCCCAGAAGCCTGAACTGGCCGTAGCAGTGGCGCTCCATCCGAGGCTGACTTCAAAATCATCATAGTAGGCTTTTTCCAGGGCAATGGTCAGGGTACCGTTATTGTTGACGGCTACATCGGCGACATAGTAGCCCCAGGCGCCGGCCCGGTAAGTGCCGCCGAGCATGCAATCGATGGAAAACTGCCCGTTTGCATTGGTTTGGATCGTGTATTCCCGGTCCACATTGACCATATTCAGGTTCAGTTGCGGAAGCGGATTTCCGCTTGCCTGATCCACAACAGTAGCGTTTATGTTAAAGGCTGCCGTAGGTTCGAGCGTCAGGTTGAGCGGCGTTACCTCTCCGGTATTCAGCATGACATCAATGGTCCGGGAGAGGTACCCCGGTTTGCTGACGGTAACGCTTGTCAGGCCGGACCCTGCCAATCCTGTTTTATAACTGCCGTCGTTACCGGTAGCAATGACCCGGGCGCTGTTGTTGCCGGTGAATTCAATTTCGACGCCGCTCAGGGGCTGGTTGGTACAGCCGTCCATAATTCTTCCTTCCAGATAGGCGGCCCGGACATAGGTGGGGGTCAATACAAAAAGGCGGCCCGTCCCGCCATTGGTGTTGGGGATGTTGGATACAACCAGATTTCCGGAAGGCAGATAGGGATATACTCCCCAGCAGCCGTCAAAATCAGGGCCCGATCCGGGCCAGGTGTCGTACATGCCTACAGGCACCAGATTGTCCGGTTTGTGGGCGTCCACGATAGAAACTCCGTCCGTGTACCAGGAAGTAATTGCGTAGTTGTTCAATACGTGGGTGTTATGCCCGATGGAATTGTACCCGTCGTTTGGGGAAAACCGGCACAGTTCTTTCATGTCGCTGGGATCGCTCACGTCAAAACTGGTCAGGAAGGAAGGGGTTGTTTCGTCGGTAGTGAGCAGGTAGCGGTGATCGTCGAGTAGCCAGGCATTGTGGGTGAACCTTCCCGGTGTTTCCACGGTTCCCAATACCACAGGGTTCGACTTGTTTGTCATATCCACCATGGCCACCTGACCGGAATAAAGATGGCAGGCATAGAGGGTGTCGTTATCTACATAACCGTCATGGATGTACCCCAGTTGATCGTATTTGCCGGCATAGGTCGGGTTGTAGGGGTCAGGGTTCAGGTTGTGTACCCGGGCACTGCTGAAGTTTCCGCCGTAGGTGTACAGGAATCCCTTGGTCACGTCGATATGCAACGCATGGATCGCGTTCAGTTGCCCGGCAATATCGCCCGTCCCGGTATAATTATGGTATGCAAGATTTGGACTGGGCAGGGCACTCAGGTCCACTATTTGTACGCCGCCGCCGCCCTCTGAAGTCACATAAGCGTAATGGCTGTACACCTTTATTTCCTTCCACAGGTTGTTCGGGCCAGGGATTTGTACAATTTCTTTTGGGTTTTCCGGATTGGTCACATCCACGATCGACAGTCCTTTGGACGCACCGACCAAAGCGTATTCCTGTCCATTCTGGGCATAACCACAAATATTAGCCAGGGTTTGACCTGGATAATCCAGCGTACCCCGGAGTTGGATATTAAAGTTTTGGGCAAAAAGTGGCAGGGCGATCATCTGGATGAAGGCCGGCGCTAAAAACTTCAGCATGTGTTTCATGAAAATTCAGCAAGAACTAATGTTAGTGAGCAATAATCGAAGGGGGGCAAAAGTACAGGCATTCAAAACAGTCGCAGGCTAATCATGCCTTAAAATAATAGTCATTCCTCGGCTAATGCACGACATATCACGGAATTGGTGCCGGATCCTTATCGTTTTTGGGAAACAATCCGGTTGCTAAAATACGCGAACAAACAAGCGGTCCAGAACGAGTACATGGAATAGACGAGAGCGGGTTTTACCATTTCCTGGTTGCCAAGCATGTTGCTGGCGATAAGAAAGGCCAGTGTGGTATTTTGCACGCCGCTTTCCATGGCGGCAGTGAGCCGGGAAGGATGTGGCAGGCCCATATACCGCATAAAAAAATAGCCAAAGAACAGACAGCTGCCGTTTTGGATAAGCGCCACCGGGGTGATTCGGGTAAAATCTGCCAGGGTCAGTCCCGCGCCACCGTGGCTTTCTCCGGCAAACATTTTGATCAGGAAAACGATGGCCAGCAGCACCAGCATGACATATTTTGCCGGCCGGCTGATCAACTCGGCATAATAGGAATAGCGGTGGCGGATGGCAACGCCAATGGAGGCCGGAAGAATGGTGATAAAGAAAATATGCTGTACGGTTTCCCAGAACGGCAAGTGAAGGTCCGTTTCCCGGCCCATAAAAACCTGCAGACCAAGGTTGACAATAACGGGGATGGAAAACAGGGTGAGAAAACTGTTCACGGAAGTAATGGAGAGGGAAAGCGCCACATTGCCTCGCCACAAATAGGTGAGAAACCCGGATGTGGCTCCTCCTGGACTGGCAGAAAGAATAATAAACCCCACTTTGAGCGCGGCGGGCAGCGGCGCAACCAAATTGATCAGGAATGCGATGACCGGCAAACCGAGCATTTGAGCACCCAGGGCTGAAAAGAACGCTCTGGGATATCGGATTATCCGGGAAAAATCGCTTACGGTAAGCGACAACCCGATCCCGAACATTATCAGGCCCAGAACGGCGCTGACCGCCAGATCGACAATTTGCGTGGGTGCCAAAGTGAATAAGATCATGTACAGACGGCAAAAGTAGCAGAAAAGTCCATAGATCTATTGTGGAATGAACACGATCTCTCCGGGAGCAATCCCTGCCGGGAAGGAACCAACCCGCGTGCCGTTTGGCTGGTATATCACAACCTCCCCTGCCGAATTGAAGTCCCGGGCGTCCGCGCAATAAAGGTTTCCACTACCGGGCGCACAGGCAAGGCCGTACGCAGGCTGGTCGAATAAAGCGCTCAGGCCACCGGCACCCAAGGTATAAATTTTACCGCCGGCAGCGAAATACAATGCCTGTCCGTCGGGTGAAACAGCCAGGTCATCGCCATAGGCGGGAATCGAATAGCCGATGCCTGCCGCACTGGCGACAGCGCCCACCCATCCGGCTGGGCTAGGGTCTATAAAAGAGCCCTTGCACAATACAAACGTGTAAGGCCCCAGGGGGCCATTGGCAAACTTTGGAACGGCCAGGGCTCCGGGATTTTTGCCCGGCACGGTCAAACGGTCCAATTCTGCAGTGCTTCCCAGGTTTAAAAACGATACGGTGGAGTCAACCCCAAACCCACCCGAGTTAGGGACTACGACGAGGCCATCAGCCTGCCGGATCATTTTGTCCGGGCCTTTGCCGGTGGGTATGTTTTGTACGATGTTCAACGTCCGGAGGTCAACCTTGGCCACGCTGCCGGTTAATCCGTCGGCGCCCCACTGGCTGATGAGTGCGAGGTCATTGTTCAATGGTAACAGATAGCGCGGCAAGGCCAGGCCCCCGATGGTATCGATAAAACGGAAGGTCAATGCATCGACGACGTACACTTTGTTGGCCCCGTTCACGACAATGTATCCTTTGCCGTCGTACAGGGTAAGCGACTGTACAAATTCGCCCAGCACCGCTCCGCCGTTTGCTTTGGCAAATACATCCTGTACTGTCTCGCCGGTTTCCGGATTGTGCCAGCTGATACTGCCGCTGCCGCCAAAGGGCCCTTCATTGACTACAAACACTCCGGAAGAGTAATGGCCTTCCCCGGCCGAGGGCTCGTCTTTTTTACAGGATTGAACTGCAATGAGCAGGCTGATCAGGAAAACAAAACGAGAAAAGGGTGTGGCGCGCATACGTTAAATTTAATAATGCAGACAACACAGGGTTGCCCCATCAGAAATCAGGAGTATTAGGACAGATTCACTGAAAGGAATCAGTGCTTCGGAATGCGGGAGGCAGCCTGGAGTATATGCCGGCGGGTGTGCAAAACCAGAAATTCAAGCACATTGCCGAGCGTATAACGCCCAAACCAGGCATGCGGTTTTGGTATGCTGGCCCGATTGACATCGACATCCCGGGCAAATTCGATGGTGCGGAGCAGCTGCTCACATTGAATGATGAGCGATTTTACAACCTCCTGGCCAAGGGGTTGGTGACTGAAGTTGTACCGTTTGGGGGTTTTATAGGTTTTCCCGTTGCCGGGGTCGGTGCGTCGGATCAGCCGTTTGCCCCGGGCGGTGTACCGAACAGGATCGCCGGGCGTCCAGCGTCGTGCTTTGGCCTGGTGAATCGCCCGCTGGACCGGCGGTAAATAATCCTCGGAAAATTTATTCAGGTGCGCAAAACACTCCAGAATATTCCATTGGGCCGGATCTGGCCGCCATTGCAGCGTATCCGGATCCAGGTTGGTGAACTGGGCGCGGATCTCTGCCTGGAGCGCGCGCAGTTCGACTTCCAGCCGATCAAGCAGGTCTTGTTGCGTCATACGAATATGGCTGTGGTCAACAGCGGCGCAAAAATAGCGGAATCCGGAAAATCCGGCGGATTTGCGCGACCTTTGCGCTGTTAAAATTCCAGTATTCAGATAAATGCATGAAAACCAAGGCTATTCGCAAGGATAAGATAAATGTGGTAACGCTCGGATGTTCCAAAAATCTGGTGGACAGCGAGAATTTGATCACACAACTTCGGGGAAACGATTACGAGGTAACGCATGAGCGCGAAGAAGCCGGCGCCAACATCGTGATCATCAACACCTGTGGCTTTATCGATCTGGCCAAACAGGAAAGTATCGACACGATCGTTGAACATGCAACCCTGAAGAGCGCCGGAAAGATCGATAAACTTTATGTTACCGGATGTCTCTCCCAGCGCTACAAAGATGACCTGGAGCGCGAGATCCCGGAAGTGGACGCCTATTTCGGCACGCTGGAAATGCCGGCCTTGCTGGCCCGCCTGAACGCCGATTACCAATACGAACTGCTGGGCGAACGGCAGATCACCACGCTGCCGCATTACGCCTACCTGAAAATTTCCGAAGGCTGCAATCGAACCTGCTCCTTTTGCGCCATACCCCTCATGCGCGGCCAGCATATAAGCCGGCCGGTGGAAGAACTGGTTCTGGAAGCCCGCAACCTTGCCCGCAGGGGGGTGAAGGAGCTCATGCTGATCGCGCAGGAGCTCACCTATTATGGCCTGGACCTGTACAAAAAACGGGAGCTGCCCAGGCTGCTTCATGCCTTGGCAGACGTAGAGGGTATCGAATGGATCCGCCTGCATTATGCTTATCCCAGCAAGTTTCCCCTGGAAATACTGGATGTCATGGCCGAGCGGCCGGAGATCTGTAACTACCTCGATATGCCGCTTCAGCACGCCAGCGACCCTGTCCTGGAAGCGATGCGCCGGCAAATTACCCGCGATGAAACCCGGGAACTCCTCGCACAAATCCGGGCTAAAGTCCCGGATATTGCATTGCGAACCACTTTTTTAGTCGGCTATCCGGGTGAAACCGAGGCGGATTTTGAAACGCTCCTGGATTTTGTACAGGAACAGCAATTCGAACGGGTAGGGGTGTTTCAGTATTCTCATGAAGAATCCACCCGGGCTTACGACGTGGAGGATAATGTGCCGCCCGAGATCAAGGAAGAACGGGCTCAACGCTTGATGGAAGCACAGCAGGAAATATCCCTGCAAAAAAACGAAGCCAAAGTGGGGCAACTGTTCAAAACCATCTTTGACCGGAAGGAAGGTCAGTATTTCATCGGCCGCACCGAAGCGGATTCTCCCGAGGTGGACAATGAAGTACTCGTAGATGCCCGGTCCAACTATGTACGGATCGGCGATTTTGCCCGGGTGCGCATCACGGCAGCCGAAGAGTTTGACCTGTACGGAACGGTGGAATAATACGGGTGCCTGAGTTTTGGTATGAAAAAAGAAAGGGTCTGGGCATGCGCTCAAAACTCAAAACTCAAAACTAATATAACCCCCACATTGCCCGGACAAGCAAAACGGCCAAAAGCAATCCGATCAGGATGGCGAGCATAGTCAGTATGCGATTGTCTTTAGCGGCATTGGAGGATTCTTCAGTATCAATAGCGGCTTCCGCCAGCAGGAAACGGGCGCGTTCGGCATCGACGGGCCGCACGTGCAGGCGCACCAACAGTTGTAACTGCGGAAGAACGGATTGCGACGTGCTGTTGGCCAGAAAACAGGGGATGCCCTCTGCGCGAAGCCGGGCCGCAGCCACTTCCGCCTCCAGGGCAGAATAGAACTTGGCAACCACTTCCCCGGAGTTTTCTTCAAAATACGGACTGTGATCAAATTCAAAATTGTCCAGAATATCGTTGTACTGCATTGAGCAAATTTAGGTAGAGCCCGGCAGCATTCTCTGCTTTTTTTAGCCGTATGAAAACTTTTTCCCTTCTTTTTAAAACGACCCCGATATTTTAGCGGCCCTTTTTCCATTTCATCTTATCACCAAAACAACACTATTCGCATGAAACTACCCATCGCATTAAGCCTTGTTTTTACCCTCATCCTTGCCCTGGGCTCGGTAGGCTGCAAGAAAGACGACAACAAAAGAGATTATCTGGCCGAAGCCGATTGTTCCCAGGTTGACCCGATTGCCAATACCTATACCTTTGCCGTGAGTGCCGTTTTAAACGGGAGTTGTGCCCTGGGCGGATGCCATGACGCCGCCACCCAATCCAACGGTATTGATCTCTCCTCCTATACGACTGCCAAAGCAGCCTTCCAAACAAAAAACGTCCTCTGTGCAATTAACCACGGCGACGGCTGCGAGCCCATGCCAAAGGGAGGGAGCAAACTCCCCGCCGTGTCGATCAATATCCTCGCCTGTTGGGCAAAGAATGGCTACAAAGAATAATTTCGAAGGTTTTTACGCAGTCCTAACGCCTCTTTTATGCGCAATTACAAACCCTGGTTCTGGGCAGCAGTGGTCTTGCAGTTTTTGACTGCCGCCGCGCATTCGCTTAGTTTTTTTCATGATCCTGCTCCTGCAAACGACACGGAGCGAACCCTGCTTGATCTCATGCGGAATTACCGCCAGGACATGGGAGGAGGTATCAGCGTTTCTACAGCGGAACTGGTCACCGCACTCAGCGCATGCTTCACCCTGCTTTACCTTTTCGGAGGCCTTGTCAACGCTTACCTGCTTCGCCGAGCCACGGAGGATAATGTGCTCAACGGAGTATTACAGATAAACCTGTTCGTGTATGGCATTTGCTTCTGGATCATGGCCGTATTTACTTTTTGGCCGCCGATTGTACTGACCGGTCTCGTTGCGCTTTTACTGGCTGTTGCACTAGCCGTGCGGACATTTGCCAAATAGCTCCGGATTCTTTGTAATTATGCGTTCAAATTCAATATCCATGCAAAAAGTACTTCTTCTTTTCAGTCTGTGGCTCGCTTCATTTGGTCTGTTTGCACAAAAAGACGCTAAAAAATGGGACGTTTCCAATCCGGAAGGCATTCCCTATAACGATGTTGAATTCATCGCTGAAGAGGGCACCTGGATGAACCTGGATGTCAGCCCGGATGGCAAAACCATTGCCTTTGACCTGCTCGGCGATATCTATACCATGCCGGTTTCAGGTGGTGAAGCCACTTGTATTCGTTCGGGGATCGCCTGGGAGGTGCAGCCGCGCTTTTCACCGGATGGCGCGCAACTGTTGTTTACCAGCGATGCCGGTGGCGGGGACAATATCTGGATCATGAATGCCGATGGCACGAAGGCCCGGCAGGTGACTAAGGAGAGTTTTCGCCTCCTGAATAACCCCTGCTGGATGCCCGACGGACAGTATTTTGTAGCACGGAAACACTTCACCAGCACCCGTTCGCTTGGTGCGGGGGAGATTTGGTTGTACCATATTTCTGGTGGGGACGGCGTGCAATTGACCAAGCGAAAGAATGACCAGCAGGATGTTAACGAGCCCTCCGTCAGCCCCGACGGGCGCTACATTTATTTTAGCGAAGATATGTACGGCGGCGGCTATTTCCAGTACAACAAGGATCCCATGAAACAGATCTTTGCTATCCGCCGCTACGACCGTCAGGAAGGCAAAGTGGAAAATATCTCCGGTGGCTCCGGCGGTGCTTGCCGTCCCCAAATCAGCCCTGATGGCGACTGGCTGGCTTTTGTGCGCCGCGTGGATACGCGTTCGGTGCTGTTTGTCCAGGATCTGCATTCCGGCGAAGAATACCCTGTGTATGATGGGCTGGACAAAGACCAGCAGGAGGCCTGGACCATTTTCGGCTGCTATCCCGGGTTTGCCTGGCTGCCGCAGCAGAAAAAAAATGAACCGGATGCGCGCAGTATTGTGATCTGGGCCGGTGGCAAACTGAAGCAGATCAACTTCAATACCACCTATCTGTATAATCCGGCCCAATACCAGGAGTTTTTTTCAGTAAAGGAAATTCCGTTTCGCTGCCGGGTAAAAACCCGTGTCGCAGAAACAGTCCGGTTTGCCAACAAGGTGTTTGAGCAGGAGTTTACCGCGAAGGCGATCCGCCAGGCGGTCACCAGCCCGGATGGAAAGACCCTGTTATTCAATGCCGCTGGCAAATTGTACAAAAAAAGCCTGCCGGATGGCAAACCGGAACTGCTCGTGAAGGCTAAATATGGCCGGAGTACCTTTGCCCGGGCGCAAACGTTTGACCCGGAAATGCTGGAGTTTGAGCCTTGCTTTTCGCCGGATGGCCGGGAAGTGGTGTTCGTCACCTGGAATGACGTCCATGGCGGCGGGTTGTGGAAAGTGAACTTGCAGGAAGGCAAACCGGTGCAGTTGCCGGTTGCCGGCGGGATCTTCCGAACTCCGCAGTATTCCTCCGACGGACAAAAAATTGTATTCCGCCTCCAAAACGGCGACGATGAGCTCGGCATCTCCCGGGTGGAAAAAACGGGAGTGTTCTATCTCGATCTGTCCGAGCAGGAAAGCGGCCTGACCAATAAAACTCACTTCGTAACGGAACAAGGCGAAAATCCCCGCTTTAGCCCGGACGGGAAACGCATCTATGTCAATACCGGCGGTTACCTTTTTGGCGGCCTGGATAAGGCGTTGGTATCCTATGATCTGAACGGCCAGGATGCCAAAACCCTCTTCAAAAGTAAATACGTCAATCAATGGGCCCCCTCGCCCGATGGTCGCTGGCTGGCATTTACCGAGCTGCATAAAGCCTACATCTGCGCGTTCCCGCAGACCGGCGGCACGATAGACCTGAGCGCCGATATCAAAGCGATTCCCGTTAGCCAGATTGCCAAAGATGCCGGTTACAACCTGCACTGGAGCAGCGACAGTAAACAAATTCACTATACCCTGGGCGATGAATATTTCACGCTTGATCTGGCCGGGCGCTTTACGTTCCTGCCGGGCTCGCCGGATAGTCTGCCGCCCCTGCCGGAAACCGGCCGGAAGATCGGCCTGACGCTGCAAGCCGACATGCCGGAAGGAACACTGGTTTTTGAAAACGCCCGGATCATTACGATGGAAGGCAACCGGGTAATTGAAAACGGTGTGCTCGTTGTGGAAAACAACCGGATCGCTTTTGTCGGTACCTCGGCGGAGTACAAACGCAAGCCAAAACCAGGCGCGAACGCCAAGCGGATTGATTGCAAGGGCAAGACGATTATGCCCGGTATCGTGGATGTACACGCACACTCGGGGAACTTCCGTTTTGGCTTGAACCCTCAAAAGCAATGGGAGTATTACGCCAACCTCGCGTATGGCGTTACAACCATGCACGATCCCTCCGTGAATTCTGAAATGGCTTTTTCCAATGCCGAAATGCTCAAGGCAGGCCGCATGACCGGCCCTCGTCTCTTTAGCACCGGGACCATCCTGTATGGCGCCGACGGCGATTTTAAAGCGCCGGTCAACAGCCTCGATGATGCGCGCAGCACACTGCGCCGGACCAAAGCATGGGGTGCTTTCTCTGTAAAAAGCTACAACCAGCCGCGTCGCGAACAACGGCAACAGGTCATTGCCGCTGCCCGGGAACTCGGTATGGAAGTGGTGCCGGAAGGCGGTTCATTCTTTTACCACAACCTGTCGCAAGTGGTTGATGGCCACACCGGTGTGGAGCATAATCTGCCGGTCGCGCAGATCTACAGCGATGTGTTGCAACTCTGGGGCAAAACCAAGGCCCACAACACCCCTACACTTATCGTTTGTTACGGTGCGGTAAACGGCGAATTTTACTTCTACCAGCATGAGGAGGTGTGGAAAAACAAGCGTCTCTTGGAATTTACGCCCCGCCACATCCTCGACGAACGCGCGCGGCACCGCGAAATGATCCCGGAGGAGGAGTACGATAACGGCCATATTCTCGTAAGCCGGCAGCTGAAAAAAATGCAGGATGCTGGCATCAACATCAACCTCGGCTCACATGGTCAACTCCAGGGTATGGGCGCTCATTGGGAGCTCTGGATGCTGGCACAGGGAGGCATGACCAATTTGCAAGCCCTGCAGTGCGCCACGATCAACGGCGCCAAATACCTGGGGCTCGATGCCGAAATTGGTTCGCTCGCTCCGGGCAAACTCGCCGATCTTATTGTCATGGACCGCAATCCACTGGATAATATCCGCAACTCGGACAGCATTCGCTACGTAATGGTCAACGGCCGTTTGTACGATGCCGATAACCTGAATGAAATCGGAAATTATGACCGGAAACGCGGGACGTTCTGGTTTGAACTTCCTGGGAGCCAGACCAACGGCGCCGGCATCACGCATACCTGTCAGGAGGCCAAATGTGTGTGCGGGCATTAGAGCGCTCTGCCAACCAACCAGACCTATGATCACTATTTACCATAATACCCGCTGCGGCAAAAGCCGGACGGCACTGAAAATGCTGGAAGAGGCGAATGCCCAGGTGGCGGTAATTGAATACCTGAAGACTCCGCCTTCTGCCGATGATCTCCGCCGGCTACTTCAGATGCTTGCTATGAAGCCATTGGATCTTATCCGGACCAAAGAACCGGTTTTCCAGGAAAACTACGTCGGCAAAACGCTTTCAGACGAGGAGTGGATCGAAGCGATGGTCGCACATCCCATTCTAATCGAACGCCCTGTTGTTGTGCTGGGGGATAAAGCCTGGGTCGCCAGGGATGCAGAAACGCTGGAGAAAATCAGGCAACAAAGCGAGTAGGTATTATCGGAATACTACCCGGTTTTGGGTATTTCAACGTGTGCCTTTTCCTAGACCAGGAAGGGTAATTTCTTGTATGGTTTTGTAAAAACAGGTGTTTTAATGCGATAATACGGTTGAAACACTTCCTGGTATTGTTTCATCATCATTTTCGGCCTTGTTTTTGATCAGGTTTACAGTAATATGGTATGAAATGCCGGTTTTAATCCTTCGGTTCCCTCTGTATTACTCCATTTGATGATCAAACAATCTTCCCGCCATGTTTATAAATGCTCGATTGTTGGCGTTGGCAATTACCCTTGGTATGACCGCAGGGCTTGTTGCGCAATCGCTCCCTCCGGTCCATGTCCTGAGCCAAAGGGCACATCAAAATGGCAAACCGTTTCCTGCGCACCAGCTTTTCCATAAAACAAACCCGCTGGATGCTTCGGCAGCCCGCTTTGCCCAATACGCGCAATTTCTCGAACTCAATCCTTCCCAGCTGGCCTTGTTGTTTTCCGAACAACCCAGGAAAGTATCCCTGGCGCTTCCCTATCAGGAAAATGAGCTCGTGCTTGATCTGGAATTGTGCAATGTTCTGGCGTCAGACTTTGCGGTGTTTTCCGGGGAGCAAGGCGATCAACCCGCATCGTTCAAAACCGGCTTGCATTATCGCGGCGCCCTGCGCGGTGCGACCAATTCTTTTGCGGCTATAAGTATTTTTGAGGATGAAGTAATGGGGATCATATCCGATGCGCAATTTAACAATCTGGTTCTCGGCCGGGTGGAATTGCGGGAAAATAAATGGGGTTACATGCTGTATTCCGATCTGGATCTGGCCATGGACAACCCCTTTGAATGCACACTCCGCGAGATAAAGGCAGATGCCGGCACCCCGGAAAATACCAATACATCCGGAGCCGTAAAACCGTTGCGTATCGGTCTGGAGGCAGACAATGCACTGATACAACAAAAAGGCAGCGTTGCGAAGGCGGTTCATTACCTCGCTGCCGTATTCCATCAGGTAGCCACAGTGTATGCCCGTGACGGGGTTGACATGATCCTCGCCCAGGTAAGTGTTCCAACAACGCCTTTGTATGATCACACTGCCGGTGCAAATGCTGTGCTGGAACAGTTTCGAGTTCGGGAGCATGCCGGTGCGAAGGTTGATATTTCCCAACTGATTGGGCTGGCCCGGATCAATACGGAAAGCGTAGCCTATCTGGGGGGAGTCTGTTCGGCGGAATATGCAGCCGCGCTTAGTGCCGTGGAGCCCGAATTTTCAAAAGTACCTACTTTTTCCTGGGTGGTTTCGGTAGTGGCACACCAGATAGGTCATCAGTTGGGTTCTCCCCATACGCAATGGTGCGGCTGGTCCGGTGGTGCAATCGATGGTTGTGCCGGTGCGCTCCAGGATTGCACTGCCGCATCTCACGCGGGTGGTAATACGCTGATGAGCTATTGCCCGGTGAACAATGTTCCCACGGCGCTTTACGCCGGCCTGGGCAGACTGCCGGGCCGATTGGTCCGCGAAAGGGTGGGGAAAGCCTCCTGCCTTCAGTTGATCAAACCGGTCGCTCCGGCGATTGCTTCGCGCTCAACCGTCCGGGAACCGGAATTTGGCCTGGCGCCGAACCCTGCCGGACAACAAACAAGTGTCCTGATAAATTATGCGGCCAAAACCATCACCCGCATTGTGGTACTCGATCTGTTGGGGCGCCCTGTTCAAACGATTCAGGTAAACCTGCAAAAGGGCAGCGTCCCGCTCGATCTTGGCAATTTGTCGAAAGGTATTTACCTGGTACAGGTTTTTGATAACCAGAATAAACTGGTGGATACCCGGCGCCTGATCCGGGAATAGAAATGCAGGCTACCGGACGCGAAAACTATATTTAATCGTCCGGTAGCCTGTCTGTTTGCCGTATGCTTAACCCGGCAGGTTAAGTAAAAAGCCGATGGTGAAATTGGCGTCCCAGTCAAAAACGAATTGCTGGCAGCCAGTGGCATCGACTATCGCCTGGTAGATATTCAGACCCGCCTTTTGCTTGGCGCCCTCGGCTTTGTAATCCGCCGGTGCTTTCAGGACCGTATAGCGCTCCTTGCCGTTGCGGACCTGGTTGGCAAGCTCAAACGGCACCCCGCCGATAATAAAGCAAGTGCTGCGCATCCCGGATGGCACCTGTTTCGCTTTGGCGCTCACTTCGCGGTATACGGTCTCATCGCTGACATTATTCTGGTAGTATTTGGCGCCCGGCAGTTCAATGCCCGTGGGTGCGCTACCGCTCATCCAGGAAATTTTTGTGTTGCCCGAGCCGATGTCCACCACGAAGGCGCGGTTGGCATAGCTGGCTGGCAGACAGGATTTCAGGGCGAGTTGCGCTTCCTGTTGTGGGGTCACTTCATTAACCACATAACCCATTTTCTTGAGCATGGTGGAGATTTTGTCCGTAACAGGGACCTTTTTGGCGCCTGAGCTGATAACAAAATGGATATTCTTGGGGCCGACGCCATAGCCAACCATGTCCGCGATGTAGCTTTTCAGGCCCTTGGCAATGTCATCGTCGGTGGCAAGATTTTCATAAACCAGGCTGGCGCCGTATTCGGCCTTTTCCAGTTTCCAGTTTTTCTGTGCATCGACCTTGATAATGAACGAGTTGAATCCGGTAGAGCCTAATTCCACCACGCCTTTCAGCTTGCCGTTGACCGGAGCCGGGGCAGTGTAATTGAAGGCGGAGGATTTTCCCCAGGTGCTGCTCTTTGGCGCCTCCTCCGCTTCGGCTGCGGGTTGGGCGCCGTTGTCACCGGAGCTTGCTTCCGTTTGAGCCGGTTCGGAACCGGAATTCTGGAATTTCGGCAGGTAGGTTTTTACGGCGAAAAAAATGCCGGCCACGATGGCAAGGGTAATTAATAGCCGGGAAAACGAAGTCAATCGAGCCATAATGTTCAATAAAGGTGTTTGGTAAAGGAATGTTTTGATTTTAAGAACGGAGCGTTCGGCACAAAGTTGCTATAAATATGGCGCATCCGGAAAAAACATATCCTTTCGGTCCGTTCCCTCTTTGTACCTTTGTGGCCCTGTTACCCAAACTGTTTATCTACCTATTCCATGACTAGCACCCAGTCCATACTTTCCCAGCGCGTCCTGAACCTGGCGGAATCCGAAACCCTTAAAATGGCCCGCATGGCCCGCGAATTGCGCGCCCTTGGGCACGACGTGATCAGCCTGAGCCTGGGAGAGCCCGATTTTGATACCCCGGATCACATCAAAGAAGCCGCCTGGCAGGCGTTGAAGGAAGGTTATACGAAATATACGCCTGTGTCCGGCCTCCCTGAATTGACCAAAGCCATCAGTGAAAAATTCAAACGGGAGAATAACCTGGATTACCGGCCGGAGCAGATCGTGGTGAGCAACGGCGCCAAGCAGTCGATCTACAACCTGTGTCAGGCCTTTCTCGATCCGGGCGACGAAGTCGTGGTTTTTACCCCTTACTGGGTTTCCTATTGGGAGATCATCAAGCTTTCCGGAGGGATTCCGGTGCCGGTATATGCCGGCGTGGAGCGCGAGTTCAAACCCACCCCGGAACAGTTGGATGCCGCCATCACCAGCCGTACGAAATTCGTGCTGTTCTCTTCCCCCTGCAATCCTACCGGTACGGTATTTGATCGCGCAGAATTGCAGGCCTATGCAGATGTGTTGGCTCACCATGAACACGTTTATGTGGTCAGTGACGAAATTTACGAGCACATCAACTTCACCCATGAGCATGTCAGTATCGGCAGTTTTCCGCAGGTAAAGGACCGCACCATAACTGTCAACGGTTTTGCGAAAGGCTTTGCCATGACGGGATGGCGCCTGGGCTATATGGGCGCCCCCAAATTTATCGCCGATGCCTGTGCCAAAATACAGGGTCAGGTGACCAGCGGGGCTTCGTCGTTTGGACAGAAAGCCGGGGCCGTGGCACTGATGAGCGACCTGGGCCCTACAGATGACATGCGGGAGGCGTTTCGCGAACGTCGCGATATTGTATTGTCCATGCTCGAGGAGATCCCGGGGATCAAAGCCAACCACCCGGAAGGCGCTTTTTATGTATTTCCGGACATTAGCGCCTTTTTCGGAAAAACAGATGGCAATACCATTATCCGCAATGCCGACGACTTTTGCGATTACATCATGTCCAGCGCTTATGTGGGATTGGTCTCCGGCTCGGCATTCGGCGATCCGAATTGTTTCCGCCTGAGCTATGCGGCTTCTGAAGCGCAACTGCGGGAAGCCATCCGGCGGATGAAAGATGTGCTGGGGCGCTTGCGGTAAATCGCACTAAAGAATATCGCCAAATTTAAGCGGCCAGCCTTCGCCGGCCAGGACCCGGGCGCGTTCAATTGCCCGGGCTTCCACTGCCTGAATGATGTTATTTCCCTCTGCAGGTGTATCCGCTGACAGCAGCAAACGGGCGTGTTGCCAGACCTTGTCGCGCCAGTGGGTGATCAGTTTGCTCAGCAACCACTCGTCCGTTCTGCCCATGAGATCATCTATGATGCGCATGGATGGCTGCGCCGGCTCCAATATTTGATCCTGCACGGCGTCGATAGTTTGGCTGATGATCCGGTTTACATGGCAGTAGTCCTGGTAATAGCCCAGGCGTCCGGTCTCAGGCATAGTCTTCCAGGTATCCCGGAGCAGGTCGTTCAGTGTCAGCACCAGATCGTAATTAATATGGGCATTGACGCCCAAAAGCATTTTCTGGATAGGGGAGATCTCCTGCATTTTGGCTGCGTCAAAGGCGAAGTGCCAGACTGCCGGCAGTTCCGGCGCCCGGTTTTCATATTCTTGCAGGGCCTTAAAGTAATACTCGGCGAAGTGGTGCAGCAAGAGATCCGTCCAGCTCTTGTTTCCAAATTCCCCGCGGTCCAGAGCCAGCAGCATATTTTGCGTCATCATCCGGTAGCAGGAGAGAAATAACACCCTGTCGTCGGCGTTGGACTGCCACTGCCGGATACGTTGATCCATTTCTGTGAGTATAACGGACATGGTTGGGTATAGACGCAATGCATTGCGTCTGTTGTTACATAATCCCCCAAAGATAAGCGTTAAATTATCCCCTGTTTTTACCTGCCCGCAGTTATTTTTGTGCCATGCGCACTACATTTCAACTGATCGCCTTTGTCCTGTGTTCTGTTGCCCTGCAATGCGGGCGGGAAGAACCCATCGTCGAAAAAACCTTCTTTCGCGGCGCCGACCTTTCCTATATAAATGAGATGGAGGACTGCGGTGCAGTTTACCGGGAAAACGGGCAGGCTAAGGATCCGTATGCCATTTTTGCTGAGAACGGATGCAGTCTCGTGCGCCTGCGCCTTTGGCATACGCCTTCCTGGTATGATACGCTGAACCAGGGCCACCGGTATGGTGATTTTGCCGATGTACGGCGCAGTATTCAGCGTGCCAGGGCCCTGAACATGCCGGTATTGTTGGATTTTCACCTGTCCGACTTCTGGGCGGATCCGGGGCGGCAACTGGCCCCTGCAGCCTGGTTGCCGGTGGTGCATGATCTTCCGGTATTGAAAGACTCCGTATATAATTATGTGCTTCAGACCCTGCTCCGTTTAAATGCTGATGGCCTGTTGCCGGAAATTGTTCAGATCGGCAATGAAACCAATCGCGGTATCCTTCTGTCCCCACAGGATAACGCAAGCGGCGGAGCGATCGATTGGGACCGCAATGCGGCCCTTTTCCAGGCCGGTATTTCTGCCGTCCGCGAGGCAGCCCGCAGTACGGGAAAAGAGATCAGGGTCGCCCTGCACATTGCCGGCCCACAAAATGCCAATAATTTGATGGTCGGATTCTGGACGCATGGCGTGCAGGATTTTGATATTATCGGGATATCCTATTACTGGGCCTGGCATAAGCCCACGACCATTGCTGAAACGGGAAGTATCATTTCCCAACTACGGAGTACCTACCCGGGCAAGGATGTCATGATCCTGGAAACCGGCTATATCTGGACCACAGAATCCAATGACCAGGCCAACAATGTTATTAACGAGCTGCATCCGGATTATTCGCCGGCTAGTCCTGCAAACCAGCGCAAATGGCTGGCCGACCTGAGCCGCGAAGTCGAAAAGCAAGGCGGCATCGGCGTGCTCTGCTGGGAACCGGCCTGGGTATCCACTTCCTGCCGGACGCCCTGGGGGCAAGGCTCGCATCAGGAGAACGCTGCTTTTTTTGATTTTGACAATAATGTGCTGCCGGATGGCGGCATGGGCTGGTTTCGCGGGGAGTGATTAGCGCCCGCTTGTCTTTTTTACATCTAAAATTGCAGACGGAATCTGCCTTTTTGGGGTAAATAATGGAATCAGCTAAAGGGAAACACCCGGAATACCTCCCATTTTCCCGCAGTATGTTTCAACAACACCAGCGCTTCCGCCCGGAATACGCGCTGGTATTCCTTTTCGCGAAAATGCGCCCAGGCAGCGGGAAAATCCCCTTCCTGCAGGTCGCGGTGGGCGAGAGT
>CAYVDV010000047.1:0-18019 GCA_964450465.1 uncultured Saprospiraceae bacterium
GATGAACTGAAAGAGGTGCGGAAAAACGAGGATCGCCTGCGCATCGGCGCGCTGGTCAGCCTGGATGAATTGTCACGTCACCTGGAAATCGCGGCAGCCTTTCCGGTTCTGGTCGAGGCCGCCCGGGCCGTCGCCACACCCGTTATCCGGAAAACGGCTACGCTCGGCGGCAACCTGCTGTGTGAGAACCGCTGTGCATTTTACAACCAGAGCGAATGGTGGCGGGAAGCCATCGGGTACTGCCTGAAATGCAACGGTGAAATCTGCATCGCCACGGGCGGAAAGAAAAACTGCTTTTCCAAATTCGCCTCTGATACCGCCGTGGCCCTGATCAGCCTGGATGCAACGATCGCAGTGCAGGATAAAGGCGCCGCCTATACCCTGCCGCTGGAAGAGATCTATACCGGCGACGGCATACACCCCCGGAAATTCAATAAAACCGCGCTGATCACAGCCATCGAAATACCCCTGGACCGCGGATTCCGTTCGGTATTTAAAAAACTGCGGCAGCGCGAGTCCCTGGAGTTCAGCTCGCTGACCAGCGTGGTTACCATAGACCGTGATGGTAACATAAAAATCGTATTGGGCGGCGTGGATCCCAGGCCGGTGGTGCTATCCGGAAGCAAAGCAGACGACAAAAACGATCTGGTAAAAAAAGTGACAAAAAAAGCGCGCATTGTGGACAATGACGCCTACTCGCGCTTATACCGCAAGGAAATGATTGGCGTTTACCTGAACAAAAGTTTTGATGAACTGACGCAGGGAAAAGACAGTAAACAAGGAGAATAAGCGGTAACTTTCACCTCTGAATACAGAAACGGACAAGCCCAACCCGCTCGAACAACATTAAATGGTTTACCATGGCAATTATTATCACCGACGAATGTATCAATTGCGCAGCCTGCGAGCCTGAATGCCCCAACGGCGCCATCTACCAAAACGCCGACGAATGGCGGTTTTCGGACAAAACAGACGTCTCCGGCATGTTTACCCTGAATGGCGTGGAGCGCGATGCCGATGAGGCACATCCGCCCATTTCCGATGAGTTTTATTACATCGTGCCCGATAAATGCACCGAATGCGTTGGCTTTCACGATGAGCCCCAATGCGCATCCGTTTGTCCCGTGGACTGCTGTGTGCCCGACCCGGACCATGTGGAATCGGAAGAACAGCTCAACGCGAAAAGAGAAGCTTTACACGGATAACAGCAGAGCATGACAGGAAATAAAGATTTTAAACCAGATTCACCCATGGAGGTGATTGAAGCGGAAAACATCGTGGTCCGCTTTTCCGGCGATTCCGGCGACGGCATGCAACTGACCGGCATGCAATTTTCAGATGCAACGGCCCTGTTTGGGAACGACTTGAACACCTTTCCGGATTTTCCGTCCGAAATCCGGGCCCCGGGCGGAACCATTGCCGGCGTATCCGGTTTTCAGGTCAATTTCGGGAGTAAGGAAATTTTTACACCGGGCGATACCTACGATGTACTGGTAGCTATGAATGCCGCCGCCTTGAAAGTCGAATTGCCCAAGCTCAAGAAAGGAGGTGTAATCATTGCCAATTCGGCCGGCTTTGACCGGAGAAGCCTGGAACTGGCCAAATATCCCGTGGGGGTCAACCCACTGGAGGACGGCAGCCTGGACAATTATTCCACCTACAACATCGACATATCCAAGCGAACCAAAGAAGCCCTGGCTGATACGGGACTGGGTGCCAAGGAAGTCGAACGCTCCAAGAATATGTTTGTGCTGGGTCTCCTTTTCTGGTTGTTCGACCGGCCCATGGACGACAGTATCAGCTATCTTCAGGAGAAATTCGGGAAGAAACCCGATATCGCAGCAGCCAACATCAAGGCATTGAAAGCAGGCTGGAATTACGGCGAAAACACGGAAATTTTCCACGTCCGGTACAACGTGCGCCCAGCGCAATTACCCCATGGTACCTACAGAAGCATCACCGGCAACCACGCAACGGCCATCGGTCTGATCGCCGCCGCCGAACGATCCGGGCTGCAGCTGTTCCTGGGTTCCTACCCGATCACTCCGGCTACCGATATAATCCAGGATTTGTCCCGGTACAAGGCGAATGGGGTTAAAACCTTCCAGGCCGAAGACGAAATATCCGGAATTTGCTCCGCCATCGGAGCAGCATACGCCGGAAGCCTGGCAGCCACTACTACCTCCGGCCCCGGCATGGCTTTGAAAACGGAAGCCGCCGGTCTGGCCGTCATGCTCGAGATCCCATTGGTCATTGTCAATGTGCAGCGAGGTGGACCTTCCACCGGCCTGCCCACCAAAACCGAACAGGCTGACCTCTTGATGGCCATGTACGGCCGGCACGGTGAAGCACCGCTGCCAATCGTAGCCGCCGCATCGCCCTCCGATTGTTTCGACATGGTCTATGAAGCCTGCCGGATCGCCGTGGAGCACATGACCCCGGTGATTCTGCTCTCCGACGGCTATATCGCCAACGGCGCGGAACCCTGGCGCTTTCCGACGGAAGATCAGCTGAAACCGATCCGGGTTTCGTTTCTCGACAAGCCCAACGGCCCCAACGGCGAGTTCCTGCCCTATATGCGCGACGAGAAAGGCGTGCGGCCCTGGGTCAAGCCCGGTACCCCCAATCTGGAGCACCGCATAGGCGGACTGGAAAAGCTGGACCAGGTCGGAAGCGTCACCTATGACCCGCTCAACCACGAAGCCATGGTACGCCGCCGCGCTGAAAAAATTGAAAAGATCGCCGACTATATCCCCCCCGCAACCCCCGACAGCGGCAAAGAGCATGCGCGCTTGCTCGTGCTGGGATGGGGCTCAACCTATGGCGCAATCAAAACTGCCGTGCTGGAGCTTATCGCCGAAGGGCACGACGTGGCCCACGTACACCTGCGGCACATTAATCCCTTCCCGAAAAACCTCGAGCAGCTGTTGAGGGGTGCGGAAAAAGTGTTGGTGCCTGAAATGAACAACGGACAACTGCTGCAGCTGATCCGGGCAAAATACCTTATCCCCGCAACAGGATTTTCCAAAATCCAGGGGCTGCCGTTCACCACGACCGAATTAAAGGCCAAAATTCTTGACTTATTAAACCAGTAAATACCATGCAAGAAACCGCAGTTGATCACGAAGCCCATCTCAGCCCGAAAGATTTCGCCTCCGGCCAGGAGGTGAAATGGTGTCCGGGCTGTGGCGATTACTCCGTTTTGAAGCAGGTGCAGACCGTGTTTCCCGATTTGGGCATTCCAAAGGAGAACTTTGTTTTTATCTCCGGCATTGGTTGTTCCTCGCGATTCACCTATTACATGGACACCTACGGGATGCACAGCATCCATGGGCGGGCCGTTGCTATCGCTTCGGGGGTCAAAATGGCCAACCCGGAACTCAGCGTCTGGGTTGTTTCGGGCGACGGGGATTCGCTTTCCATCGGCGGCAACCATTTTATTCACGCCCTGCGCAAGAATTTCGACCTGAACTATCTGCTGTTCAACAACCAGATCTACAGTCTCACCAAAGGGCAGTATTCCCCGACTTCCGAGCAGGGCATGGTGAGCAAAACAAGCCCCTTCGGATCCATCGAAGAACCCTTTAACCCGACTGCTCTGGCATTGGGCGCCAACGCCGCTTTCGTTGCGCGCTCCATCGACCGCGACACAAAACACATGCAAGCGGTGTTGCGGCGGGCACATGCGTTTAAAGGGACTTCCTTTGTAGAGATCTATCAAAACTGCCCCATCTTCAACGACGGCGCTTTTTTTGCCTTTTCAGACAAAGAGACAAAAAAAGAAGAAGCCCTGTTTCTGGAGCACGGGCAGCCACTGATTTTTGGAAACAATGCGGACAAAGGCATCAAACTGGATTGTCTGACCCCTGTAGTAGTTGACCTCAAAGAAAACGGCATTTCTCCCGATGACCTTTGGATACACGACGAACAGGACAAAACCAAGGCGACACTGCTTTCACGCTTTTTTGACCATGACTTCGGCAACCAGCATTTCCCGCGGCCATTTGGAGTGCTTTATGCTGCAGAACGCCCGGTGTACGAAAACAAAATGGCGGAACAAATACAGGAAATCAGGGCATTGCGGGGCCTGACACCCCTGAACAAGATTCTGGCCGGGAATAAGACATGGGAGATTTTCTAATAACAAAAAAGAAACAACCATGCCGGCAAACAATCCAATTTCTCATGCCCCCGGGTAAGAGATGCCAATCCCCTCGCCGGGATACCAGTGGTCTTTGGGCTCCTCCCGGAAAAATAAAAAACGCCGCCCCGTTTCCAGGGAAAAGTTGACGAGAGCGGAAGAAACTGCCGAATTGTCGCCCAGGATAACGGATGTATCCGTCAGCCGTTTTTTAATGGTCTGGTATTCCCGGTATTCGTATTCCACAGAGTGGTCGCTATCGTTGATAAACAAGTCGATCGGCTCCTGTATAGCGGAAAGACTTTCGATCGAGTCGCCGTAAAGGATCTTCCCTACTTCGGCGTATTTACCGCTAAGCAGATAGCCGGCTTCCGGGTTGATATCTGTACCCAGGTATTGACCGGGGAATCCTTCTTCCCGGTTTTTCAGCAGGGCAGCACACAATACTACGGCGCCCATCCCCTTGTCCACCCCGGTTTCGATGACCAGCTTCGGTTTTATTACGCGCACAACCGCATACCAACCGAGCCGGCGCGCGAAGCGGACCTCCGTATCCGCAAATTTCCGGTGCGGCGATAGTCTGGTCTGCTGAACAATATGATCCTTTAGCGCTGTGTCGTCCTGCAACTCCTGAATAAATCCCCGGATGGTATCGTAGTCCTTACCCAGCGCCGCCGCAAGGGCAAAGGTCATATAGGTAAGGCTCCTGTCCGTCAGATCATACGTATAGTTGGTGTATTCCCGCGAGCGAAAACCCCAGCGGAAGATTTGTCCGTATTTGTAATTCACGGTTTTCGAGGCATCCCAAATGCGACGAAGAAAACTGAAAAACCAGATCTGTTTTATAAATCGGAGCACTGCCTTCATAAAGAATCATTTAAGCGACCAAAAGGGAACAGCAAACGGGTCGCAAAGATTCAAAAAGTCCCGGTATTTCCTGATTTTGACCGGGTTATTGTGGCCCCTTACGGATATAAAACGGCTCGTCACCATGGACTACACGCACGATCTCTTCCGCTACAAGTAGTTCCTGTAGCACTGACCGGTCCACACCAGCCTTTTCAAAGAGTGCCTGCACTTCGGATTCCCGCATTGGGTGTACACAGGTGATGTCGAGCAGGTTTTGGACGGCATCGCCGGCAGTGGTGAACGGTTCCGGGGAATAGCCGGTCAGGACTTCCACGGATTCCAGGTGTTCGGAAAAGATTTGGAACGCTTCGACCAGTTTGCCTTCGCCCGGTGCCTTGGCCCGCGTTTCTGCCGGCGGACGGGTGGGTATGGCCAGATATGCCGTTGCCGGGTATAATCGCCCTAAAAATTGCGCGGTGTCCATGAGCTCTGCCCCGCTGTCGTTTATCCCCTCGATGAGCATGGTCTCGGTCAGCAGTACACCCTGGAAACTGGCGGCAAAAGTCAGGGCGCCGTCCAGAATGTCCTGCAACGACAGAGCAGTGGCCGGGCGGTTAATCCGCCGCCAGGTTTTTTCGGACACGGCGTCCACTTTCAGGGATACACAATCCGCTTTCGCCAGTTCTTTCCGGACATCGTCCCGCCAGAGCAGGGAGGCATTGGAAATGACGGCGATTTTCAGATTAAGTTCCCGCAACTGGTCGATCATGTACCCAAGGTTGAGGTCCAGCGTCGGTTCGCCGTCGGGCACAAAAGTCAGATAGTCAATATGGCCTCCAATTGCCTGGGTTTGAACCGCTTTTTCCCGGACAGCAGCTACCACTGCCTCCGGTTCGTAGAATTGCCGCCGTTGGGGTGCTTTGGAGGGGGTGGACCCCACCTGGCAATAAATGCAATTGTACGTGCAGGATTTAGGCGGAATATGGTTGATGCCCAGGCTTTGTCCAAGCCTGCGGGACGGTATAGGACCAAATGCGATCATGGCGAAGTTGGCAGGTTTAAAATCAGCCCGAAGGTGCTTGTTTAATACGCATTTTGCGATGACCTGTATCAAGTGCGCATGTGATTGCCATTAACGCATGCTCATCCCAATCCCGGTATTTTCGTCCCCGCCAAACACCCACAACTATGCCCAACCCTGCTTTGCAGCCATTCCATTTTGCGGTCGTTCTGTTCCGGCTCCTTCTTTTATTTCTTCCCCTCGCAGGGAATACGCAGGGGGCGGATCGGACAAACCCACACTGGTACGCCGAGCTCTACCTTGGTTATCAATCCCACTTCGGCCCATCCGAAGGACAAGCGGAACTCATCGGCGGTTTCGACACGCTTTCCTATGACCGGAAACAGCACTACAGTCCTGGCTTCAAGGCATCCGTCCCTGTTGAACTTGGGTTTGGCTGGAGCCCAAACGGGCGTTTCCTGTTGGAGGGCCGGCTGGGATATTTCCGGCATGACCTGGGTCTGCTGCTGAGTTTCAACCGGGAGGAATTTCATTTGGCAGACGCCGACGTCGCCCTGTTTGGACTGGCCGGTCTCTTCCGATTCCCGGCCGAACAACACAAAATACCCTATGCGCTGTGCGGAGGGCTGTCGGCAACAGGTTTTTATCCATTACAATTCACCCTGGATCCGGACACAAAAACCACCTTCGGCATAGGTCAGATCAGTCCCGGCCTCCAGGTTCACTTCAGCCTCGATGGCGCCCTGCAGCTGTCCTTGGGCAAAAGAGGCTGGTATGCATTTGCAAAGGTTTCGGTTGGCATCCCCTCGTTCCGTTTCGGCGCCCTGGGCAGATTCCGGCTTCAGGATGGATCCGGGTTTACGGCAAACAATCAAGGGATAAAGATGTACAGCATGAAGGGCGGATTGGGAGTTGGCCGGCAGTTTTAGCCCTATCTTTGAGGTCAAAACAACGCCCTATGTACAAATTGCTCTCCTTCCTCTTTGTCCTCTCCTGTACCACTCCACCCCCGGACCTCCGCCAGCAGGCCGAACGGGAGATCCGCGCCGCCGACATCGCCATGAGTACACAGGCTGTTCAGGATGGCTTCAACCATGCGCTCCTGGCCTGGTCCGACAACGATGTGGTGAAATACCAGGAAGGCAGTCTGCCGATAATCGGCAAAGCAGCCCTCAGCACGCTCTGGGAAGGCAAGCCGGACACAAAGGCGATCAGCTGGAAACCGTTTAAGGTCGAAGCGGCGCATTCGGGCGAACTGGGCTATTCGCTTGGTTACTGGCAGTATGTAACGGAAGACACCACGCTCCACGGTAACTACTATACCATCTGGAAAAAACAGGCTGACGGGTCCTGGAAATTTGTACTGGATGGAGGGAACGGGACACCGGCTCCACCCAACTAGTACAAGTTTATCGCGCGATGTCCGCTTCCTTGCCTGTAGAACACTTGCTCTCCTGATCTATATCATTGCTTACAAGCACAAGTCCCTGCAGATTGAGGTTCAAACGCCCATTGGTATGCACGGATGTTCTGGGGAACAGTTTCTGTATGCCTAAAAACGGCGTAAAGGCATCCTGATAAACACCAAACCATGAATAAACACTTGTTTTCCGCACTTTTATACGCCCTGGCGATGAATACATGGGCACAGGGTGGGCAGTTGGACCCCAACTTTGGACAGGAAGGCGCGGCCGTTTTCGATATTCACCTGACTGCAAGTACCGGGCGCGACCTGATTTTATTGCCCGATGGAAAAATCCTCACTACCGGCACTTTGACCGGCGAACCGGGAGATAAAGCCTTCCTCGCGCGTTTCGAGCGGGATGGTAGTCCCGATGTTTCGTTCGGCAACAATGGCCGGGAGATACTCCCGGTATATTACCCGAGCGGCGCCACCTGTATGACACGCCAGGCCGACGAAAAAATCCTGATTGCCGGCTATATCGAATCCAGCTACCAACGGTACAACGTGCTGATCGCCCGTTTCCATTCCGATGGCGCACTGGACAGCACTTTTGGCCAGCAAGGGATTGTTGTCCAGCACTTTGGGTCAGACTATGAACTCGCCTACTCGATTGAAACACAACCGGACGGCAATATCCTGATTGCCGGAAGGACAGGCGATCTGGGCAATCTTTTCCTGGCCCGGTACACCGAAACAGGGCAGGCGGACCAGACATTTGGCAGCAATGGATGGGTGCTGTGGAACATTGCACCCAACGGCACGGATGCTGTCTATGACCTCGGTATCCAGCCCGACGGAAAAATCGTGGCTGCCGGGTATTCCGGCAACGACATAGCTCTCTTGCGCTTGCTGCCGGATGGTCAACCGGATCCGTCATTTGGCACGGACGGACTGGTCCAAACGGACTATTTGGGTCAGTTTGATCAGGCCAATGCGCTGGCGATCCTGTCTGATGGATCTATTATGATCTCCGGCGCCACGTACAACGGTCAGGAATACGGCTGTGATTTGCTGGTGGCGCGCTACCAGTCCAATGGCCAACCAGATCTTTTGTTTGCCAATGATGGCCTCCTCGTGCTCGATCTAGGTGGCTACTGGGAAATTGCGACCGGCCTCCGTATTGATGATGTCGGAAACATCACAGCTTCCGGCATGTCGGACGGCGATTTTTTTGCACTGCGTTTCTCAAAAAATGGCACACCCGATTTAGCCTTCGGCACAGAAGGGGTGCAACGCACCTGTTTCCCGAGCATCACCAATCAGGCGATTATCGGTGGCGCGTATGCCATGACGACCCAGCCGGATGGAAAAATTCTGCTGGCCGGGCAGGCGTACAACCACCATACCCTCCTGCGATATAATCCGGACGGGACAGCAGACTCCGGCTTCGGGGCCAACGGAGTCGTGCGAACGGAATTTTTATCCTTGCCTTCTGTTGACAGGGCCTGGGCAATTGCACAACAGGCAGACGGCAATCTGGTAGCCGCAGGCTATGCCGGATTTTTGAATTCGGCCTGTGACTTTTGTATCGTTCGCGTACTTCCGGATGGCAGTCCGGATATTTCCTTCGGAACTGCCGGTATAGCCCTCAGCGATTTTGGCGGAAGCAATGACCGGGCCCGATGCGTGACGATGCAGCCGGATGGAAAGATCATTGCCGCCGGAGTAGCGGGCAAGTATATGGCCCTTGCGCGGTATCTGCCGGATGGCCGGCCCGATCCGGGTTTCGGGGTGAACGGGATGATAGCGTTTCAAGGCGCCCTGAAAAACATTGCAGCAGGGGCCAATGCGCTGGTCGTTCAGCCAGACGGCAAAATAGTGGCCGCAGGTTATGGCGACAATGGCGTACTGATCGCCCGGCTCCTGACCGACGGCCGACCAGACCTTTCCTTTGGTACGGATGGTATTACTACTGTTCCATTTACCGGCTACCCCAACGTACAACTTTATGCGCTGGCTTTGTTGCCCAACGGCAAAATAATAGCCGCCGGAGAGAACGGGGACTTCCTTCTTTTGCGGTTAAACGCCGATGGCGAGCTTGATACTTCATTTGGCAAAAACGGGCTGGTTACGACCGACCTGGGGTCCTGGAACGACGGCGCCTGGGCCATGGTCCTGCAGCCCGATGGTAAAATAGTGGCAGGCGGCCATGGCGCCAGCCCGGGTAATTTTATTCTGGTGCGCTACCTCCCCGACGGTACGCTGGATTCTGCTTTCGGCACAAACGGCATTGCAGAAACTTCTTTGGGCTATGATGACTTGCTGTTTGCCCTGGCTATTCAGGCAGATGGAAAAATTCTGGCAGCCGGCACGGTAAACGAGGAGGATTTTGCCCTCGTGCGCTACTTGCCCAGTGGTGCACCAGACCCTTCTTTTGGAACAGAAGGCGTGCTTCCGGTCGATTTGGGAAGCTGGCGTGAAGCAGCGACTGCCCTAGTGATCCAAGCCGATCACCGCATCGTGCTGGCAGGTTACCAGAATACCATGGGTTGTTACGATGACTTTGTCCTGCTTCGCGTGTTACCTGGCGAGGTCGTTAGCACCGAAATATCCCCCAGCCCGATCCAAAAAGTAGCCATTTACGGTGGACCGGCAACTGATATTGCTGTATTGGCATTCCAACTCCGGGAGGCTGAAACACTCGGCGTTCGGATCTATGGCCTGAATGGCCAGCCACAAGGCAACCCGGTTGCCAGTGCCCTGTATTCCGAAGGCGAACACCGTTTACTACTTCATACCGGCAATCTGAAGCCCGGAATGTACGTGGTACAATTGGTAGGCGCACGGGGTGAGTATTCCGTAAAAATGATAAAATAAGAAGCGTTTTCACGGGCATTCCCGACCTTTGAATCCTTAATCAAATTCGAAAAAGTACCATGTCCGGAAAAATACTCTGTCTGGAAGGCGAAAAAAACTACAGTCCCCACGGAAAAAACTCGGTGCAAACTGCGCTGGGATTTCTGCAGCAAAGCAGGGATATCGATTACGAACATCACCGCGTTGCCACCCGAACGGAACTGGAGCACCGGCTCCGGGAGTTTGGACGGCTCAAGTCTTACAGCCTCCTTTATCTGGCTTTTCCCGGTACTCCGGGTGCATTTCAGGTTTCTGCCCGGGAGGAATTTACCCTGCAAGACCTGATCGACGTCGCCAAAGGCCAGTGGAGCCGGCGCATTCTGCACCTGGGTTGCAGCAAAGTGCTGAAAGTTCCACCCAAAACCCTGGAGACGCTCAAGCGCGGCACCGGTGTGAGCATGCTGAGCGGTTATGCCAACACCATTGAGTATTTTCCAGCTGCAATCCTCGAACTTTCCTATTTCGAGCTGCTGAACACTTTCCGCACGCCTGCGGCTATCGCCAAACACCTGGGCGAGCAGCAACGGTACTGGGTGAAGACGCTTGGGTTTAAATTGTTTTCCTGAACAAAGGGCCCGCACCGGAAACTCCCCTACCTTTACCCCATGGAAACAGAACAACCGTTCCTCCAAGTCCTCGCCAATCTGGGCATTCCTGCCTTGAACGACCTGCAGAAAACCGCTATTCCGGTCCTGCAAAGCCACCCGAATGTCATTTTGCTGGCCCCTACCGGTTCCGGGAAAACGCTGGCGTTTTTGCTGCCCATTTTGCTCCGCCTGGAAGCCGGAAAACCGGGTGTGCAGTGTCTGGTCCTGTCCCCCACCCGCGAACTGGCGATACAAATCGAGCGTGTGTGGCAGAAAATGGGCACCGGTTACAAAGTCAATACCTGCTATGGCGGCCATTCAATGCCACTGGAGATCCGCAACCTGAGCCAGCCGCCAGCCCTGCTGATCGGTACGCCCGGCCGAATCCTGGAGCATATCAACCGGAACACGGTCGCGCTGGACGGGGTCCGGATCCTGGTACTGGACGAGTTTGACAAATCCCTCTCGATGGGTTTTCAGGAGCAGATGACAGACATTATCAAGGGGCTGCGCTTTCTGGAGCAACGCATCCTGGTATCGGCAACGACCAAACAACATATCCCCGCTTTCACCGGCATTACCAACCCCAAAGTGTTGAATTATTACAAAGCGCCTGAAAAGTCAACCGATGGTCTGGTACTGAAGCGGGTGCTGTCGCCAGGGAAAAGCAAAGACGAGAGTTTGCTCAACCTGCTCTGTTTTTTGGGCAGCGAGTCCACCCTCATATTCTGCAACCAGCGCGACACCACCGAAACCGTCCGGAACTACCTGGACAAAAAGGGCATCCCGGCTACCTTTTTTCATGGCGGCATGGAGCAACCGGACCGGGAGAAAACCCTGATCCAGTTCCGGAACGGCAGCATTCTCTTTCTCGTCGCTTCCGATCTGGCGGCCCGCGGCCTCGATATTCCGGAAGTCAAAAATGTCATCCACTACGAACTCCCGCAGAAAGAAAAGGATTTTGTGCACCGCAACGGCCGCACAGCCCGCATGCACGCCGAGGGCACTGCCTACCTGTTGATGCAACCCGACGAGCCGCAGCCGGAATATCTGCCCGAACTGCCACCCCTGCTTGAAATCCCCCAACAGGATACCCTGCCGGAGCCCTCACCCTGGGTAACCCTGTACATCAGTGGAGGCAAAAAAGACAAACTCAGCAAAATGGATATCGTGGGCTTCTTTTCCAAAAAAGGCAACCTGCAAAAAGACGATATCGGTAAAATCGAAGTGCTGGACTATATGTCTTTCGCCGCCGTCAAAAAAGACCTGGCCGGAAAACTGCTGCAGGCCGTCCAGTCGGAAAAGATGAAAGGCAAAAAGTACAAGATCGCCGTGACTAAATAAGTCCCTTCCTCCTATTTGTAAAGCCCGGTCAGCTGCCTACCGAAAATTCCGCCCACAGGGGATAGTGGTCGGAGATCATCCACGACAACTGCGTTTTCGACAGGTTGCGGCTTTTCAGTACCTGACCGACAAAATCAAAATTCCCGCCCTGTTTGTATTGCATGGAGAGCTGGGGAATGCCGTTCGCGCCGTCAAACCAGGCGATGTGGTCGTAGTATTTGGTTTCATCAAAAATCGAGCGGGTCACCTGTTCCAGATCGGTCGGGATGTGCAACCCCTCGGAAATAAAAGTTTGGTTCAGGATGTCGCCCCGGGCTTCGATATTGAAATCGCCCATGGCGATGAGGTTCTGCTCGTAATCGCGCACGTTTTTAGCCCAGTCGGACAGCCATTTGGCAATCGCCTTGAGTTCGGGAATGCGGTCTTTGGCACTGCTGCCGTACAAAATATGCAGTGTGACCAGCACGAAAGTCATATCGCCCGTACGAAAGCCAACGGCATACGGCGTGCGGGCAAACTGCCGCTTGAGCGCATCGGGAGCGATGGATTGCAGTTGTTCCTCGGGCACCACCAGTTCACAGGCCAGTCCGGACAGTTGCACCCGCCGGGTGTCGAACAGATAGGCCATGCGTTCGCCATTACCTACGGCTCCCCGGTTCACATCGGTGAGGATCAGGCCCCATTCCGGGCCGAGCACCCGCAGGGCGTCGCGCAAGCCCCGTATATTGTCTTTGACTTCCTGCACCGCCACCACGTCGAAGCGGTGAATGATCTCCGCAATACAACGCACCGCGTGGAGGTCGCGCCGGGGGGAATCGCCCTCTTTACTCTCCCATTCACGGGTGATATTGCCAAAGGCCCGGATGTTCCAGGTGGCAATGAGCAAATTTTCGTCCAGCCGTTTCGGCGGGATCTGCTGGCTAAGCACGGTGCGCAAGTCAGCGAGTTCCTGCTGTATCGCAGGCGGCGGGGTATCGGTTATTAACGGCATGGGTGCAAATCAGTTTTTGTGCAATTGACAGAGCAAATGTAGTACCAATTCGATGGCGTTGGCATTATTTTATGGAGACGGACCAGGATTGACTGCATCTCCGGGTTTTACAAAGAAAATGCTCAACGCAACACCGCTACCTGCCATGCTGCTACCCTGTCCGCCAGTCGAACATGCAATTGATACACACCGGTTGCCAGATCACGGGTATCGAGCCGGATCTGCGCTGGCGCAAATGCGCCAGTTATTTCCCGGACCAGACGACCCGCCGGGTCATAAAGCCCTACCACTGGCTCAGCGGGCAACCCGGCCGGAAAATCGACGAACAACCAGCCGCTCACGGGATTCGGGTACACGCGCAGCAGCGAAGCCCAGGCCGGCTCCGGAACGCCAACCAGATTGCCCACTACAATAGTGTCGCTGGCAAACACACAACCCCGCGCATCGGTCAGGATACAGGTATACACCCCCGCCATCAGACTGTCCGGATCTTCAACCGTGTACACCGGGCCCGGCGGTAAAACACTCCAGGCATAGCTGTACGGCGGCGTTCCGCCAAGGGGTGTGATAGCGATCGCTCCGATGCCCTGGCTGTTTTGGTCGTGAATGACCTGATCGACAGTCAGGGCCAGCGGCGGCGGGTCGCTCAGGGTCAGGTTCTGTACGGATGTGCAGCCAAATCCGTCGGTTACGGTCATTGCATAAGTTCCGGCGCAGAGGCTGGTGGCCATGTAACCCGATTGCCCGTTGCTCCAGGTCACCGCAAAGGGTGGATCCCCGCCGCCGATCAGAGCCGTCAGCGTACCGTCACAGGCCTGGAAACAACTGACCGGCAGACTGTCGATACCCAGTGCCGGGCCTTCGCGCACTTCAATGAGGAAGTTACATTCGGCGGTGCGGCCACCGGGATCGGTGTATAAAAATGCATTGTTCACAATACCGATGGGAAATTCAGACCCCGATGGCAGGCCCTCCGTCTGCACCAACGCTGCAGGGTCCACCGGACAGTTGTCGCTGACTTCCGGCAAGGCATAATCCACCGTGCGCTGGCAAGCTCCGACGATCAAATTGGGTGGACAACTCATCGTTGGCGGCATCACATCCCTAACCAGCAGAATTGCAGTGGCGGTAGCTGTGTTGCCGCTGGCATCGGTGGCGGTAAGTGTTACGATCTGCGGGCCGATATGAGCACAGTCAAACTCCGCCGGGCTTGCCGTCAGTGTCACCAGACTGCAGTTGTCGCTGTAGCCCTGATTGAACCACTCGGGATCCACGGTCAGCAAACCGCTGGCATCCAGCGCAGCACTCACATCTTCCACCGCTAACACCGGTGGAATCGTGTCGAGTCCAATGATTGCTGCCGTTACCGCACCGGTACAGCCTGTGCCGTCGGTGGCCGTAACGGTATAGGTTCCGGGCAACAGGCCTTCAAGGGTATCTCCTGTGGCATCGGTTGACCAGAGGTAGGTATAGTTACCGTCGCCCCCGCTAGCGCTTACGGTGACGATGCCGTCGGCTACGTTTGGGCAGCTTGCAGGGGTAACAGCGCTGATCTGCACGTCGATACCCGGAGTGCCGGTCAGTTCGATCTGTTCACTTGCCGAGCAACCGGTGGATGGAATGCTCGCTGTCAGTGTATACAGTCCTGCCTGGTCCACTTCGATCAACAGATCTGTGCTGCTGAACCCATTCGGACCCGTCCAGAGTACGGTGGCATCCGGCGGATCAAGTTCCAGTACTTCCAGAAGAATTGTCGGCTGCGCACAGCTGAGTTCAGACGTTTCAAAATTATAATCCACATACGGAGGGAAGGTATCAACGACTACTATGGTAGTCACCTGGGCCATACAACCGCTCAAGGTATCGGTAGCACTGGCGAGGTACTCCCCGGGTTCGGAAACGAGTGGTTTGAGTTCCGGGCTGCTAAATCCGTTCGGCCCAGTCCATCCGTCGAAAACGGTGTTGTTCCCGCTTATGATTGCCTCCAGACTGGTGGATAAAGACAGGCATCCGATCAGTGCATCCGAAGCGCTGAGGCCAGGTGGCAGGTTCAACGCTGTGACCAATGCGGTATCTGCTGCAGAACATCCGTTCAGAGCATTGGTTGCCGAAAGCACATAGGTCCCGCTGTGATTGATCGTAGGTTCCAATTCGTACACTGCTCCGGGATCGGCGAAACTACCGCCATCGAGCGCAAACCATTGAAAAGACACAAAGCCGCCGCTCAGATCAACGGTCCCCTGGAGTACGCCTTCACTATTGATACAGGGCAATTCCAGATCGGGGCCCGCATTGACCAAAGGTGCAAGCGTGTCTGCCCAGATTAATACCGTATCCCTCGTTATGCAACCGTTAGCGTCATCGGTGGTCGTGAGGAAAAAAGCGCCGGGGCCTTTAACGACAATTTCCAGCGTATCGGGTGGACTCAGTATCTGCCCTCCAAACCCGGCCGTCCAGAAATAGGAATACGGCGGGCCGGCAGCAATACCCGAAATTCTGTTGGGGATTGATTCCGTGATAAAAACCGTATCGGAATAACAGGTTACGGGATAATAATCCAGTTTGGCGTGTGGCGGATATTCCGTGAATAAACTAATACTCTTAATGGTTGAGCAGCCGTTGGCATCGGTCACCGTAAGAGACCAGCTGGCGCCTGGCGCCAAAAACGTATCGCGTACAGTTCCGCTGAACCCATCGTCCCAGACAAACTGGTAGGGCGGCGTCCCCCCTTCGCCGGCTGCCGTGACCATGCCGGCATTTCCCCGGCAATCGGGCGCCAGCGCGGTTGGAAAAGCGATTTGAAGCAGGTCTGGTCTTGTTACCGTCAGGTCAGAAAGAACGAGTTGCTGATTGCTGTTATCTGTGATCGTTACGGTATAAACACCGGCCGGAACATCGACCAGGTCCTCCAGGGTACTCCCGTTGCTCCATTGGTACAAATAGGGGCAATTACCTTGCAGCACACTGATATCGATACGGCCATCCTGGCTAAAATAGCAACTCAGTGGCTGGATCGCATTAACCTGTGCCAAGAGTGCCGGATTCGGCGGCGGTGGGGTCCGGTTAATCCACAGCTCTTTACCCGTTTGGGGGGTAAAGGCTGACCAAATCAGGGTGCCGCCCATGTCGATCAAATTGTCGGGTTCAGAATCACCAAGTCCCGGGAACAGGTCTGTCAGCAGTTCCGTACCGGCTGTGCTTCCGTCCGAACGCCAAACTTCGAGGCCATGCACACCGTCATTAGCGCTGAAATACAAGCTATTCCCAGCAACCGTCAGATATTGTGGCATAGATCCCGAGTTCCCGGGGCGGATATCGCGTACCAGCACGGTACTGCCGGCTGTACCACTGGAGCGCCAGAGTTCCTGCCCATTGACGCCGTCATTGGCCCTGAAATACAAAACGCCGCCGAACAACGTCAATTCGGCGATACCAGAGCTTGAGGCGCCGGGATAAATATCTTTTACTAATTCAGTACCCGCCGGGGTGCCGTCGGAAATCCAGAGTTCTGCGCCGGAATCGCCGTCGTTAGCAATAAAATACAGCCGGTTGCCGGTGCTGCGGGAAAGGGTGGAACTTATTCCCGGAGCATTACCCGGACGAATATCCTTTACCAAATAAGTGCCGGCAGTTGAACCGTCGGAACGCCAGAGTTCATCGCCGTGTACCCCGTCATCCACCGCCAGCATCAGCAGGTTGCCAAGGACATCCAGTATCGCACCTGCACCAAGGTTGCCCGGGACGAAATCCCTGACCAGGACGGTCCCACTGGCAGTGCCATCGGTTTTCCACAGCGAATTTCCGTAGTTGTAATCATAGGGAATAAAAAATAGGGTGTCTTTATAGGAATGCATGGACATACCCGAAGAAGCGCCTGAGGCAGGGCCGGGTTGAATGTCTTTTACCAATTGCGTACCAGCCTCTGTGCCATCCGTTTTCCACAATTCCCGTCCATGTTGGGGGTCTACAGCTGTGAAATAGACAATGTCTTTAACCTGGACGAACCTGGAAGGGTGCGAGCCGCCGGTGCCCGGGTAAATATCTTTAATCAATCTTGTCCCCCCTGCGGTACCGTCGCTCACCCACAATTCCTGGCCGTTTGTTCCGTCGTTAGCCGAAAAATAGACCAGATTTCCTATACGGGTGATAGACATGGGTTGGCCGCTCAGGCTGCCGGGCTGGATGTCCAGCACCAATGAGGTGCCTTCGCAGCTACCGTCGCTGCGCCAGATTTCCCGGCCATTCACCGGATCATAAGCAGAAAAAATGACGGAGGCCCCGGGCAGGTTTTCTGTATAATATGGGGCCCCGCTTCCACTACCCGGAAAAATATCCTGGACCAGAATCTGGGAAATGAGGGAAGGTATCAAGGCAAACAGTAAAATTGCAGAAGAGAAAATATTTCGCATGGCCGTAATTGTTGGTGAAACAAAGGACAGGGAGCCCCGCGATATCGAACTGCTAAATTGCCCCCCTACCGGCAAGAAATGCCCTGAGGCAGGTCAGAGACCGCCATGATTCTTATCCGGGGGCATGGCCGGTTCTAATTTTCTTATATTTGCCCAAACAAATACGCCCGTTATGCGCAGCGCAACGCCTGTCAAGATATTTATCGCTTACGCTCGAAAGGACGGTGAGTTTCTGGAGACGCTGCGCGCCCACATGGCTCCCTTAATTCGCTCCGGCCGCGTGCAGGTCTGGTTCGATGGGCTCATTGAACCCGGCGCCGTTTGGGATGATACCATCAAGCACAATCTGCACAGTG
>CAYVDV010000048.1:0-17751 GCA_964450465.1 uncultured Saprospiraceae bacterium
TGCATGAAAGAAAATTTGCCGCTTGTAGCCCGGTGACTGAAATTTAAACACGCTCTAACTTGCTCAGTCCTCGAATCGCAGGTGCTTGACCGTGGTGCCTTTATTGATCAGCTGTTTAAGGGAATCCACACCAATATCGAGGTGTACCTGAGCGAAGTTAGCAGTGACTTGTTTGTCGCTTGCCTCGGTCTTGATGCCGTCGTGCGTCATCGGCATGTCGCTCACCAGAAGCAGTGCACCCGCAGGCATCCGGTTTTTGAACGCCGCTACAAAAATGGTGGCTGTTTCCATGTCGATGGCGTGACAGCGCAGGTCGCGCAGGCGCCGCCGGAAGTCTTCCCGGTGCTCCCACAAGCGTTTGTTGGTCGTATAAACCACGCCGGTCCAGTAGTCCCGTTCGTAGTCGCGGATCGTGGTGGAAATGGCTTTTTGAAGGGCGAATGCCGGTAGTGCGGGCACCTCTGCAGGCAGGTAGTCATTGCTGGTTCCTTCCCCGCGAATAGCGGCAATGGGCAGGATCAGGTCGCCGATCTGGTTTTTGCCGGTGCGCACACCGCCGCATTTGCCCAGGAACAACACGGCTTTCGGGTTGATGGCCTCCAGCAAGTCGATGATAAGGCCTGCATTCGGGCTTCCGATCCCGAAATTGATAATGGTGATATGGCCGGCCGTAGCGGCCCGCATGGGTTTGTCCAGGCCATACACGGGCACGCCGTGCTGCTCGGCAAACATATGGACGTAGTTGCCGAAATTGACCAGCAGAATATATTCGCCAAACAGTTCCAGCGGCATACCGGTGTAGCGCGGCAGCCAGTCCTTGACTATTCGATCCTTCATATCCTTCTGCCGGCGTTCGACTTCTTCGGCCACTTCGTCCAGATCTTCCGGAGAGACCGGGTGCTTGTCCTTTTCCATGTTATACCACTGATTAATAATTGGTTATGGTTAAAACCTACTTCATCAACGCCCGGTATACGACGCTTTGGATCTTCGGCCGGTAATCCCCGCTGATCAATTTGTTGTTGCTCATCGTTGGGAAGGTCCGGTTGGAGAGAAAAACAAAGATCAGATTCTGGTCCGGGTCGGCCCAAACGGCGTTTCCGGTGAAACCGGTATGCCCAAAGGTATTGGGTCCGGCCAGCGCACTCATGTTCTGGCTCAGATCGGGGTTAAGTTCCTTCATATCGAACCCGATGCCGCGGCGTGTGCTGCCTTTGAAGCGGGTGGTAAATAACTGAACGGTTTCGGGCTTCAGGTATTGTTTTCCGCCATACTCCCCCTTGTTGAGCAGCATCTGAAAGATCTTGGCAAGATCGTTGGCGCTGCTGAACAATCCGGCATGCCCGCTGACGCCGCCAATCATCGCGGCCCCCATGTCGTGTACATAACCCTGCAGGCGTTGCTGGCGGAAATAGTTGTCGTCTTCCGTGGGCAGGCAACGGTCGGCAAGCCCCTCTTGCCAGGGGTTGAACATGGTCGTAGCCAGCCCCATCGGCCGGTAAAACATCCGCCGGGCAAACACGTCAAGGGGCTGCTGATTGATATTTTGCAGCGCCCGGGCCGTGAGATAGAGGCCCAGGTCGGAATATTTGTACTCTTTGGTGGGCAGCAATGGGGAGGTAAAAATCTGATGCCAAACCGAGTCCACATAGTCGTCGGCCATGTAGAGATCCCGGGCTACCGGTATCTCGTAGCAGGTCATCGGCGCCGGGTGGTAGAGTTCCGGGTCAGGGCGCCCGAGCCCGATCAATGTTTGCTGGTAGAACGGGATCCAGGGTTTCAGCCCGGCATGATGCGCCAGGATCTCCTCCACAGTGAGGTCTTTTTTGTCTGTTTGCAGCAACTCCGGCACATAGGTGCTCATGGGTTTATAGATATCCATTTTCCCGTCATCGACTTCGCGCATTACAGAGATCAGGGAAGCCGCGACTTTGGTGATGGACGCCAGGTCAAACATATTCTCCAGATTGACTGCGGGACTGAGGCTGTCGTAGGTGTAATGCCCGTATGCCTTGTACCACACGACTTTGCCGTCTTTGGCCACCAGTATCTGGCAGCCGGGGGCGGCGCCGTCAGCGATCAGTTCGGCTGCGAGGGCATCGATCTGTTGCAGGGTATCGCTGTTGAGCCCTACGGCTTCCGGCAGGCTGTAACCCATTCGCTTATGGGCGTATTTTTTAAAAACACCTTGTTTATACCGGGCATCGGGGGATACGGTAACCGGTAGTTGTCCATACAGATCGACGGCGCCGAACAGGGCCTGGGCAGCCACCTCCTGGGTCATGGGGTCCTCGTTGTACGCTTCAAGCACCGTCGGAACGGAATCAAAGTTTTTCAGGCTGTAAGGGTTGCCGAACACGGTAAGCACTACGGTATTTTGTTCGCAGAGCCGGCGCACCAGCGCTACCGTTGTGTCCGGCAGGCCGAAATTCAGGCTGGGCCGGCGGCTCATATTGTGCAGGCTCAGCAGCAGCACATCGTAGTTCCGGAGCGTGTCCAGCGTTGCTGCGAATTGGGCGGAGTCGATGTTTTTCGGCAGGTTAAAATGCGTTACGGGTGCGTAGTAGCCGCAGGTGGTTTGAAATACCGTCCGGCTGGTGTCGCCCAGAGCCAGGGAAGCAATGCGGTATTTTTCCAGGTTTTCGAAGCCCATAATATTTGCCTGGTCGCGCACGAGAGTCAGGGAGTTTTCAATCAGTCGGCGCTTGAGCAGCAGCGATTCGGGATGGTTCAGATCCCGGCGCAGGTTGTTCAGGTCAACGCGTTGGGGCCGGGTAAGCCCCAGGCGGTATTTGGCGCGCAGGATACGGCGGACGCTTTCGTCCACCTGTGCGCGGTCAAGGGAGCCGTCGGCCAGGGCAGCCTTGATGGCCGTAATGGCTGCGCCGACGTCGCCGGAGAGCAGGATCATGTCGTTGCCGGCGCGCAGGGCTTCCAGATCGGCAAAACCGGGTTGGTAGTATTTGGCCACGCCTTCCATTTCCATGGCGTCGGTCATGATCAGCCCCTCAAAACCCAGTTTTTTGCGCAGCAGGTCGGTAACCACGGCGCGGCTGAGCGTGGTGGGCCGGTTGGGCCGCGGATCGATAGCCGGAACGCTGAGATGCGCAACCATCATACCGCCTACACCATAGAGCGACATGGCCCGGAAGGGAAACAGTTCGAGGCTGTCGAGGCGTTCATAGCTGTGTGAAATGACCGGCAGATCGAGGTGGGAATCCACATCGGTGTCGCCATGGCCGGGAAAATGCTTGGCGCAGGCCAGCACGCCGCCATCCTGAAGGCCCATCATATACTGGAAGCATTTGGCCGTCACGTTGTTGCGATCCTCGCCAAAGGAACGGTCGTTAATGACCGGATTGGCGGGGTTGTTGTTCACATCAGCCACCGGGGCAAAGTTGACCTGTACGCCCAAACGCCGGCATTGCCGGGCCAGATCGCGCCCCATTTCGTAGATCAGGCGATTGTCCTGAATAGCGCCCAGCATGATCTGTTTGGGATAGGAAATGACCGATTCTTTTTCCAGGCGCATGCCCAGTCCCCACTCCGCATCCATGGAAACCAAAAGGGGTACGCGGTCGCTCAGGGCCTGATAGCGGTTGGTCAGTTCAGCCTGCCGCTCAGGCGTGCCCTGAAAAAAGCACAACCCGCCGACATGATAGTTCCGGATGACATCCTCCACCTGATGTTCAAACTCCGGCCCGCGGTCCGAATGTGCCCGGATCATGAACAACTGGCCGAGCCGCTCGTCTTCATCGAGCGTATTGAACATGGAATCCACCCAGATGGCCTCCTGGGGATCGAGGTCATGGGAAAGATCGAACCGGTGGCCCCGGTTGGCGCTCAGGGAAAACACCCCGATGGTCATAACGGCCAGAATCAGCCGCGGTGCGGAAAACGGTGCGGAATTCATGTCAGCAAAGGTGCAGAAAGTTTGCAAATATTTCTTGCCGACAGTATCGCGCATCGAATCAATGCGAGGGTCGTATAAGTTTGGGAAAAAAAGTTTGTCCCGAAGTTTATTTCTTATACCGTGAAGGCGCAACGGCTCATCCCCAATTTTATGCCTTTGCACTTGTAGCGGATTTTCCCGCAAAAAACGCCGGAAGTAATCCCTCATTGTTATAACCCACAAGGGAATTCCATGAAAATTTGCGTCTTTTTCTGCGGGAATTACGCTAAAAGTCTGAAAAAAATTCGGGATGATTCCTATTGCGCCTTCGCGGTATAATCTTGCCGATTGTTTTCTGTAAAAGACCTTGCCCTTACTCCTTCACAAACTTAACAGTGCGCAACCCGTTTGCCGTACGCAGCTGTGCCATGTACAAGCCGGGCGTCAGATCCTGAACAGGTATCCGTATCGCATTAGGACCCGCGCTGAGCGTTGTTTGGCGGCTCCGGATCACCTGACCCGACAAACCAAGCAGGCTCAGTTCCACCTCCTGGGCACCGGTGCTGTTCAACGCGAGAGTCAGCTCGGCAGCAGCCGGATTGGGATATACCTTCAGATCATTCAAGGTGGTTATATCAACCGTCCGGCTGGCGCCGGAAGCCAGGCCAAGCACGGCGCCGGAAGCCTGGAAGCCGTGGAATGGATCGTCGGTATTCAGTTCAAAACTCACCATGCTGTTGCACGAGTCCGCCTCAATCGAGAGCGTTACGGTGTACACGCCCGCCTGGTCGTAGCTGTGATATGGGTTCTGCTCGGTGCTGGAGGAGCCATCGCCAAAATTCCACTGCCACGATTGGACCGGACCATTGGCAACCGACAGATCGAGGAAAAAATAACCGTTGCCCGTGCTGTCCGGAACTGGCAGGAACATCGCCTGACAATCAAACTCCGTCCATGGGAAATCGTCGCCTGCATATACCTCCATAGTTATTTCGCTTTCACAACCGTCTACAGTGGTAATATGAAGGGTTACGCTGTACAGGCCAGGTTCGTCATAAGTATGCATCGGGTCTTGTTCCGTGCTGGTGGCGCCGTCGCCGAAATCCCAGTTCCAGTTCGTCACCACGCCAAAAGAAAGGTCGAAAAAGCTCAGACTTAGCGGGTCGAAATTGCCTGCGGGGTCCGGTCCGCCCCAACCGGCCGCGAACATTGCCTGGCAACCGTAATAAAAGGTATCGATCGTCCCACCTCCGAAGGTGCACAGTACTTCACAGGCGTGCGCAACACAACCTGTAGAGCTTACCACAGTAAGCAATATGTTATACACCCCGTCTGTTGCGTAGGTATGGGTGGGATTGGGATCCGAACTGGTGCTGCCATCGCCAAAATCCCATTGATACGTAAAGGTCACCGTGCTGTCGGCAGCATAGGTATAGGCGGCAAACTGGTAGGTAAGGTTGCCCGTTTGCGAGTAGGTGATGTACGCATCGCATTGTGGTGGAAACGGAAACGTATCATAACAGATCTCCAGGTTGATTTCTGCAGCGCCGTTGACGATAGGTGCTGCACCGCTTACCAGATCGGGCATACAGATACTGAAGGTCTGTGCGCTGGCCTCGGCAGCGCTGAGTGGCAAGGACACGTCTACGGAATAATTACCCTGCTGGTCGGTGTTGGCAAATGCCGGAAAATTGGGGTCTCCGGTTTCTACCAGAACAAACCAGAAGGGCACTCCGGTACCATTCTGGTCTGTTACCTGGCCAAAAACGGTTACGTTTTGTACTTCCTCCACGTGCAGATCGAACGAAGTAGATGCCGTACAATCGGACGACGTAACGGTAAGTACCACCGTATAATCACCGGCTTGCGTGTAGGTATGGACCGGGTTCTGCTCCGTACTGGTGGCGCCGTCGCCGAAATCCCAGGCATACGTAAATACCGCAAGGCTGTCCCAGAACGAGAAACCGTCTCCGGAAAACTGGACCATCAACCCCGGCTGGATCTGTGCAAAGGCATTCGCCATGCAGTCAAATCCTGCCGGATCATTGCACAGGACAAAATCGGCCGTAGCGGTGTTGTTCACCACGGGAACAACCTGGAACTGAGGACCGCAATTATCAAACGTTTGCACTTCCACCGTGGAGTCTCCGGGAGGCAGGTCGATCACCAGGGAGTAAAAACCGGTGGAATCGGTGAGGGCAACGTCGCCATTGCCGTTTGGGTCAAATTGGCCGAATACCGGCCACTCAACGGCAGCTGTGCCGTCAGGATAGGTGAGGTGCCCTGAAACAGTCACCGGCAAGGCGCTCAGACGCAAGGCCGCCAGCGATAACAGGAGCAGGGTGCAAAATAAATTTTTCATAGTTCTAATAATTTTAAATAATAAACAGAAATCGGAATTGTAGTTCTTCTTCAGCCACTTACTCCCGGAGTATGATCTTTTGGCGATATAGTTGTCCGGAAGTCTGAATTTCCAGCCAATACATACCAGCCGGGAGATCGGGCAATTGCCATCGCATTTCCTGGATACCTGGGGCAAGCGCGGCTACTGGACAACCCAACGCATCGAACAAGCGGACAAATGCCATCGGCTCCGGTGCTTGCAGGTACAGGTAATCCCTGGCGGGATTGGGCCATACGCGGAAAGGCTCGTCCTCCGGGGTGGCACCGGAAGCCACCGCATTAGGCAATACGGTGATCGTCAGGGTATCGCCGGCCACCGCTGTTATGTTGCCCAGGCGGTCAATCATCTGGATTGAGTCGATCCGCAATTCCACCTGTTGTTCCAGGCTTACCACCACATCGATAATAATAAAGGAAAGCGACCCGATCGGTCCGTATCCGCTGCGTTCGTTATGATCCGTTCGCACCCAACCTACGTCGACACGGGAATCGGAAGCCTGATAGGCACTATAAATGCGGTCATTATCGGGATTTGCCCAGGATAATTGGTTCAGACTGACCAATACGTCGGCAACATCAATAAACTGGGGGTCAACATGCAGGGAAAACGCCAGGCCGTAAAGATCATCGACCGGGAGGCCTGCCGTCCCAAATTCCAGCGGAAGATTCACCATTGTACCGGGGAATATCTGCGGGGGCACGGCACTGCTGTCCAGGTAAAGGGGCGGGTCTATACTTGGAAGACCTTGCGGAAAGAGATCGGGCGAAACCGTCCCATGTGTAAGCCCGTAATGAACATATATCGGGAAGGCGTCGTAAAAATAATTGACCAAACCGTCGCCGTTGGCATCGGAATAGGCTCCGTTCACACCATTACCTGCCACCTGTGTCCAGGGCGTTGCCGTCTGTGCCTGCCAGTAGGAAGAGGCCGAATCGCGGTCCGGTCCGAAGTAATTATAAGCCAGACCGATCTGCAGCAGATCTACGTTGTTAACCAACCCGTTGTTGTTGGCATCGCCCGGCCAGACGAAAAGCGACTGGGTTCGGAGAAGGGCCGGGGCCCACACTACAAGGAACAAAACAAGAAGGATACCTTTTCGCATAAACGGAAACACTTTTTACAGGCATTGACGATGCAAAAGTGTAGGGCGACGGGCTCTCCGACAAATACATTTTCCGATAAAAATCAAGAATTTACTTTTAAATAAACGTGTTTTAAATATCTAATATAAAATATAAATAAATGAAAAACAGGTATTTGTTGTAAAAATAGATTTTGTTAAAATTTAAAAAAATCAACTTGTATAAAGCGAGGCGCCCGTAACATTTTCGGGGACGGATACGTTATTTGCCCAAATGCGACAAATGGAAAGCAACAAACTGCTTGCGCTGGTGCGTACCTTCTCCTCCAGGGAATGGAGTGCCTTTCTTGATTTTGTCCGGTCGCCGTATTTTAACCGCAACAGCGACCTGATAGAACTGGCCGACTGGCTGCGGGAACAGGCGCCGGGGTTAAACAATGTAAGCCGGGAAGATATCTGGCAGGCTTTGTATCCGGAGCGACCGCTCGATCCTGCCCGGTTGAATCACCTCATGTCCTGGTTCCTGAAACTGGGAGAACAGTTTATCGGGTTGGAACGCTTCCTGGCCGACGACTTTGAACGGGAATGGAACAATGCGGAAGCCCTCCTTGCGCGCGGGCTCGCCAAGCATTACCGGTTTAATGCGGACCGCCTGCGACGGCGCCTGGATGCTGCGCCGTTACGCGACTCCGCTTACCTGCTGCGACAATACCGCCTGGCGGAAATGGAATTGCGCGCGCATCCCGAAGAAGTAACCACACAGCTTTCCGACACTCCCCTGCAACAGGCTTCAGATCAGCTGGATTTTTTCTACTTCACCGAAAAACTCCGCTATGCCTGTGCCATGATCAACAACCAGGCAATTGTGACGGCTGCCTATCATTTTCATTTTGTAGATGAGCTACGGTGCTTTGTAGAGCAACATCCTTTGCCCGCTGATGCGCCGGGCGGCGAGGTTTATTTCCGCATTTTTCAAATGCTGACCAAACCCGATGGCGATGCCGATTTCCAGATTTTAAAACAACTGCTCAAGCGTTTTGCAGGGAAATTTTCACACGCAGAAATGGCCGGTTTGTACAGTTATACCTTGAATTATTGCATTCGACAGATCCGTAACATCCGGGAAGAGTATGTGGAAGAAGCCTTACAATTATATGAACAGGGTATCGAAACAGGTTATCTGCTCTCGGCAAACGGCAGCCTGGAGCCGATGCACTTTAAAAATATTGTCAAGCTTGCCCTCCGGCTGGAGCGCTTCACCTGGACGGAGCGCTTTATTCTCGAAAAAAACAAAATGCTGCCAGAAGGCTACCGGGCAGATGCCCTGCACTACAACCTCGCCGACCTGTATTTCCATACCAGAAGATATGACGAGGCCCTGTTGCATTTGCACAAAGTGGAGTTCAGGGATATTATGCATCAGATCGGTGCCAGGGAGATGCTGGCCAAAATCTACTATGAAACCGACGCACTTGACGCGCTCGACAGCCTTCTGCACTCCTTTAAGATTTACCTGCAACGCAACCGGGTTGTCGGAGATGACCTGCGCAAGGCATACCTGAACTTTATCCGACTGCTATACCGTTTATTGCGTACTCCGCCAGGGCAACGTGCCGCTATTCGGGAACGGATCGAAAAAACGGACCCTTTGACCGCTAAATCCTGGCTATTGGAACAACTTGCCATCTGAACCCACACAAAATCCCATTTATTGGATATTTGGGCATTTAAGCTTAGAAAGCGGCACAGTTTTTGAAAAAAGTGGTTTTATTGGAACGATACTCGTTTCAGGCGCCTTTTAATCCATTTCCCGTAATAATCCGCATGTCGCATTCAACTGCCTTTTTCAGGCAGAGAGGCATCCGTTCAAACACTATTTTTAAGCAACAACACGCATCCTAATGGCCGATTACAACCTATGCGATGTGTCACCCCATGCGTTGGGCGTGACTTTCTTGTCCGAACTTCTATCCGCCAATGTTGAATTTGGTGTCATGCAATCCGATGGCAATTGCGTCAACATCGGTATTTGCCGGATTGTTTCCAACCGCATACATGAGCGCACTGCTACCCCGGTCCGTAACGAAAAACGGCACTGCCCCACGGCAAAGGCTTTTTTCAGCCTGAGTCCGGATGGCCGGCTCCAGGCCTTTTTCCCCCGGGCCGGCATGATGGCTTGCACGCAACGCGCATTTTTTCGCGCACCGGTATTTCCGGTTCCTGTTCCTTATTTTTTACCGGAATCTTTCCGAAATGATCTGCCCGGGTTGAAAGAACAGGTCATCTCCGCAGGGCTCTATCCTATCCGCACTACGGAAGAAGGGTTTTTCATAACGTTTTAAGTCCTGGTTTATGGGCTTGGCATGGGGTAAGGGCTTCGAATCCTTACCTTTGCAGTATGGCAGATATTTGGGAACAAGTCCTTCGCACAGCCATAGCCGGTGCGGAACGGAGTCCGGTGCCGGAACCGGTTTTGGCTGTGCTGGGCATTGCAGCGTCTGAAGACCCTGCGCGCACCGCCCTGCAAGCCCTACCCGCTGCCTGCCTGCTGCGCAAGGCCGCTGCGCCGCTGGCCGCTGCGCACGGGTGCGCGCCAGACCTCTGCCCGCCGGACGAGCGACCGCTTTGTGACACAGCCATTCTTCACCCTTTAAAGGCTCTGTTGCAGCAAGATACCCTTGCCGATGCCTTGCCGGAATTTTTTGACGTGCTGCGACAAAGCGGCAAGCGCCTGCCCCCGGAAGTGCTGCCCATGATCCTGGATTACCTGGCGCGAAAAAAAACGCCACCGGGTATATGGCAGTATGCCCTCGGGCCTGCAAGCCTCTGGCTGGCACGCCAAAATCCGGACTGGGCCGAGCTGTTTCCCGGAGAGGAGCAAGCAGACTGGCACACTTCCATGTTTGCGGAACGCCTGGCTTTACTCCGGGTAACACGCCAAACCGATCCTGCCGCCGGCCTGGCCCTGCTGGAAAAAACCTGGGGAAAGGAACGCGGCGAACACAAGATCCGGTTCCTCGAAGCGCTGCGCACCGGCCTTTCGCCAGCCGACGAATCTTTCCTGGAAACCGCCGCTGCGGAAACAAAAAATGCCGTGCACCGCACCGCACTCCGGCTCTTGCTCCTGATCCCCGAAAGCGCCTTGCGCAAAGCGACGGATGCCGGGCTCCGGCAACAACTGGCCGGCCTCCCCGAAACGCAATTTGCCGGCGTATTGCAGCGCCTGGCCCGCCCCGGAGCTGAAAAGGGACCCCTGGACCGGTTCAGACCGGTACATTCCGCTGCCGATCCCGATGCCCCCCTGATCGCCCTGCTGAACGCACTGCCGCCCAGGGCACTGGCACAAGCCAGCGGCTTGCCGGCGCCGGCGATACTCCAGGCCATGGACACCGAAAGCACCCCAGAACCTGTCTGGGACGCCTGGCTGCGCGGCATCTGCTGGCATGCAGACCCGGAATGGCTGGAAGCGGTGGTTCGCCACTTTATTGCCCGCCCCGGACACACGATGTGGCAGTCCGAAGCCCTGGCACAGATACTGCAGGCACTGCCCGAAGCCCGCTGGCAAGCCGCCGCCGCTGCTCTCGCGCAACTGGCCGGTCCCTTGCTCGAAGATCCGGACTCCGCCCTGGTGCGCGCACTACGAGACTCCGTGTACACCTGGCCCGGAGAACTCCTGCACGCCTTGCTCCGCTATCCCCAGTACCAGGGCGGCCCAAGACACTGGACAGTGCCCCGGCATTTCTACGCCCTGCTCCAGCGCGCCGCCTTCTGTTGCCGGCCCGAAGATGCCGAATCGTTGCCCGGCATCGAGCAGGATTGGCCCTATGCCGCACACAGCGAAATCGCCCGCTTCCGGACGGTGATACAATTCCGGCGGCGCATGCGAAGCATATTGCTGCGTTAATTGCAGACCAGGGCCGTGGCAGCGCGCCTATTTTGCCCGTTTGTCCGTTTCAATACAACCTTGTCCGCGCGATTTGCGTCTTTAGAGCAGTTTTTCAAGACCTTGAATGATGATGCATAAACTATTTTTTTCCCTTGGCATAAGCGTATTACTATTCCTGTCCGGCTGTAAAAAAGAGGATACGTCGCCGGGCTTCGACATGATCTATCAGGAAGACTTTACCATTCCTGCCGGGATCGGGCCCTTTGTCACCCACCACTTTTACCTGAAAAACCTCTCCAGCCGCTACAGTGCGCTGCTGGACCAATACGACAAAACCAACACCGAGATCATCCGCATCCTCCCGACTCAGGCCTCGCTGACCGGTATCTTCGGCGATGTTAATTTCAACGTGGTAGAGGAAGCTTCGCTGCGAGTGTATCAGGAGAGCGACCCGAATGGCTACATTGAGGTGGCCTACCGATTTCCCACCCCGATCGAACCCAGCAAGACCCTCGATCTGATCCCATCCCTGGCGGATGCCAAAAAGATCATGTCCGACGACCGTTTCAGCATCGACCTGGCCCTGCGCCTGCGCAACACCACCATCGATGAAATGCCGGTGCGTTTAAGTTTGAAGTTGAAGGCGAATTATTAACGCAGCACCGTCACATCCCCGCTAAACACCTCTGTTGACGCGTCCGGATATTCGACTTCCACCAGGTAAGCATACACCCCGGGCGGCACCAGTTGCCCCCGGAAGCGGCCGTCCCAGCCCTGCGCGGGATCATTAGGCGCAAAGTCCCGGAGTTCGGCAAGCAGTTCGCCCCATCGGTCGAACACCTGCAGTTTCCGGATGCGGCGCAGGCGCGCATCGCCGTACAGGGTAAAGGCGTAGTTTTCCGCACTGCCGGGCATGATAACGTTGGGAAAATAGATCTCCGCCTGCCGGTACACGACGATCCAGAACTGTCCCGCTGCCCGGCAGCCCCCGAAACCCTGCACCTCGAGCCCGATCAGGGTACTGACGACCGGGCCAAGTGAAGGATCCAAACAAGTGGTGCAGGACAGCCCGGCGGCCGGGGTCCATTGCACCGACACCGGATAAATGCTGACCCCGGCGGCTACGGCGTCGAGGGTGAGCGTTTCCCCTTTAAAGATCTCGAACGTGTCGCTTACCCATTCCTCCACAGGCAGGGGAGGCTCCAATACAACTGTATCGGCCAGTTCACAGCCGTTGGCGTCGGTCAGGACAAGGGCAAATGTGCCGGCATCCGGCATCAGGAAGACCAGCGGAGTGGCGCCGTCGCTGTGTTGTATTGTCTGTGCCAGGCGAACAGTATAAGGCGCTGCGCCGCCGCTTATCTGTGCCACCCGGATCTCGCCTGGGTGCTGGCAGGTCGGATCGGTCGCTTCCGGGACGGCCTGCAGCGGCGCCGGGGCGAGGAGGGTAGTGGTTGCAACGCCGGTGCAGGCGTTGGCGTCGGTAAAGGTGACCGTATAGGTACCGGCAGCCAGGTTTTGCAGGGTTGCCGCCGTCGCTCCGGTGTTCCAGAGAAAGCTGAACGGCGGGACGCCGATGGCCGGCAGAGCGGTTGCTTCCCCATTCGAGTCGCCCGGGCAGGCCACACCGTAGCCGTTGTAGTTGTTCGATACCACGGAGCCCGACAAAGAGGGTACATAGCTGGTTTGGGTGACGACCACGCTGTCGCAGCCGTTGGAGCCGTTAAACACCTGTATGCTTACGCCTTCCTGCCCCGGGATACAGGTAACCTGCTGGATCGATACGGTATCGGGAAACAGCGGTGTGACCAGGGCAGTGGCGGTATTGCTGCAACCGTTTCCCTGGGTTACAGTCACGGTGTAAATGCCCGCTGCGCTTATCAGAATACTGGCGTCCGTTTGTCCGTTCGACCAGTTGTAGCCGTTCAGCCCGGGTGTAGCGAAAAGCGCCAGCGTATCGCCGGAGCACAGGTATTGATTGCCCAGGATAGTTACCGCCGGGGGGGGCAGCCAGGTCACCTGCGCGGCGTTGGAAACATCCAGGCAGGCTGCGGCCAGGTTGACATTGCCGTTCAGCCCGGTTCCGGCTACCGCGGCGAGATAGTAAGTGATGCCGGGCTGCATCAGTGCAGGATCGAACGCGATAGACGGAGTATCGCTCCGGACCAGAATAGAGCCGGTGGGATCGTCCGGGTTGCTGAACAGGATATACTGCAGCAGATCTCCGGAGCCCAGTATAGCGTCGTTATTATAGGCAACCGGTGCAGGAGCCGGTACACAAAGCACAGCCGGCCCCTGCGACACGCTGCCTGCCTGCATGAGGCAGCAGGAGGGACCGTTGCAGAGGTCGGTTACAGCGCCCAGTGCGATATTTTTCTTTTTTACTGATTTGGAAACGGGTCCGGACACCACGCTCATATCCAGTACCTGCACAGGCGAGTTGGGCGAAATAACGTCCCCTGTGAGCGAAAATGTTTCGGGGCAGCAGTCGATCGAGTTACCGCTGAGGTCGGTTTTCAGGATAAACATATCCCTGCCTGTCGTTGATCCGGAAGCCGTCACATAGCCGACGGCTACAAAGCCCCCGTCAACGGTTGGCTTTACATGGCGCATTACGCCGGCCCCGCCGAAGGGGAACGATTTTGCCCATTGTACATTACCGTCGGCGTCCGTTTTATACAGCAGCGCATTGGACGGCGGCGCACTGTAACATTGCGGGGCGAAAATAAACCCTCCGTCAGAGCAGACTTCCAGGGAAGAGAGGTAATTGCCATCCGGGATGGCGTACCGTTTTGCCCAGGCTACCTTGCCCTGCAGATCGTAGCTCACGATCCAGGGCTCCAGGCGCCCGCCACCGGAAAAGGACCAGGCGCCGCCGGAGGCCACAAGGCCGGCGCCGCCGGGCCGGAGGTGGTCAGCATTGTCATCCCCCCAGCTTCCCGCTTTGGTAAAGCCGAGCAAATCGCCGTTTGCGCTCAGGCGCATCAGCACGGCATCGTGCTCGGGGGCATTATAACAAAAGCCGCTGACCCAGACCTCGCCATTCAGGGCCGGCAGGGGTTCGCCGGCAATATCGCCGCCGCCGGCGCCCCAGGTGCGGGTCCAGAGGCCTTTGCCGGAAGCGTCCAGTTTTTGCACGTAGATATCCCACCAACCGGTATAGCTCTGGGTACCGCCTGTGACAATGAAGCCGCCGCTGACTTCGCAAACACCGCGGGCAGATTCGATGCCGGACCCGCCGGTAGTGCGCTCCCAAAGGGTATTGCCGGCCTGGTCGAGCCGGGCAATATAAATATCGACGCCGCCGGCGCCGTAGCTATCGGTTTCTCCAAGGGCGATCAGGTTCCCGTCGCCGGTCCGGTGTACAAATTTAAACACATCGTTCCCGGCGCCGCCAAAGACTTTGCTCCAGAGGATATTGCCGGCCTTGTCGAACTTGACCAGCAGTGCATCCTGGCCGCCAAAACCGCCGCCGGTGCTGCTGCCGGCCACGATAAAAGAACTGTCGGGCAGGGTTTCCACCCAGAGCGCCTCATCGTCGCCGGAGGTTCCAATCGCCTTTTTAAACGTTACTTGTGCAGAAAGAGATACGGCTGCAAGCGCAGCCAGGAGTGTGGCATAAACAGGTTTCATGATCGTATATTTTTTTGGCGATTAAAGGTACCCGGATTTTAGCGATATACCAATGCTGAAATTCTGTTTTTTGCCAAAATGAGGGGAACTTGGTGGCGCAAAAGATGCCATTCCCGGATCGAAAGGCGCTCCTGCTGCTTCGCATTAAAAACGATGCCTGTGAAAACTGTTGCACTCACCCTGCTTTATCTGCTGGCCGTACCGTTGTGCGCCCAGGAAACCGCTGTCCGGCAGCCCTTTACTGTCGGCATCGAACTGGATGCCCTGCCCTATGTTACAGGCGGCTACTTCGGCGCCTTTTGGGCCGGTAAAGGGCACTGGCGGGGTCGTCTGATCGTAGCCCGCGCCACCAAGCCGGACTTCCTGCTGCCCAAAGGTTATACGGATAACAGCATCCGGGCTTATGCCCTGCTGGCCGACTATTTCCCAAAACAACATTTCAAGGGGTGGTGGCTGGCCGCCGGGCTCGTGTACTGGGACGCCGGCATCCGTTATACGCCAGACCAGGAATCAGCGGGGTATAAAAGCTACCTGCTGTCGGGTGGTGCGGGTTACCACTGGTTCTTCTACCGGAATTTTTACCTCAGCCCCTGGGCCGGCCTGCATGTGCGCGCAGCCGGCGATGATTCGGTGCGCTTTCCCGGTGCGACCTACAAGCCTCCCCGCCTGAACCCGGAAGGGTCGGTCAAGCTGGGTTGGCGCATTGGAAGGTAAAAACCGCAATTGCTGAGCATATTCAAACATGAGGTACAGGCCTTGCCGGTGACAACTTTTTTAGAAAGAACATGGACGTAACCAGCTTGAACCAGAATTGCGCGCCATAGGCCATTAAGAGCGCCGAGATCAGATAGCCGGCAATCCGCAAGATCCAATCCCAGGGAGTGAGGGAGGTATCCCGGGTAAAACCCAGAATGGCCCGCTGCCGACCGGGCTCAAAGGCCTGCTGCATGGCTGTTAAAACCTCCCGCTCAATATTTTTCACCTGTTCGTCATTCCGCAGCTCAGGATCTGTCGCAACCAGTTTCTGAAGATTGTCCGCCACAAGGGTCGCCCTTTCGACAGCACTTTGCTCAAAACCGGCTGATATTCTGGAATACAGGCCGATAATATCCGCATTAAACAGCAGCGCAACGAAAACTGCTACAAAAAACAACTGGAATCGTATCCGCGTCCGGTGAACACCGGAGGCAAAGTCCATCTTTTCATCAAACCAATCGGCAAGATAATTCCGGAAAACCGCTGCATCCGATTTACATTCCTCATACCGGCTTTTCAAAAAGGTGTCTAACGCAACGACATCCGAAAGCACGGCATCCTTTTGACCCAGTCCCCGGAGTTGCAGGAGTTCCAGGAAAATGGCCGCAAAAGATTCCGCCGGTAAATACTCCGGGGCATTTGCCAAGCCACGCGACGAACCGGCTATCTGCCGGAACCGGGGATGACGTATAAACTGGTCGAATAGTTTTCCGTCCTGCTGCAACAGTTCCCGGATCGCAGAGAACAGTCGTTTGGCCCGCGCATTCAGCAGTATGGATATGGTTTCCATCAGAATAGCAACCAGCAAACTCAGCAAAGCCAGGAGGAATATTACGCCGAGTATGGTCAGTACAGATTGAACCGGAGAGAGAAAGTTTCCCATTTCAGATATTTAAAACCATTAAATCAAGGCCAATATCAGAAAACCCGGGCAATATTCAAGGATAGCCTCTGGAATGAAAATTCATTACCTTTGCGGCCACCTGTCAATCTCATGGTCATCAATGTGGATAAACTTTTAAAATTTGCCTTTTCAAATTTACATTTTGCCTTCATAAAGGGTCTTTTCATCCATTAACAGGTCCGTGGAAGTCAAAATGTAAATTTCAAATTTGAAAAGTTTATACATGGTTGACGACTATGGCCGTAAACCGTCACCGTCCTATGGATACCTTAACCAAAACGTCCCCCGCTACCAACCTGAATGCCGCGGATTCTTTTCCGATCAACGGCACCGATCATATCGAATTTTACGTCGGCAACGCCAAACAGAGCGCCTTGTATTACCAGGCTGCATTCGGTTTCGAATGGGTCGCCTATATGGGCCCCGAAACCGGCGTGCGCGACCGCGTGAGTTATGTGCTGCAGCAAAACAAGATCCGCCTGGTGCTGACCTCGGCGCTGCTGCCCGACCACGATATTGCCCGCCACGTCGCCCTGCACGGCGATGGGGTAAAGGTGCTCGCCCTTTGGGTCGATGATGCCGAAAAGGCTTATTTCACTGCTTTGGAGCGCGGCGCCGAGAGTGCTTATGCCCCTAAGACCCTGAAAGACAGCAACGGCGAAGTGGTTATGGCCGCTATCAAAACCTACGGCGACACCATCCACACCCTGGTCGAGCGCAGCCGCTACACAGGTCCTTTCCTGCCCGGATACGAAGCCCGCAAAAGCGTGTACCCGGCAAAATCCGTCGGACTGCAGTATGTCGATCACTGTGTGGGCAACGTCGAACTGGGCGGCATGAACAAGTGGGTCAAGTTTTACCAGGAGGTCATGGGCTTCAAACTGCTCATTACCTTCGACGACAAGGACATCAGCACCGAATACAGCGCCCTCATGTCCAAAGTGGTCAGCAACGGCAACGGCTACATCAAGTTCCCGATCAATGAGCCGGCCAAAGGCCTGAAAAAGAGCCAGATTGAAGAGTATCTCGACTTTTACCGCTCGGCCGGCGTGCAGCATATCGCCGTAGCCACCAACGACATCATCGCTACCGTCAGCCAGTTGCGCGCCAACGGGGTGGACTTCCTGCACGTGCCCGAGGCCTATTACGACGATGTGCTCGACCGCGTGGGCCATATCGAGGAAGACCTGGAGGA